>NZ_JBSFEV010000027.1:0-132085 GCF_053594615.1 Streptomyces sp. NPDC001858
ACGTGTCGTCCGGCGCCACGAAGAACTTCACGATGATGCTCACCTGGGCATCATGCCCGACTATCCAGAGCCATGATCGGCCGGACAAGTCCTAGCTGCTGTGAGCAGCTCGCTCGTCCACGGATAGTCCGCAACAACCGTCGGCGTTGCGACAGAATTCGCCGCCAGGAAGCGTGGTTATGGCTCGGAGATCGGCGACAGACTGAGGTGGCTTTTTTTCGGCTATGTAGTCGTCTGATCGCAGCACTGGCCACTTCTCGTCGCCTGATGAGTTCGACTGCTGCGCTACGGATCATGCATCAATCGTTGTCCGAGTGCGTTACGAGATACTGGGTGGGGGTAACAGCGAGACGACCAGAGGCCAGCAAGTCACTGATCCCTCGGAGTATGATCGGGTATCCCAGTTTCATTAGCTTTTCGAATTCTTGCTGCACTGGAAGTTTTAGCGATACGTCACCCCAGAAATGCACTTCATAGTGCTCTCCAAGCTCATGTGCTACGTTCCATTCGTTCCGACTGAGGAAGAAACGAACTTTCCCGTCACCACTCGACTTTACCTCAATCCGGCGTCTGGGCGTATAGTTGAGGTCCTCAATGTCGTACCCAAGGGTTTCATCGTCTCTCGCCACCCATCGGACTTTGGAACTATCGGATGAATTCATGCGGCAGTATTGATAGCTGTACAGCTCTCCCCGGTTACCCATATCCTTTTTGGTGTCGATTTTCGGACTCGCGGGTGCTGGCAGCAACGACCAGACGTCACCCATGTCAGCCACCATGCTGGCCTCTACGCGCAGCTCCATGCTCAAGGTGACTGCTGAAAAACGACGGAGGATTCCAGTGAGTTGAGGAGCAACTCGCAACGCGAGATCCCTCGGGCACACAAGAGTGCCAGCGTCATCGACTTGACTCACTTCAAGCAGGCGGCGGACTTGACCGCCAAAGATGCCTGCCTGGATCAAGGTCTTCCCGAGAATGCGCCCGCCAACTTGGTGGTCCTGCGTGGCAATCTTTACTCCGCTCCGAGTGATTCGCAGCCAAGTGTCCTCGTATTCCACAAGTCCCACTTGAGTCAAGATCTCCAATAGCGTAGAGATCTCACTCATCGGACCCCCGCAATGACGCCACAGATATCTATGAGCGTCTGCTGAGCTGATTCCCGGTGGAGGATATTTGCGAATACAGGTCAGGATGATCGGCATTCGATCAACTCTGGCTGCTGTCATCCAGCTACTCAGATCCCGAGTCATCATTCTTCCTGACCCAACAGGTAGCGGAGCAAGGCCTCCAGGTCCTCCGTGTTGCCCTCAGCATCGACGGATGGATCCTCTGAAAGCTCAATCGGGAGAATCTCCGCCCCTTCCAAGAGCTTTTGCATTCGACGAGACTTCGACGTAAGCGAAGCCTCGACAAGTGCGTCCACTGTCTCTCGGCCACCCAAGAAGGCATCCATGATATGGATGTTCACTCTGGCATCCGCCGGTAGACCCAGTCGATGGATGCGGTCGATAGACTGCAAGAACATGGCGCAGTCATAGGTGCGATCGAGATAGATGGCATTGCGGCACGAGGTGTGCAGAGAAATGGACTCTGAACACGATGCTGGGTTTGTAACCAATACGGCTGGACCCTGTTCTTGCAGGAACCTATGGATTACCGCCTCACGAGTATCTTCATCTCCAGCCGTCTCTGCCACGGACGTTCGTCCGGAATGCAAGGCGTCCTGACTTGCTGGAACCCGGCCGTCAATCTGGTAGCAAGGAATACCTAGCAGCTCAGTGACGAGGCTTCTGAAGTGATCCAGATTGACAACGAAGTTACTCCAGCACACCACCTTCTCGCCTCTCTCGGCTATCTCCCTAATTAGATCGATAGCCGCGGCGGACTTCGCTGGCACCTCGCCTGAAAAGCCGTAGCTTATCAGGCGCTCCATGAGGGTTGGGGCCCTGTCTTTCAATTCGGGCAGACGAAAGTATGTGTCTTTGGATGAGAAAGTCAGAGGGTTTGATGCTGCTTGCAGTAGTCGAATCGGGCGACCACGGCGGAGACTTTCAATCTTGTCCTGCCACGTAGCTGCATCGGAAATGCGCTGGCGCAAGCGATTTTCGATCAGCTCGTAAATTTCAGCCTGGGTGCCCGACAGTTCTACTGCGTGATGTTGGATGGTGTAAGGCGGGAGTCCTAGGGCTGACTTAGGAGTTCGCGAGACAAAAGGCATGACCTCGCGAACGACATCATCAAACCTGCTGTCAACTTGTGCAGCGAAGGCATCTCTCGTGCCAGTCAACTGCCCATCAGGCCAGAGGATATTGAGCTGGCTGTAGAGGTCTCGCCCAGACTGAGGCATCGGCGTCCCAGAAAGGACCATACGTACCTTGGCCTGCTTGGCTAGCTCTACCAGAGCTGGCGCCCAAACTCCCCCGCGAAATCTTTTGACGCGATGCGATTCATCGACAATCAACATGACATCGTGGCTGTCGAACAAGTCCAGCAGCAGCATTTGGTCGGCTGCGGCAGTTGGGTAGCTGATCAGCAGCAAGTCGTTCGCTTTAGTCTGCTGATACGTGACTTGCCGTTGACGTGCTGTACCCCGCACCCGCCGGGTCCGGATCAGCGAGCCCACCGCAGCACGTGTCTCGCTTTCCCAGGGATCGAAACATGCCAATGGGCCAACTACCACAATCAGATTGACTGTCTTCGACTGTAAATGCGTCACAGCCGCGGCAAGGGTAGTGGTGGTTTTGCCAGCTCCAGGAACGGAGAAGTTTCCGACGTTAATCGCAGTCAGTGCATGAGCTACACCCGCACGCTGGTGGGGTCGGAGCTCACGTTGGGCGGACCACCCAAATTGCCGCAGTGCGAGGTCGACAGGCGAGAAATCAAACTCTGCCCCTTCGCTCTTCTGCGCTTGAGCAGCCTCTTTCGTTCTGACGAAGCTGCGCCGGCGCTCCAGCTCCAAGCTCACCGTTGTCTTGGCGTCCCCCGCACCTACCGCTTCCCAACCGTGAGCGAAGAGCCAGTCGTAGACTCTGAGAGCCAACGCAGAAAGGCTCACCCTTCTCCGCGGGCAGCGGTAACCATCATCGACTTGTTCGGCCCCAAGGATACTTCGGAAGAACAGGCGGGCTCGGCGATCAGTGTGGAGCGCTGCGCTTAGCACGAGCAGGGCATCGCCCTCAAATTCGAGGGTAACCTCGTTGGAACTATTCACGTCCGGTCCGCCGGTCAGTCAACTGCCTGGTGTCGTCGGCCCACTGGAATACCTTGGTCAGACTGTTCCTGACCAGGGCGCCATCCTCGCCAGCGAGTGCGGCGCTGAGACGATCCCCGTCGCCTAGAGCCTCGAGACGGTTGCAGACTTCCTGCAGCACTTTCACGACATCGTCCTGTCGCGATGCTTTGAAGCTATCAAGGGCCAGATCGATAGCGCTACTTACCTCGCCCTTTGGATAGTTCTCTACATCCGGTCCTGGCCCTTCTTCCTCAGGATCTGCATCGAGCTCTTCATCGCCAGTATCGTTCTCGGGAAGTGCTGAGGGTCCAGGGTCTGAAAGCGATGGTCCTTCTGGCTCCCAGTCGGACTCTGCTTCGAGTACTGCGGCACTCAGACTGTCGAACCGAGGCTTCTCCTTCTTAAACATCGTTCGCATGTCGCGAATGATTAGATGGCCCTTACCTGCGCGGACGGCAGCGAAAAGCGTTTGGAGGATTTCAGCTTCCTCCAGCGGATACTGACCCTCGATCTGCTGCATCATGCGACCGATGTCGCGAAATCTCTCCAGGGTTTTCAATACCTTGTGGTACTGCCCTTTATGCCCGGACTCATCAAGAAAGATGTCCATGTACTTGACGGCGTACAGATCACGCTGGACTTCGTTCTTCGACTTCTCCGCCATATTTTGGAGAACGCCAGCAACCGACTCGATGGACTCAGGGTCGTACCACTCGATGCCGCGGTTCTCCGCAGCCTCACGCAGAGCAAGCAAGTAGTCGATGTCGTTGTAGCGAACTTTGAAGTCTTCGGTGAGCTGCTCCTTCTGCTCCATCTCGAGCAGCGTCGCCTCGTTGATCTTATTGATGGGCAGGATAATGGCGTCAACCCATCCCAACCCGTCAGCGCCTTCTTCTCGCTGCAACCTTTTGATCATGGAGAGGCGGCGATTGCCGTTGCGGACAGTCCCGTCTGGCCTGATCCACAGCGGTGACCCCTGTCTCCGCCGCTGCCAGTCTTTCTTCAGAGCCTCTGAATTACCGGTGGGCTTTCCAACGATCTGATCGCCCTCGACGCGGTGAGAGGTGTCTAGCAAAAGAGACTCGATGGAAAATTCATCGGCCGGGTTGTTTTCTGGGTCTAGCGGCCGGCCCAAATGCGCTTCAGCCCACATTCGTTCAGCCCGAAAACGCCGGTTGTCCACATTCAGTAGGAGCGCTTCCACAGGGACGCGGTACACGTCGTAGTTACGCCACTGATCTTGGACCCAGAGTCGAGCCTTGTCGTCAGTGGTGAGCTTCTCTTGCTCAATACGGTGAGCCCGCTCCGCAGAATTAAGCATGGTCCCCCCCAGGGCGGCAGCTTGCTAAGTTCACGTGGCTTCAGCAAATCGCTGCTGAGCCATCCTGATCGCGAATTCGAAGTTTTTGATGTCGGCTTCGTTGACGTTCAGGGGTTCCAGCATTGCAACCCAGGAGGCGACGTCATGCCTGAATTGTTGCTTTCTAGTTCCTGCCTCCGGACGGCAGACGACGACAACGTCCCACTCACAGTTGCCAGGGTTGCTATGGTGTCCCATGTGTCCATCGCTGCGAATGGGCCAAATTGCCGTAACGGCGAGCGAAGCACTATCCAAGGCGAGTCCGACGGATTTCCAAGCGTCCGGATTGGCGGAATGATAGGTAAAGGCGAAAGGTTTATCACCTCGCGCACGATTTACCATCTCCCTCAAGGATTTTGCGAACTGTGCAGCGAAGGATCGGACAGGATCCTCCACCCTTGGTAGTAGTGGCTCGCCCGCAAGCTCCAGCTCTCCGAACCATGCGCGATGGAATTCGGATAGCTCATCATAAGCAATGAAGTCGAAATAGGGCGGATCGAATACGGCGACGTCGATTTTGCTTATGGCTTCAATGGTGGAGGCAGAGGCGGCATTCTTTAGGCCAACCCAGCATGCTTCTGTGCTTCGCTGGAAGGAGAACTGGTTGGGCACTGGCCGGTTTGTGTGTGAATCCCAGATGTGTCGACGGATGTGCCTCGTATCTGACTTAGCCACGCGTTCGATGCAGGCTGCGATGGTTCCACGCCCGCCGGTTTCGTGCAAAGGATTTAGTTCTACCGTCAGTGCAGGGAGGGAGTATCCGCGCACGGAGAATAGGGCGGACAGTCGTCCATAGTCGGTGGCGTAGCCGCACAGCTTATTGTTGGTTGAAAGGCAATTAGAAATCGCGAGTTCAAGTGCCCTTCTAGTTTCTCTCTCCGTGACGTTGTCCCGGATCCATTGAAAGGCGTGCCCGAGCACCAGAAGCTGTCGCGGAGTGAAAAGTTCCTCGTACTGAGTGATTCCGTAACTACGAGGACGCTCATCCGAGCGTGTGGCCCTAATCTCTCCTTCGGGACGCGGAAGGGCAGTACGGTTCTCCTGCCATTCCTGGCTAGCCCGGGACTGGCTGGCTTGATCTTCGATGTTCGGCATCCGAAGACGGCGGCGGCCATTGGACTGAGTCTCTTCTACGGCGACGATGCGTCGCCGAGCAACACCGGTTTTCAGTTCGCGGTGGGTGGACTTCTTACTGCAAGATGAGCAGTGGTACGCAAAGGACCTGAATGTTCCGTGCGCGATGCGGGATCGCTTACCGCAACAAACGATCTCCTTCCGTTCCGTCGAGTCGAGGTCATGCAACTTCCAGCAGTGTGGGCAGAACACTGTGAGTGCGTGATCGCGAACGACGGCTCCCGCCTTTTTGGGGTCTCGGACCAGGATTAGATTCCGGTAGAGCGGACCGACTTCATCGCACGCTGGACACTGAACTTCGGCAATCGAAAAATAATGTAGGGGCTCGTCGCGAGATTCTGTCGGGTAAAGCCACGACAAGTTTTCGCGGAGATGACGTAGGAGACGATGGCCGTACGCCCGGAGCTTCTTGCCGTCAACCGGCGTAAGTTCTGACTGCACGATTCGTACAGACATAGGATCCACGTCGGAACCCATTACGGATGCGCCCAGGCGTTGAGCTTCGACGAGGGTCGAGCCCCCACCCATGAAGGGGTCGTAGACGGTCAAGCCAGCAAGATGATGTTCCTCGGACGCGTACCTGTCCCAGAACTCCTGCGCACTTATGTCCGCGGGAAGAGCAGTAGCCAGGAGAAGAGCTCGAAGGAGAGCTGGCGGTCGACGAGCCCACCATCGGTGAGCAGCGTAAGCTGGGTCACGTACGCGCCGGTCTTTAGCGATCAGTTGCGAGAGCTCCCGAGCTGGGAACCACTTTTCAATCAGCGAAGTCCGTGCTGCAGGAAGGGCCGAGAGGTCTGTGAAGTAGTCCGGGTCCGGGATCCGTAGCTGTGTGCCCGCCGCGACATCGAGAGTCATTGTTCTCCATGGTGTAGTACTGGCTGATGGAGACTCCAGGTGCCGTCATGGTCTTCCGGGTCGCACAGCATCCTCATGATATAGGCTAGCTGGTCTTGATCTACTCTTGGAAGTGATCTGCAGGACTCGCCGCTCGGTTGGAATGGAGCGTCGTTGATGCGAGCGCTTGGTGGATCCCGGCGTGATCGTTGCCAGCGGACGCTGCGTCTGTCAGGCCTGTCGTTCGCCGGACGAACGAGTGGCGCGGCTGATACGTCGCCTTGGATGCCAAGGAGCGGGGCGACATGCCTGACCTGAGGGTGGATCTGCGCTGGCAGGGTAGGCGATCCCGAAGACAGGGTGCCGGGCCGCAGGCGTTTCACCGCGCCGTCGGCTGGCCGCAGTCTCGCTTATCGTCTCTGGGCCTGACCAGCGGGTACGCGGCGGGGGAGGTGCCCTAGTGAGCCAAGGAGATGAGCGGGGGCGCGAGATGCTCACGGCAGGTACAAGACGAGACGCCGAGGCTATAGAACTGCCGGGGTGGACATTGAGTGCCTGACCAGACGAACGGTTAAGGCGCGCACTCGGTCGGCGGAGCGACTTTGGCCGGGAGCTGCTTTGGCGCGAGTGATCATGGCCCCGTAAGCTTCCGGCGCGTCGGGCAGTCTGTGGATCTGCCCGGTAAATCACGACGTTGGGGCCGTGATCTTCGAGGCTCGCGCCAAAGTGGCTGGCTAAAGTCGTGGAGCCGACCGCCCCAGCCACAGCGGGGTTCTCCCCTCTCATGGCCGCGCTCGCCGTCCGGTCAGCAGCCTGGTGCGGGATCAGCGGGCCGTACGAACGCCCGCGCATCTGGCAGCGTCGGCCCGCATGCCACCGCCACCACGATCCGGCCTCTTTCGGGAACACAAAGCGTCTTTGACCTGCACCGTTGGGGATCACGGTTCGTCCCCGTGCCCGTGTTGGAATGTGGCCGCTGTGTGCGGCGACGGGCGGGCGGCGACGTGCGGCCGGTGGCGGAGACATTGAGGCGGCGCGGCGGCGACCGGCCGGCGCCGCCGCGCTTGGTGCGGCCCTCGGTTGATCCGACCTACTTATGTAGGCAACCACGTGGAAGGGACGCGGCATGGCCCCGGAAGCGGGGCGTTGAGGTCCAGCCGCAGTTGTGCTTTCCCCTCCTGAGGCCGGATCGTGGTGGCGGTGGCATACGGGCCGTATGCGGCCGTTGATGCGCTTGGGCGGAGTGTGCGGCGGTCGGGTTGGCGATGATCGATGAGCGCCGTTGACCGCCGGACGAGCGAGCGCAGCGAGCCTTGAACCCGTGAAGAAGGTTGTAACTCAGGCTCTTGGTGGGCCTGACGGGTCCTCGGTGGCTTGAGCTTCCTTGGTCATCGCGAGGCTTCGGGATTCCCGCGGCTGCTCGCCGGAGGGCGTCGGCTACCTGGTCGGCGTCGTCGGCGGAGAGCTGGATGTCTTGCGTCCAGAGGATCGACAGCCTGATGTTGCCGGTCGCGAGATTCAGGGCTACGTCGGCCTCCGCCCCGGTGCCGGTGACGTCCCGTGCCTCCAGGTTGAGATCGCTTCTGAAGACGCTCATCGTGGTTGCGTCTCGTCCTCGACGGCTGTCAGCTCCCAGAGGGGGGCTGCGTATCGATCCGGTCGGCTATGGATGAGCAGTGCGCGGAGGTCCTCGCGCTGGCTGCCGGGCATGCCCAAAGCCTCGGTGAGTCGACGGAACGTCGTGTGGGTGACTCCGCGGCTTCGGGCCTCGTTCTCGAACTCGTCGAGCTGCGGCAGCACGGTCGCAGGATCGAGCTTCACTGCCGGCTGGTCCTTGAGCCATGCGGCCTTGTTGCGCTCGTAGTCGATCTCCGAGTAGCCGCAGATCTCGCGGCTGTGCGCCTCGACCTCGTCCAGGGTGGTGGTCGAGAGGATGGCGCGGGCCAGCTCGTTGCGGTTCAGGGCGTCGTCCAGGTCGACTTCGTGGACCGTCGGGCCGGCGTCCGTGAGTGGGATGGGGAGTCCTGCATCCCGGACCTCGCAGATGCCGCGTATCCCTCGTGCTGTCGCTGCGAGCATCCCGGTTGCCTCGGACGGGTGCCACTCCAGGACTGCGCTGACCGGCTCAGTGTCCTCCGCGGTGAATGTGTGGACGAGGGGACCAAGCAGGCTGCGTACCTCGTCGATCGGAAGTTCACCGTCCAGGCCGGGACCTGCGACCAAGAGCCGCACGGGAGCGTTCACTTGGCAGCACGCGGCCAGTGTCAGAGCGTCGGCAAGCGGGCTCTTGAGGGTCGACTCATCGCCTCGCGCGAGGATGTCACCGCCCACGTCCAGGAGGTCAATCGACGACGGCCTCAGCAGGGCTATCAGCTCGCCGAGTTGGCGTGTGACGCCCTCGGTGCCGTGGTGCGGACCGATCAGGGCGAAGGTGTGCGGGAGCTCTGCCGCAAGCCGGGGGAGGGTGGAGCCTGCTGGAGCGATCGGGCGGGCTTCGGCCGGCACCGACCAGACAGACGGGGTGAGTGGTTCGAGTCCGGTGAAGTCGGCGGGGCCGCGGGGGCCTGGGATCGGGTCGACCAACAGGCGGTCCCACGCGTAGGTGAGGATCACCGCCTGGTCGTCGTCGCCGTACAAGGCGGCGTCAAGCATTGCGGCGGCGACTGCGTCGCCCCCTCCTCCTGCTGCGACGATCAACCGCGTCATGTGCTCAACATTACGGGTTCGGGGTCTGGCCACCCACCCTATAGTGGCTAGAGGCCATAGCCACTTGGACGAGGAGGGGACATGCCTCAGATCGAAGAGGCGCAACCGAAGTATCTCCAGATCGCTCACTACATCCGCGATCAGATCCTTCGGGGCGATCTCAGGCCGGGCGACGAGGTGCCCTCGGAGAGGCAGCTTGCGACGAGCTGGAAGGTGTCCAGGCCGACGGCCGCGCGGTCGTTGGAGGCGCTGAGCAACCAGGGGCTCGTCGAGAAGCGTCAGGGTTCCGGCACGTACGTGCGCAGCCTTGAAGTGAACCGCCGGGCAAGGGAGTTGTATGGGCGGGCGCGACAGACGGGGAAGATCTACACCCCTGGTGAGTACGCGGTCATCACCTCGGCTGGCTGGTTGGATGCTCCGGATTATGTCGCTGAGGCGCTGGGCCTGGTGAAGGATCGGCGGGCCGTGCATCGTCGGCGCGTGACGAACAATCAGGACGGGCCCATCACCCTGTCCACCTCGTGGTTCGCGCCGGACGTCGGGCAGCGGGCGCCCAAGCTCCTGGAGCCGGAGCGTATCCAGGAGGGCACCCTGATGTACGTCGAGAACATGACGGGGCGGCAGGCGAGTTACGCCGAGGACCGGATGTGTGCCCGACAGGCGACCGACGAGGAGTCGGCTGACCTGCAACTGGACTCCGGATCTGCGGTCTTGATCGTGCACCACGTCGTCTTCGACCTCCAGGACGGGCCATTGGAGTTCGCCGAAGCCACGTACCCGCCGCAGCGCTGGGCGTTCGAGCAGGGCTACCCCCTCACCTGAGCGCACCTGATGGATCGTCATTTGGCAGTTTCGCTTGCGCAGCGTGAGTGGCTAATGCCACTATCCATTAAGTGGCTAAGGCCACTTCATGAAGGGGGCACGTTGTGACGGGTCAGCGGCCGGAGCAAGGCGCGCACTTAGCTTGCCGGGGATGCCGTGGGCGGGGCTGGAAACGCGTCAGCTCGCGCACGGCCCTGGCGCTGTCCACCGTCGACGACCGTGCCCGTGCCGCATCGAAACGGCGCTGCCTCGACTGTGACGGCAGCGGCAAGGAGTGAGCACGGATGGCCTTTACGATCGATCGCTATCCCTCTGAGGACTCGCCGCGACTCGGGGCGATGACCCTGTATCCCGTCGCTGAGTCCGTGCACCTGGCCAGGCGTTGGTTCCGGAAGTTCATCGCCCCTTACAACCCGGCCTGTTCGGTCGACGACTGCGTACTGATGATCTCGGAACTCGTGACCAACGCCATCGTCTACGGCCGGTCCGATGAGGTGTGGCGTGTCCGGGTGGAGTGGTTCCGGGACGGGGCCTCGCTCAAGGTCGAGGTGCACAACGCCGGCTTCCCAGCCAGGGTGAGGCTGCGGCAGCCTGACGCTGTCGACGCGCACGGGCGCGGACTGCTCCTCGTCGACTCCATTGCCGAGTCCTGGCACTCGGGGCCCAGTCGCTTCGGCGGGACGGTCGTCTCCTTCGTGATGGCCGATGCCTGGCCGACCTGAAGGCGGAGCCGGGTTCTTTTCTATATGCACTGTCGCTAGTCTGGTTGACCAGTTGACTTGGCCAATCCTGACGGGCGGCGTGAATGGCGTATGAAGTAGAGGCGCCGAAGTACGTACGCCTCGCGCAGACGATCCAGCAGCGCATCGAGGACGGCACCTACCCGCCGGGCACGAAGGTCCCCAGTGAAAATCAGCTGGTCCAAGCGTTCGGAATGTCCCGCCCTACCGTCGTGCGCGCCCTTGAGCTGCTGAAACGAGACGGTTGGATCGAGTCCCGACAGGGCTACGGCACCATCGTGCGCGGGCGGCCGGCTGACGTCGAGCGCCAGGAACGCCGCGGGCGCGAAGCGCTGGAGCGGGATGAGTCGCGGACTCCTGGACGCCTGGTTCTAGTGGACCAGGTGCCGGTTCCGGCGCGTGTGGCCTCCGTGCTCGGGCTGCCCAAGCGGGCCAAGGTCCTGATGCGCCGATTCCTGGTCGCGGTGGATGGCGAGGCTGTTGAACTCGCGTCCTCATACTTCCCGGCCGGCCTCGTCGAAGGCACTGAACTCGGGAACTCCGAACCGCTGGGCGTCGGCGTCCGGGAACACATCGAGGGCCGGAAGAAGGTCCGCTTCGACCATGTGACGGAGCGCGTCTCGGCCAGGATGCCGGATGCCGGTGAGGCCGAGCTCCTCGGCCTTCCTGATGGCGTGCCCGTCCTCAGCGTCCTGGTCGTCGCCCGCGACGCGTCCGGCCAAGCTTTGCAGGTCTCTGACGTGCTGCTTCCTGCCGATGGACAGGAACTCGAAGAGACCTACCGACTCGGCTGATCTGTCCGGATGTGCGGGTCGGGTGCGCCGCGTAGTGCGGTGGCTCGTCTCAGGTGCGTCGGCTGGCGAGCCGGTAGACCACGTATATGAAGCCGAGGATGATGTCGACGGCCGCCCATAGGCCGATGATGAGGCCCACGCCGATTGTTGTTCCGACCTCGCTCGCGTCCTCGCACAGTTTCAGGTCGTCGCCTGTCAGGCTTCGGCAGTCTTCGGGGGTGCCGCTGGCGGTCGAAGCACCCGTGATCACCCAGATCAGGAACAAGAGCTGGACGGCAAGGAAGAGCCACAGGTAGGCGCGTCGTCGCTTCTTCGGCCTAGGCGGCGTCCCGCCCTGGTAGGGACTGCTTGGCGGGGGCCCCTGTGGCGGTGTCGGCCAGGCACCCGGTGGCGGTGTGGACCCTTGCGAGTCGCGTGGATCCCATGGCTGTGGATCTTGAGCACGGTGTCTTCGGCCCACGTCTCGCCTCCTCTGTGCCGGCTGGCTTCATGGTGCGCTGGCGGTACCGGCGGCGCTCGTTGGCAGGCACCGGAATGGCTTGACAAGTCAACCTGGCATCTCTAACTTTGAACTTGCTAAGTCAACTTATCAGGTGGCGAGTTGGTCGACTTCAAAGGAGAAATCTCTGTGCGTGTGATCCGCGTTGACGCCTCGACCGCGACGATCCTGCTCACCGAAGCGCCGACCCCGAAGGTGCGTGACCGGCAGACCGGTGAGATCGCCAAGGACGCCGTGAGCGGTGAGGCGCTGATGACCGTCGGCGTCGTCTTCATCGACGAGGGGGACTCGTCGCTCATCCAGGTCACGGTTCCCGAAAGCGGTGTGACGGAGGGCCTGACCGTCGGTGCTCCGGTGTCCCTGCCGGGGCTCATCGCCCGGCCGTGGGAGAGCGTGTTCAACGGGCAGCAGCGGCACGGCATCGCCTACCGCGCCACCGCGATCGCGCCGGGTGCCTTCCCGGTCCCGGTCGCTCAGGCGGGCTGATCGTCGTGACGGACCTGATCACGTTGGCCGAGCTGGGCGCACCGCTCGCTGCGATAGGCGGCGCGGCCTACGTCCGGCACGCCGACCCGGCCGCGTACTGGTCCACGGTCGGGCTGCCGGTCTCGGTGGCCCGGCTGCTGGCCTCGTACTCCTCGACCATGGACGCGTGCGGCCTGACCGTTGAGCCGTCGCGGTTGCGGGTGTTGGCCATCAAGGCGACCAGCCGACGGGAGATCCGTCCCGTCCCGCCTCGTCGGGGCATCATCCGGCCCACTTCGACCGGCCTGCGCGTCCGTCTGCGGCTCGCGCCGGGCCAGGAACCCGCTGACGTCGCTGCCTCGGCGGAACGGCTCCGCCATGCCTGGGGCGTGCACGCCGTGTACGTGAAGGACGTGAAGCCAGGCGTTGTTGAGCTGCGGCTCATCGGCTTCGACGTCCTGCGCAAGGTCCGGATGCCTCGCAGGAGCGAGGGCGGGTTCCTCGAAGTGCCGGTGGCGCTGAGGGAGGACGCCACGGCGTTCTTACGCGACTACCGCGCCGTCCCGCATGAACTTGTCCTCGGAGCAACGCTGTCGGGCAAGTCCATGTATCTGCGGAACCTGATCACCGGGCTTGCCGGACAGTCCGTCGCCCTGGTCGGCGTCGACTGCAAGCGGGGCGTGGAGCTGGCTCCGTTCGCTTCCCGCTTTGCCGCGCTGGCGACCGATCCCGGAGAGGCCGCCGAGCTGCTCCCGGTCCTGGTCAAGGAAATGGAGGACCGATACGACCTGATCAAGGCTCGACAGGGGATCGCCCCCGGCATGCCCGACGAGGAGATCACCTCAGACATCTGGGGACTGCCCGAGAGCGAACGCCCGGTACCCATCGTGCTGTTCGTCGACGAGGTGGCCGAACTCTTCCTCGTCGCGACCCGCAAGGACGAGGAACGCCGGGACGAGATGGTCACCCACCTCATCCGCCTCGCCCAGCTGGGCCGCGCGGCCGGCATCTACCTGGAGGTCTGCGGGCAGCGCTTCGGCGCCGAACTCGGCAAGGGCGCGACCATGCTGCGGGCCCAGCTCACCGGCCGTGTCTGCCACCCGGTCAACGACGAAGCCTCGGCCAAGATGGCACTGGGCGACATCGCCCCCGAAGCGGTCTGCGCCTCCTGCGCCATCGCCGCCGAGCTGCCGGGCCTGGCCGTGGCCGGTGACACCTCGGGCGGCTGGTCCCGCATCCGTACTCCGTACCTCTCCCTCGCCGCCGCTGCGGCCACCTGCCGGGACACGGCTCACCTCGCCCCGGACGTTCCGGCGCTCACGCCCTTCCGGCCGTACGTCCCGCCCGTAGTCCTCGACAGCTCCCAACCGGTACCCACCGCGCGTCTCGCCTCCTCCACACCGGAGGACTGAGCGATGCGCCCCCACCGCATCCGCGTCGACCCCGTACTGGTCCAAGCGGCCATCGCCGCCGCGCTCTCTTTCGCGCATCTGCACGACCTCGCTGCGGCGGCCGGGCAGGACGGCTGGAAGGCGTGGGCCTACCCGATCAGCGTTGACCTGCTCCTCGTAGCGGCCTGGCGACGGCTGCGCTCCGGTACGGCGAAAGCCGCTGGCTGGTGCTGGTTCGTCGTCGCCCTGGTCGCGTCGCTGGGCGCGAACGTCGCCACGGCCGGCCTGCTCGACCTCGAGGACGTCCCGGCCTGGCTGCGCATCCTCGTCGCCGGGTGGCCCGCGGTCGCCTTCCTCGGCGGAACGCTCCTCGCGCACGGTGCCCCGGCCCCGGACGGCGACGAGGTACCGGTCCTGGATCAGGACGAGGCTCCGGCCACACCAGTCACGACTACCGCCCCTGCGCTGCCCGCCGCCGACCCGCAACCGGCCGCACAGCCCTCCTCCGCCCCTGTCCCGCCCGCCCTCGTCGCCCTCGCCCGCAAGGTCGCCGACGACCACCGGACCCGGACCGGGATTGACATCGACACCCCAACTCTTCCCACCCGCCTCGGCGTTCCGCTCCCGCTCGCCGAAGCCATTGCCGCCCAACTCGCCTGACTCCGGAGGACTTTCCATCTTGCGTCCGTCCACGCTCCGCGCGCTCAACCGCGCCGCCGAGCTGACCCGTCAGAACCGCCTCACCGAAGCCGTGCTCATCGCCGAACCGGTGATTCTCACCGCCGACAGCTACGAGGGCGACGAGATCTTGCGCTGGCTTGCCGACCACGTCGCCGACTTCACCGGCGAGAACCCTGAGGAGCTCCCCTGATGCCCGCCAACCGCCGCTTCCGCAACGTCGTCCGCATCGGACCCGTCCAGGTCGGCACCGCCTACGACGGCCGCGGCCGCGAGAAGCACACCGCCGTCTGCACCGCCCCGCGCTGCGGCTTCTCCCACGACTTCGACACCCGCGCCGCCGCCGAGCTCGCTGCCCGCACCCACCGCTGCCGCGTCCGCTGAGGAGATCCCGTGACCGTCTCGCTCCCGCTCGTCTTCGTCCTGGGCGTCATCGCCTGGGCAGCGATCAAGTTCCTGGGAGTCCGCATGTGGGTCGCCATCGTGATCGCCCTGTTCGGCTTCTGGCTCTCGCACACCTTCCTCGCACCCGCCATCGAGTCCGGCACCCGCTCCGGGGTCGGGGTCGTCAACGGCGACAACCGCTGAAAGGAGCTCCGCCATGTTCCGCCCCAAGCTGCCCGACGTTCCTGTTCCGCCGTCGGCCCTGACTCACCACGAGCAGCACCACGTCCCGGCGCCCAGGGCCGGCCGCTCGCTCAGCCCCTACGCGGGCCAGGTGGCCGCTGTCCTGGTTGGCGGTGTCGTCCTCACCGCGCTCCTGGCGGCGGTCGCCATCACGGCCATCTCCGTGGCCATCTCTGCCGTGGTCCTGCGCTCGCTCCTGAACAGCGCCAACAGGCGCTGACCGGCCGCCGGGGCGGCAAACGCCGCCAAGCATCCCGCCGCCCCGGGGCCGTCCCTCCCAACCGCAGAAACAGCCGAAAGGAACCACCATCATCACCCGGCAGACTCCGCCCCCGCTGGCGGAACTCTCCATGCTGGCCTCCCTCGGAACCATGCCCGAGCTGGCCCGCCAACTCTCCGGCCTGGGCGGCTGCACCCACCCCATCCGCCTCGACGGCCACCGCACCGAATACGCCGTCGACACGGCAACCGGCGAAATCGGCCGCACCCTGCACCACCTCGACTCGACCGCCCTCCCGGCCAACTCCTCGTCCGCTGCAACAACCGCCGCGCAACCCGCTGCCCGGCCTGCGCCGAGACCTACCGCCGCGACACCTACCACCTGATCACAGCCGGACTACGCGGCGGCAAAGGCACCTCGGACCAGGTCGCCACCCATCCCCGCGTCTTCGCCACCTTCACCGCCCCCGGCTTCGGCCCCGTCCACAACCGCCGTACCGACGGACGCCCCTGCCGCTGCGGTGCCCGCCACGACGAGAACGACAGCACGTTAGGCACGCCCCTCGACCCGGACCGGTACGACTATGAAGCGTCCGTCCTCTGGAACGCCCACGCCGGGCACCTCTGGCGGCGCTTCTCGATCTACCTTCGCCGGGAGGTCGCCAAGCGCGCCGGCCTCACCCAACGCACCTTCCGCCACCACGCCCGGATCTCCTTCGCCAAGGTCGCCGAGTATCAGAAGCGCGGTGCCGTGCACTTCCACGCGGTCATCCGCATCGACGGCCCGGAAGGCGGCGACACCCCACCGCCCGCCTGGGCGACGGCAGAGCTCCTGACCGACGCCATCCAGGCCGCAGCCTCCGCCGCCCGCGTCGACGGCCCGACCATCGACGGACGCGCCCATACCTTCGCCTTCGGCCGCCAACTCGACGTCCGCACGATCCGATCCGCCGACTTCGACGACGGCCAGGAGCTCACCGAACGAGCCGTAGCGTCCTACATCGCGAAGTACGCGACCAAGGGAGCCGAGACGGCGACCGGCACGCTCGACCGCCCGCTCAAGTTCCTCGCCGAACTCGCCCAGGCACGCATCTCCGGACACGCCCGACGCATGATCCGCGTTGCCTGGGCCCTCGGCGCACGCCCCGAGCTCGCCGAGCTCCGCCTACGGGCCTGGGCGCACATGCTCGGCTTCCGCGGCCACTTCTCCACCAAATCCCGCCGCTACTCCACCACCCTCGGCGCCCTGCGTACTGCCCGCGCCGACTGGCGACGCGCACAGGTTGCCGCGGTGGTCGAGACAGAACCGACGGAGACGACCCTCGTCCTCTCGCACTGGGTCTTCGCCGGAACCGGCCTCTCCCGCGCCGAAGCCTGGCTGTCCGCATCCCTCGAACCCGCTGCCGGAACGGAAGGAGAACCGACATGGACGCCCGTCGCGACGAGCTGATGACCGTTCGCCAGGTCCTGGACGAGCTGGGCGGCGTCTCTCGCCGCACCTTCTACCGCTGGCGGGAGTTGGGATACGGGCCGGCCGCGTTCAAGCTGCCCAACGGAGAGCTCCGGGTATGGCGGAGCGACTTCACCACGTGGCTTCGACAGCTGGAGGCGGCGGCGTGAAGTCCCTTGACGTGAAGGTCTGGGCGGTTCGCAAGCGGGACACCAAGACGCCCTCGTACGGTGTCCGCTGGTCCGTTGCCGGCAACGTGCTCTCGGAGTCATTCCGCACGAAGGCGCTCGCCGACCACTTCCGCACGAAGCTCATGCGAGCGATGCGCGACGGTGAAGAGTTCGACACCGAGTCGGGCCTTCCGGCCTCGCTGGAAGAGAAGAAGTCGGCCGTGTCCTGGTACGCCTTCGCCCTCAGATACCTCGCCATGAAGTGGCCCCATGCCGCCCCCAATACGAGGGACGGCATCAATGAATCCCTCACCAGCGTGACGCTGGAGCTCCTCGACGAGCGTGCCGGACGGCCGTCCGATGAGGTGATCCGCAAAGCATTACGCAACTGGGCCTTCGTGTTGCCGGGGCCCGACGATCGGGAAGTCCCGGACGACGTGCGGAACGTTCTGCGCTGGGTGTCCAAGGCCTCCCGACCGCTCGCCGATCTTGCTGAGCCCGCCACAGCCCGCGCGGTCCTCGACTCGCTGAAGCTCAAGCTCGACGGCACGGCGGCAGCTGCAGAGACCGTGCGGCGGAAGCGTCGGACGCTCGTCAATGCCGCGAACTACGCGGTCGACCTGGGGGAGCTGCGCGAGAACCCCATCACGGCGGTTCGCTGGCAGAAACCGAAAGTGTCCAATCAGGTGGACCCGCGCGTAGTCGCCAACCCGGAGCAGGCTCGCAACCTCCTGGCGGCCGTCTCCTATGTGGGCGGATACCGACGTGCCCGCGGCCGTCGTCTCGTGGGTCTGTTCGCCGCGATGTACTTCGGTGGCCTCCGGCCGGCTGAAGCGGTCGGCCTCGCCGAGACGGACCTGATACTGCCGGAACAGGGCTGGGGCTCGGCGCTGCTCCACCGAACCCGCCCATCGGTCGGCAAGCAGTGGACCGACTCTGGGGAGACCCACGACGACCGTGGGCTGAAGAACCGGCCGACCGAGGACGTCCGGCGGGTACCCATTCCGCCTCACCTCGTCGCCGTGTTCCGTGAGCACCTGGCCACCTTTGGCACGGCGGACGACGGGCGCCTGTTCTTCAGCGAGAAAGGTTCGGTCGTCCCGTCCTCGACCTACTACCGCGTGTGGCAGGAGGCCCGGCTCCTCGCGCTTCCGCCGGCCGCCGCCTCCTCGCCGCTCGCGAGTCGGCCGTACGACCTCCGCCACTCCGCGCTGTCCACGTGGCTCAACGCCGGCGTCGACCCGACCGAGGTCGCCGAGCGCGCCGGCAACAGCGTCGAGGTGTTGCTAACTCGCTACGCGAAGTGCCTCGACGGACGGCAGGACGTCGCCAACCGACGTATCGAGGATCTGCTCCGCGAATACGAGTGAGGCACCCTGCACCCCACCGAGGCCCCGGGCAACTTGTCCGGGGCCTCTCTCGTCATGAGCCCCACCTGCTGCGACGCTTTGAGCCGAGAGCGGACGAGGGGGAACTCGTGGAGCTGAAGGTCACGCGCTGGAAGCGATACGGACATGATCGCCTGTACGCGAACCTGCCTGAAGGCGCAGCGGTCGGTTGGGCGGATGTGAAGACGGGGGACATCACGGTCCTGGTCGCCGAGTATCGCGACGACGTGATCGCCGTGCTGACTGATCACTTACGGAACAACCCCGAACCGGTCGCGCCGCAGAAGACGCCCAGGACGCCCAAGGCTGAGGGGCCCCCGCTGCTGCCGCCTCTGACGGCGGCCGACGACCTGTCCACCAACCGTCCCGGTGAGTCTCTGCTCGACAAATCCGGGCCAGGCCTGATCAAGCGAGTCGTCTTACAGCTCCTGCGGCGCCCCGCCGAGTGGGACTCCTGGCGGAAGGGCCTGGCGGGGGAGCAGCGGGTGGGAGCCGAGCTGAACCGCTTGGAGCGGCACGGCTGGCGCGTACTGCATTCCATCCTCTTGGCCGACAAGGTGGACGTGGACCACTTGCTGATCGGGCCCGGTGGCGTGTTCAGCATCAATACGAAACACCATCACAAAAGGGCTGTATGGGTCGGCGACGACTCTGTGAAGGTGGATCACGGAAAGCCGGCGCCCTATGCGCGTAAGAGCAGGGCTGAGGCCAAGCGTGTAGCCCGAGTGCTTGAGCGCTACTGCGGCTTTCCCGTCCCGGTGGAGCCGGTGCTCGTCTTCGTCGGCGTGACCGATCTGAAGGTGGTTGCCACACAGCTCAGCGTGCGCGTGTACCAGGAGCGTCAGGTGGCAGCACTGGCGCCGCTCTCCGGGGTGCTGACGGCCGAGCAGGTCGAGCAGGTGTACAGCGTCGCTCGTCATCGCCAGGCTTGGAGCCAGGCCTGAGCCAGCCCGCCTCAGCGAGGGGTCAGTCATCCCCGCCGGAAGTGGTTCACCCGTTCCAACGGGTTGCAATGACATCCGCGACGTTGAAGACAGCGTCGCAGTCGGCGCATTGCGCCTTGCCGAAAAGATAAGTCAACTTGACCGCGACATCAGCCTGGTTGTCGGCGAGCGCGCGACTGTGCAGTCTTTGGGCAAGCCCCTCCAGTGCTGAGGAGTCTGCGGGCTGAAGAGGGTTCTTCTTTGCCGCGGTCTCGTTCATGTACATGCTGTCCGTAGTCGAGAAGAAGCCGTACTCACCGAAGGCTATGAAGTTCTCGGCGCTACACGCGGGGCAGGGCACTTCGTACTCGTCGTCGTTCAGGCCGTCGAGTTGTTCGCCCCAAACCTCGACATCTTCGAAGCCGAGGAGTGCGGCGAGCAAGTAGACGTAAGTTCCGGGATCATCGCTGAGGCTCGGATCCCGAAGAGCTTCCTCAGTCAGTTGCAGCAGGTCGGACATCTCCGAGGCGTAGGCCACGTGGGGATCCTGCTCGCCGTATGGCTGGTCAGTGCTGGCCGCGATCGCGCCGGCCAGCAAGAGTGGTGCCTGTCTGTCCGCAGGCGACCACTGGCGCGCCATGTCTCGTAGGGCCGGCAAGGCCGCGTGGCTCGCCGAGTAGACGGTGCCCTGATGGCATAGTCGGGACCAGAGCTCGGTCCAGTCTGAGTCATTCGGGGCTTGGCTCACCTTGTCGAGCAGACCGGGAACGTCTTCTGCCGTGCCGTAGGCGTGGTTGAGCTGCGACCAGTCCGTCATGCCAGCGATCTAAGCAGTCGGGCGCCGCAGACTTCGCGGCTGGGGGCGTGCTAGTCGCCCTGTCGTCGGAAGTAGTCGGCGACCTGCGGCGATGCTCCAAGATCCCGTCCACGCCTCGTCCACAGACGCCGACATACGGCCGCTCCAGGCTGCATCTGCCTGCACATACGCCAAGACCCCGTCCTCAGCGAAAGCGCTGGTGGCGGGGTCTTTGGGCACCTGATTCAAGGTGCCCCCGGCAGGATTCGAACCTGCGCACACGGCTCCGGAGGCCGCTTGGGTCCTAGACGAAGCAGCAGGTCAGGGGCTCTGCATTTGGCAGATCGGGCGGGGCGAGTCCACGGATAGGCCACGGCTGGATGAGAGGATGCGGGGGAGTCTTCAGCCTCCCCCGCAGAGCTGGAAGTTTGGAGTGACCGCCCCGTCTCAGTCGGTAGGAAGCGTGTCTGTACCCATGTCGAGACGCATCGCAGCGCGCACAGCGGTCAGGGCTTCCATCACTTCCTGAAATGCGATCTCGTACCCCTCGTCACCGTTCGACATCCCCCTGATGGTTGCATCCCGCGCCCGACGGACGCTACGAAAGTAGTCCAGCGCCGGCTCAACAACGGCTCGTGGTGCGAAGACCTCCAGTTGGTAGCGAATCTCGTAGCACCTTGCGAAGCTTTGCCTGGCTGCGATCTTGCGCTCAGCTTCCGACATGCCGCGATCCAAGATGATGAGCTGAAGTTCGCTTCGCACCTGGGACAGCACCCCGAGATAGGCGCCATACAACTCTCGCTTGCTTCGCCTCCACTCCGTGGCTGCTTCACGCCGATCCTTTCGAAGCTCAACTAGCAGGGCGGAGCCCGTAGCGATCGCGGCACCGAGGAGCGTGGCCAGAAGCGGTGTCCAATCCATGTCGGCAAGGTACGAGAGTGCGGTCCCCGTGGACAGGGCGCTCGCAGCCCGTCGCTATCGGGCGTCGGCAACGGCAGCAGGCCTGAGTTGGGACTCCCGCTCACCTCGGTTGGCCGGCCGACCTCACTTAACTGCCCTTTTGATGGTCGTGAAGCAAGCACCGCTTTAGGAGAGAGGCGGGGGGATCATGCCGCTGAGCTGGGGCTTCGATACCTGTTCTAGCTGCTGAGAACTCGACCGCGAGACTCCCTCATTGACCGTGGCTGACCCCTGCATCTGGCACGGCAGTGGCACGAAGCCCAGCCGACGACAGTCAGCCACGACGGCGGGTGCGCCGGCCGATCACGCACGCGTATGCCTCGCTGTACTCCCACCCGCCTCAGCCACGCTACCGGCTTGTGACGTCGACCAGAGCAAGCCGCGACGGCTGGTCCGTTACGACGGTGCGCGAGCCACCAGCTTGGGAAGCTGCGATCACTTGCAGACGATTAGGCTGATGACCTGGGGTAACGCCTGGGTTGCTGCCCCTCGGTCTCGGTGGCTTTCACCGTGGTACCCCGCTCGATCTCGTGCGCTTGTGGTGCAGTGGCGTGCGTTCGCTCGGCCGTGAAACGATGACTGTCAGAGGGAGGGGGACGCCATTCAGTCGGTGCTCGTGAACATCGCAATCGGACTCGTGACCAGCCTGCTCGGTGGTGGGTTCGTCTGGTTGCAGGAAAGGGCAAAGCGTGCTCGGGCGGTGAATAGGAGAGCGGCATTCTTTGGTGTCCGGCCCGGCCAGACGTGTCTGATCGTGCTGGGCAACAAGTACAACTCGCCTGCTACCGCCCACTACCGGGACATAAGGGCAGTCGTGGAACTGGCCTTGCTTGCTGGAGAGTTGGGCTGTCATGTCTCGGTGGAGTCCGGCAACTTTCGTGGCAGCAACGATGGCCGTACTGAATTCTGTGTTGGTGGGCCTACCGGCGGCGCGAACAACCGCACTGGTGGTCATCTCGCTGCCCACCTGCCCGGGGTTTTCATCCATCCTTACGACGACACTCGGCAGGACTCGGTCGCCATTGAAGTCGGGAGGGAAAAGTACCTGTTTGACCGGGGTAATCAGGAGTACGCCCTCGTCGCGAAGTTCACACCTGAGGAGTCCTCATGCCCGGTCTTCCTGGTGGCCGGGCAGACGTCGGTGGCCAACCTGGCTGCGATTCACTTCCTGCGGCGCGAGTACGCACAGGTAGCCAAACAGTTGTCCTCAGTGGAGCGCTTCTGCGTGCTTGTTAAGGTCAGCAACATTGAGACCTACGAGCATTACCGTGCGGAACTGGAATGCGAAGTCACCGCAGCGGCATTTGGAGAGTGAGTCCGGTCATTGGTCCGGCATCTCACCGAGTACTACGGCGGCTGCACGATTCCAGGGAACCCGCTGTGCCAACTCGTTACGGAGATCGGCTGCCTGCCGGAAAGCGCCATCGCAGTCCCGTAGTTTCCGGTCGATAGCCCGAGCCCACTTGTCAGTGTCCCTCTCATCGTCTCTTGACAGTTCGACCACAAACTGGCTCGCCTGCTCGTGCCCCAGCGTCTCGCGCAGTAGATCGGCCAATCCGCTCTCCGAGCTGATCAGAACTGGAATGCCTTGGGTGATCGCCTCAAGCCCAACCAAGCCGAACCCCTCCCGCCGTGACGGCATGATCACCAGACTGGCGGTCTTCAGATCGTCGTCAATGCGGGGCTGCACCGAAGTGTAGGCACGGACCACGATATCCAGCAGAGGACTTGCAGCCCAGGTAATGATCTTGCTCCGTTCTTCGTCTACGGCGGCTGCGGGTGCGCCGCGCACCAGCAGCCGGAGGCCCCTGAGGCCATCCTCGCGTAGCCACCTCGCGACCCGACCACAGGCGGCGGCGGCAAGGTCGACGCCTTTGAGTTCGGCATCCTCCACGCGACCCAGAAGCATGACCCGGGACGGGGATCCCTGCGGCGGAGTGAGATCTGTACTTGGGGCGGCGTAGTCGAATCCAGGATCGAGCCGCAAAGGGGGAAGGCCCTGTGGGCTTCTGAATTCGTCGAGGAACTGTTTGTGTAGCCGAGGCCCAACCGTGACTACACGGTGTGCTGTGCTCCCGAGAGTGCGCTCGATAGTGGTCCGTTCCTCAGCGCGCAAGCCCATGTCGTTTCCGCGGTCTGCCTTATACCATTCGATCTCGTCCGGCGCCATGTGTATGAAGTGCAGGCGCCGGGCGGTGGGGAAAAAGTCTTCGGCTAGTCTTTGCGCCGCAGGTCCGGTGATCCGACCGTGCCCCAGGATGAGGTCGGGCACGATTCCGCCGAGTTGCTTTGGACGGCTGGTGAGCCGCATGTCCTCGGAAGCTCCGGGAATTTCCGGGGCCGGAAGCAGAGTGACGCCTGCTTCGTCGGCAGCGGCGATCTCCACAGCGGTAGCGTCGAGTAGCAAACAGAAGACCTGTGCGCCAGCTGCAGCCAGGGCCTGGCACAGGTCGCGATTGAATGTACTGAGCCCGCCGTGGGAGGAAGTCCACTCGGTGGCCATAGACAGAACTACTGGCGTCCGTCGAGATTGGCCCCTGGGGTGACTGGATGTCTGCGGCTGCGCGGCGGCCCACCCATCTTCTGTCGCTCCTCCGTTCAGTTCCGCAGGGGCGTCGCTAGAAGCGATGCCAATTACGGCTTGGGCCCGTTGTACCGCCTCCACAAGATCGACATCCGTCTCCTCGTGCAGATGTGTAGCGTCATCTGCATTCGGAAGTAGGAGAAAGTCGATTCTATTGATCAACGCCACGTTCTCCACCTCAGCGGCGGCTGCCAGTAGATGTTCGGCGGCGGCATCTCGGTCACTGGCCAGGAGGTGGGCCATGGCCGCGTTGTAGCGGCTCAATGTGCGCCGATAGGCATCTTTGGCCCGTTCGAGAGCATGCTGTGACCAATTAAGAGCGTCCTCCTTAAAGCCGTTTGCCAAGCTAAGGTATGTCAGACTATTAGCCTGCTTCCAGCCCGGGTTCAATTCGAAGGACGATCGGAAGTTCCTGTAGGCAGCGGGTACGTCTCCGGAACCATAGGCGTTGAAAGCAGCAGTGTAATGATTGTCTGCAAGTTCAGTGCGCAACTCCCCGGTGGCCTTTTGGAACCACGCGTGAGCCGGCCACGTTCGCAGCGGCAGGCGTACCCGACTGACCGCAAGCCGCCCGCCAAGTCCCGCAACCCTTTCTGCTGCCGCCTTGAATCCGGCGGTGTCAGCCACGGAGATGTCGTCTGTGTCCGCCGAGTACAGCCAGCGTTCGACCGTGTGGCCGCCGTACGTACAGGTGACAGTCGTGAGATCGAGAGCCGAGGGTTCACCCGCGCGCAGAATGGCGGAGTGTAGGTAGGTAACTCGCGCGATGGCGTTGGGGCCTGTGCCGGGCATCTTGTCCAAGGCATTGATCATCTTCTCCACGTGACGCCCATTCATCTGGGGACAGCACGTCTGGAAGATCTGTAGGGGTTTTCGGGCGAATCCGTGCAGCAAGTAGCAGAGCCGATTGACCATCATGGCCCGGAGGTCACCTCGGCTGGTGACCTGAGCGTGCGGCCGAGATTCAATGGTGCGGGCTGTCCACAGGCGGGCGTAAACCTCGTCGAAGAGCTCCGTCTGTACGGCAAATCGGACGGTGTCCTCGGGCGCGAGGATGCCTTGTGCGACCAGTTTTTCTCTGGACTGGTCGTACTGCGCGCGTGTGATCTCCGGTTGGCCGGGGAGACAGTAGGCGAACCAGGCCTCGTCCGGTGTCGCGTGCCCCAGGGCAGAAGTGAGAACGTTGAAGGCAATGAGTTCTTGCCTTTTCATGGCCCGCACGGCGCGGACCAGCGGGCGATCTAGCACGTTACGACCCGATTCCATGCGGGATCGGATGCCTTCGAGTACCTCGGGAGTGAGCTTCATACGGTCAGTGACGCCCTGCTGCCAGCGGGCGAATATCTCGTGGCAGTACAGCTGGATCTCGTACGGATTTCCATCCGTGAGCTGCCGCAAGGAAGAAACGACACTTCGTGAGACTCCACCAAAGATTCCCGCGTTATGCAGGGGCCGCAGCACGCAGGTCTGGACGTCCTCCCACTCCAGGAATGCGCGGACCTCAATCTCTTTGAACTGCCGCAGAATTGGCGAGTGGACGTCCATGATTCGCTTGATGAGCCCGGATGTGCCCGAGAGCACCAGGATCAGCCCGTCGACGCGCGTGGTGAGGGAGCGCAGGACCGACAGAGCGCGGCCGTCATGAGCGATCAGCTGCGCCTCGTCCACAAGCAGAGCTACCGGGTGACCGAACATGCGTACAAAGGAGGCGAGGTCGGCGCGCAGCGCCGCTTCCGGCACTCTGCCGTCCGGCCCGGTGAGGGCCATTGCTTCCGGGAACTGGAGCGGTGTCACAGAGGTTGCGTCCTGGGCTCCCGCCATCACACGACGGACGTCGGACACGACGAAGGGAAGCTCCTTCCCTACTCGGGAGGCCTCCTCCGCAATCGTTGATACCAACTCGTCGTACAACTTGCGGAAGAAAATGATCGGCTCCCCGTCGCCTTCGACAAGGTCTACGCGCACGGTCGTAAGGCCGCGTGTTGCAGCCATCCGTTCGGCGGCGTAGAGCAGGCTTGTCTTTCCGACAGCCCGCGGACCGTGCAAGACGACGCAGACAGATGGCCGGTCGACGCCAGCCTGGTCGAGTTCATACGCAATGGTTGCGGCTTCTCTGTCCCGACCAGCGAAGACAGCGGCCTCACGTACCGGATTCCGGTAGTCGTATGGATTGCGCACCTTGGAGATGTCCACGAGCCCCCTCACCTCGTGACGATCGTACGATCTGTGCAGTGATTGGTGGGGGTTTCTGCTGCTGCATCTGTGTGTTTGAGGGTAAGAGGAGCTGTGCCTGTCGGCAAAAGGATCACGCGAAGGTCGGCGGAGCGGCTTTGGGGTGGCGCTGCTTTGGCGCGAGTGATCATGGCCCCGTAAGCTTCCGGCGCGTCGGGCAGTCTGTGGACCTGCCCGGTAAAGCACGACGTTGGGGCCATGATCTTCGAGGCTCGCGCCAAAGTGGCTCCGTAAAGCCGCGGAGCCGACCGCCCCAGCCACGGCGTACCCCTTCTCTGACGTTGGGTGGCTGATTGCTGTGCGCGCGGCACGGGCGCCGGCCGGGCTGGAGCGGGGCGGAGACAGGAGCGCAGGCCCGGCCGGGGGTCGGGCCGCGTGCGGGGAGCGGAGCGAGCCGGCTTGAACCAGTAGAGAAAGTTTGAATCATGCTCCGACTGCCGGGTCTTTCCTGTCTCGGTTGGTCAAGTGGAGCATCGTGGCAGCACCGGCCTTGGAGGGAAGATGGTCGCGTGCTTCCTTCGCGACTCCTGTGGTGTGATCCCCGGCCCATCCCCCGTTTCAACCGGCAGGAGCCAGTGACGCTGATCGTCCGTGATCCCGGCTTCTACGAGCCGGCCGAAGAGGACGACTGCTGGACGTTCTGGTACTTCTGCCAGACCCATGACCGTCACTACCAACACGAGGCTTGCGGGGAAGGGAAACATCTCATCGCCCTGCACTGCGAAGAGCACGGGCCTGAGAGCATGTGGCCCCAACCCCTCATGCTGATGTTTCCCGAGGGATTCGCCCCTCCTCTCAGCGATGCTCAACTGGCTTGGGTGCGGTCGGAAGACGACGCTGTCTAGTCATGGTCTGAGAGGCGGTCACTTGGCGTGCCCGGTGTCTGCTGCCTCGTGGTGTAGAACCCTGGGTATGGGGAGTGAGCGGCAGCAGCAGATGAAGGCGCTTGGGGTGCGTCTTCGGGGACTTCGTACAGAGGCCGGCTTGACGGGTGCCGTGTTGGCGCAGCGTGCTGGGGTGGGACAACCGACCGTGTCCAAGGTCGAGAACGGGCGCATGGTTCCCAGCCTCGACGTCCTGCGGCGCTTGACGGTTGCCCTCGACCTCGACGAGTCGAGCACTCGTGGCGTGCTTGACCTCCTGGTTGCTGTCGAGACTGCTCCGGATGTCGACGAGGCAGCCAGCGATGAGGCCCCCGTGGGGGCGACCCTCGATGACGCGGTGCGGTCCGCACGGCTGGTGCGTTCGTTCCAATGCGTCGTGCTGCCCGCCATGCTCCAGACCGCGGAGTACGCCCGGCACGTCTTCGACAGCGCGCCGAACTCCACCCCTGAGGCCGTCGGCCGGGCTGTCGCTGCCCGTGTGGAGCGGCAGAGCCTCCTGTATGAGCCTGGGCGGGAGTCAGTGTTCGTGCTGACGGAAGCCGTGTTGCGGACCTGGCCCGGGAACCCTTCGCTGATGCTCGCTCAGTTCGACCGGCTCCTGGCCGTCGAGAGTCTCAGCACCGTGCGCCTCGGGGTCATCCCGTGGCGTCGGGCGGTGCCGGTCATGCCTCGTCACGGGTTCACCTTGTGCGACCGGCGGGCGGTCGTCGTCGAGACCTTCCGAGGTGAGCGGGTCCTGGACGACTCCGCTGAGGTTGCCGCGTACGAGGAGACCTTCGCCCGGTTCGAAGAGGCTGCGATCTTCGGGATCGAGGCGCGGGAGATGCTGCTCCGGGTGATGCAGGAGTTCCGGGAGTTGGCGGACTTCACCACCCGTTAGAGGAATAATTCCTCTAGATGCCTGGCTCATCGGTCGTGCGTAGGAATACGCTGCTCGCAATGCTGTCTAGCCCCCTAGACGTAGAGGAGAGTTTCCATGCCCAAAAAGTGGTGCCGCATCTTTCCCGGCCTGGCCTGGCAGGTCGCGGAGGCCCGACACTTCGTCGCCGCCCTGCTTGAGGATGAGGGTTCAGGCCTGGTGGATGACGCAGTCCTGGTAGTCGGCGAGATGGCGGCGAATGCCGTCCGGCACACGCGAAGCGGCTGGTACCGCGGATGGTTCCTCGTCGTCGTCTGCTTCGACGACGACATGGTCCGCATCGAGGTGACCGACCAGGGCGGCGACGAGGAGCCCCTGCTCCGCAGCGTCAACAGCCAGGTGGAGGAAGGTGGCCGTGGGCTGATGATGGTCGCCGCCTGCGCCAAGGACTGGGGCGTGAAGGACCGGCCCGCCGGTGGGCGTTGCGTCTGGGCAGAGCTGCCGCGGAATGGAGCGGCATGACCTCCTCTCCGGTGGTGATCCGTGGCCGTGGCTGCCTCGCGGGCAGCGGAGGGTGAGTCCTCGTGGGGTGCCTCGGCGGCGGGCTGGCTTCTATGTGATCGGAGTTCATTCGGGCAGGCGACTCCCGCCCATTCCGTCTAGGGCCCTAGACTCCTGGGTACTTCTAGGAGGTGTGGTCATGTCGGACGAGTTGCAGCGGATCATGGCGATCGATGATCCGTACCTGCTCCTGCGTGAGGTCACGACGCGGTTGGCCGACGCGCAGCAGGAGGTGACCGAACTCGCCCGGCTCCGTCGCCGTGTGGTCCAGGACCTCCACGCCCAAGGGCTGTCGTACGCGCAGATCGCCGAAAAGGCCGGCCTGAGCCGCGGGCGGATCCATCAGATCCGGCACACCGGTCCGGCGCCCGAAGGGGCGTTCCTCGGCGCGGGGGCCGTCACGATCGTCACCCCGCTGCGCTGGGACGGCGAGAAGAAGCGGCCGGTCGTCGCCATGGCCGACGTCAACTCCGGGAAGCGGCTCGAAGAGCTGGCCAAGTCGTACGGGCTCGACGTCAGCTCCGGCCACGTCCAGGTGAGTGGTGAGGTCGACCTCAACCGGGACGGCCTGGTCGTCGTCTGCGGGCCCGGCATGTCCCAGGCCATGAGCGACCTGTACGCCCAGGACCCGGTACTCGGCTGGGAACACCCGGAGGGTGAGCCATGGGCTCTGGCGGACCGGCGTACCGGCACGTCGTACCGCGCGGGAGCGGACACGGAGCCGTACCGCCCGCACGACGTCGGATACCTCGGCCGGCTGCCCCGCCCGGACGGCAACGGCTCGGTGCTCGCCATCGCGGGAATCCACACCGCGGGCTCCCTCGGCGTCGTGCAGCTGCTCGCCTCCGACCTCAGCGCGCTGTGGGGACAGGTGGGGGAGCGCAACTTCTCCGCACTGGTGGGCGTCGAGTGCGACCCTGGGACCGACGAACCGCAGTCCGTCGAACTGCTCACACCCCTCTACCTGCACGACGAGGAGACGACGGCGTGAACGTCGCCCTCGCCTCGCTTCCCTCCGAAACCGGCCAGCAGAACGAGGACTTCGCCGCTGCTGCGGCTGGGGCGGCCGTTCTCCTGGACGGGGCCGGCGTGGCCGGGGCCGACACCGGGTGCACGCACGGCATCGCCTGGTTCTCCTCGACGTTGGGCGGGCTGCTGCTGAGCACCATCACCGCGCATCCCGCCCGGTCGCTCGCCGACTGCCTTGCCGACGCGATCCGCGTCGTTCGGTCCCTGCACGAGGGCAGTTGCGACCTGACCCATCGGGCCAGTCCGACGAGTACGGTCGTCGTTGTCCGGGCCAGCACGGGAGCTCTGGAATACCTCGTGCTCGGTGACTCGACGCTTCTCCTCGCCGACCAGGACGGGAAGACGACCGCCGTCACCGACCAGCGCCTGGACGAGGCCGGCAAGCGACTGCGCGCACCGGTCGACGAACTGCCCACCGGCACGCCCGAGCACGCTGCTGCGCTGGCGCGGTACCGCGACGCCCTGACGGGGCTCCGCAACCGGCCGCGCGGCTTCTGGATCGCCGGGCCCGATCTGCAAGCGGCCGAACATGCCCTTACCGGGACTGTGCCGCTGGAATCGCTGGCGTCCGTGACGCTGCTGAGCGATGGTGCGACGAGACTCGTCGACTCCTTCGAACTTGTCACCTGGGAAGGGGTATTGGCAGTTCTCGGCTCGTCCGGGCCTGATGAATTGATCCGCCGCGTACGAGCGGCGGAGGCTGACGATCCTGACGGTCGGCGTTGGCCCCGGGGTAAGGCGCAGGACGACGCCACGGTCCTGCAATGGGTGTTGTCCTAGGCCTGTGGTTGCCTCATGCGGACGCGGGGTGGCCAGCTGAAGCGAAGCAGCTTGGCACGCTTGAAGCGAGATCGGCGAGGAGTCGGGGAGCGCTCTCCAGCGCTTTGAGTCGCCTGTGTCCGCGACTCATCCTCCCAACCCCCACTGGTCAAGGCCGGAGTAGATCAGGGCAGTGCGAGCTGCTGGGAAGGACAGACATTCGGCCTCCCCTGCATAGACCGCCACCAGCGAGTCGGCTCCTCGCCACCAGGTGTCTGCCAGCCCCTTCACTTCTCGCACGGGCTCGTAATCGTCCAGCGCAATGCTGTCGACGTCGTCGCCGGTGATCTTGGTGATCTGCTTCGCAAACATGGATGCATGGTGGGTCAGGGCGAGCGACTCTACCCACCCTTCGACGGTTGCATGAAGGGGTGTCCACTGATGTGAGTGGATGCCGAACTCGTCTGCCGGCCCGATCATGAACGAGTAGGGGACGGCGCTCCGCTGATCCCCTGCCTCGAACGACCACCCTCCAGAGGGCGAGCATTCCGGCACGTCAGGGTAAAAGTACTTGGGACCCCCGTCGTACTGCGGTGCGGGCGGCAAGACCAGGCCGCCCCATCGTTGCTGGTAGGCCGCCATCCGGTCGATCACTGCGGCGGGTATGTTTCGCTCAAGCCACCACTGCCTGTTGACCGACTTGATGTCGACCTTGATGCCGTGACAACTGACAAAGGTGCGGGCTCTTTGGGTCAGTCCACCGGAGACGTCGTTGTAGGGGTGCGGATTCACCAGGCGGACGCTACCCGGTACGGCTGGTTGAGGCGCTGGAGAAACGGCAGCCCGGAACTCGACTTGCATACCCCCCTAGACAGTTGACGGGTCGTCGGTCTAACGTAATCGTCAACCCCCCTAGACAGTTAGGGCGGGTCGCTCCCCGTGCTGTCTAGGGGGGTATTCAAACCGAAGCGGCGCGGACCGAACGCGTTGCCAATAAGTGAGGTTCAAGAAATGCGTGTCATCCCCGTAGACGTCTCTACCGCGACGCTGCTCGTCACCAAGCTGCCTGAGGTCAAGGTGAAGGACCGTCAGACCGGTGAGGTCGCCGTGGACCCGGTCACCAACCAGCGGCTCATGGTGCTGGAGCTGGTGTTCATCGCGCAGGGCGGTTCGGACATGATCAAGGTGACCGTCCCCGAGCAGGGCATCGGCGAGGGCTTGGTGATGGGTGCTCCGGTCATCATGTCCGGCCTCATCGCCCGGCCCTGGGAGAGCGAGTTCGGCGGGCGGGTGCGTCATGGCATCGCCTACCGGGCGGACGCCGTCATGGTCAACGCCCCCGCTCCGGTGCAGGGCTGATCACCATGACCGACTCCCTCTGGGCACTGGTGGTATGCCTGCTCGCCGTGGCTGCGCTGCTGGTTCTCCGCCGTCGTCTGCCGGTCGCGTTCTGGTGGCTCGTGGGCTATCCGTTCGTCGCGCTGCGCGTGCTCACCACCTACCGGGCCACGATGGACGCCTGTGGTCTGACGGTTCCGGCCTCGGCTGTCCGTCGGGCCACGGCCCGGGTGATCGGACGGGAGGCCGCCCCCGTCCCGCCTCGGCGGTCGCTGCCGTGGCCGACGGGGTCCGGGCTCGTGATGCGGCTGCGCATGGCTACCGGCCAGGCTCCTGAAGACTTCATGGCGTCGGCTGACCGGCTGCGGCACGCCTGGGCCGCGCACGCCGTGCACATCCGCCCGACCAAGCCGGGCTGGCTCGAACTGCGGCTGATCGGCTGGGACGTGCTCGCCGACGTGCGGCCCGCCCGGCGGCAGCACAAGAGCGGCCCTCTCGCCCTGCCCCTGGCGCTTCGCGATGACGGCCGCTGGCACGTACGGGACTTCCGTGCCGTGCCGCATGAACTCATCCTCGGGGCAACGCAGTCCGGCAAGTCCGTGTACCTGCGGAACCTGCTGTGCGGCCTGGCCCGGCAACGGGTCGTCCTCGTCGGAATCGACTGCAAATGGGGCGTCGAACTCGCCCCGTTCGCACCCCGGCTGTCCGCGCTCGCCGACACCTCGGACCGGGCAAACGAACTCCTCGACGTCCTGCTGGAAGAGATGGAGGCACGGTTCCGGCTGATCGGTCTCCGGTCCGGGGCGGGTGCGGATGCCGTCCTCACCTCGGACGTGTGGGGACTGCCTGAGGCGGTGCGGCCGGTGCCGGTCGTGGTTGTCGTCGACGAGGTGGCTGAACTCTTCCTCGCCGCGAGCCGGGACGACGAGAAGCGACGCGACGCCATGGTCACCAAGCTCATCCGTATCGCCCAGCTCGGTCGCGCGGCCGGCATCTATCTCGAAGTGTGCGGGCAGCGCTTCGGCTCCGAACTAGGCAAGGGCGCGACCATGCTCCGCGCCCAGCTCACCGGCCGCATCTGCCACCGGGTCAACGACGAGTCCTCGGCGAACATGGCGCTGGCCGACATCTCTCCGGAAGCGGCGCTCGCCGCAACGTCCATCCCGGCCGAACGGCCCGGTGTCGCGATCGTCGGCGACTCCTCCGGCGGCTGGTCCCGCGCCCGCTCGCCACACCTCACCCTCGACGAAGCGGCGGCCGTCTGCCGCGCCACCTCCGCCCTCGTGCCGGAACTGCCCAGCCTCGACTCCTTCCGGCCCGTCGCCGCCGTCGAATCTGCTGGGCCGGTCTCTTCGGTGACCGCCGTGCCTGTCGCTCGCCCGCTGACCGAGTAGCCGCACCCCCTCTCCCCACGGCCGGCGTGACCGCCTCGCGCCGAGTCCCTACCCCTCCCATGCCTCGAACAGGAAGGAAGTCGAACCGATGCGCGCCCAACTGGCCCGTGTGGACGCCGTAATCGTCCAAGCCGTCATTGCCGGTGCCCTGTCCTTCGCGCACCTTCACGACCTGGCGGAGGCGGCCGGACAGGGCGGCTGGAAGGCATGGGCCTACCCCGTATCCGTCGACCTGCTGCTGGTCGCCGCCTGGCGTCGGATGCGCGAACAGCAGCGCGCTGGACAACCCGCCGGGGGAGCGCGGCTGTGGTTCCTGGTCGCGCTGGCCGCATCCCTCGGCGCGAACGTCGCGACCGCCGGACTCCTCGACCTGGACGACGTCCCCGCGTCGCTCCGCGTCGTGGTGGCCGGCTGGCCCGCCGTCGCCTTCTTCGGCGGAACACTGCTCGCCCACACACCCCGAACCCCGGCGCCCGCGGTGACATCGGTACCGGAGACGCCCCCGGCCGCCGTCGATGAAGACCACCGTGATGCCCTCCCGGTGCCTTCCCCCATCCCGGAGCCGACTTCGCAGCCCGCTGCCGAACCGATCACCGTTCCCGTCCGGCCCTCTGCTCCTGCCGTCTCCCTGCCACCCGCCCTGGTCGACCGCGTCCGAGGCCTCGCCGAGGAACACCGCGCCACCACCGGCCGCCCGGCCGACCCCGACCACGTCCGCGTGCGGCTGGGCCTGCCTCCGTCCATGACCGCGTCCGTCGCCGCCCACCTCTGAGAAAGGACCGTCTGGCATGTCTCCGCGCTTCCGCAACGTCCGCCGCATCGGCCCCGTACAGGTCGCCTCCTACATCGCCCGCGGCCGCAACCGCCACCTCGCCACCTGCACCGCACCCCGCTGCGACTTCTCCGCCGAATACGACAGCCGCGCCGCCGCCGAACTCGCCGCCCGCACCCACCGCTGCAAGGCCTGACAGGAGACCGCTGCCATGACCGTCCCGCTCTGGTTCGCCGTGCTCGTCGTCGCCGTCCTCGGCATCCAACTCGCCCGTCCGCCGTGGTGGCTGGTCGCCCTGCTCATCCTCGGCGGCTACCTCGTCGCCAACAGCGTTCTCGCCCCTGCAGTCGCCTCGCTCCTCGACTGACCACAGAAGGGACTGTCCTGTGTTCACCCCCAAGTACCCCCGCCCGGACACCGCACCGATGGCCGTCAGCCCGCCTCCGGTGACCTACAGCCCGTCGGTCTACAACCCCACCGCCTATGCCCCGGCCCCGGTTCCGGCGGCCCCCGCCTCCAACCGGCCGACGGTCCAACTCACCCCGGGCAGCGTGCTCACCCTCGCCGCCGGTGGGGGAGCCCTGGTCCTGGTCGTCGGCGCGGTCCTGGTCTCTATGCTCCTCGCCGTCGCTATCACCGCCGCTTCCGTGGCCGTCTGCGCCGTTGTCATCCGCTCGATCCTCAAGAGCGACCGCCGCTGAACTCAACTGCTCTGCATCCCGGCTTGCCCACACTGTCTAGCCCCCTGGACGAGCCGGGGTGTCCGTCCCGAACTCCCACCCCTCCAAGGAGGAACCCGCACATGCGCCCCCAGGCTCCTGCTGGAGCCATCCGCCAACTGGCCACCCTCGCCCAGTACGGCGACCTCAGCACCTACGCACACCAGGTTCAGCGCCTCGGCGGTTGCGAGCGGCCCGTGCGGATGGAGGGCCACCGCCTCGACGTCCACGCGGCAACCGGCGAGATCGTCCGCGAGATCTTCGACCGCGACCTTCCTGCCGGACAGCTCCTCATCCGTTGCAACAACCGTCGGGCCACTCGGTGCGCGGCCTGCGCCGAGGTCTACCGCAAGGACACCTTCCACCTCGTCACAGCCGGCCTGAGCGGCGGCAAGGGAATCGGCCCGGCCGTCGCCGGACACCCTCGCGTCTTCGCCACCTTCACCGCTCCCTCCTTCGGGCCTGTCCACAACCGGCCCGGCGGTGGTCGCTGCCGCTGCGGACGTAGTCACCCGGACGACGACCCCGCACTCGGCACTCCGCTGAACCCGGAGCGCTACGACTACCGCGCGGCCGTCCTCTGGAACGCGCGCGCAGGTGCCCTCTGGGCCCGGTTCACCACCTACCTGCGCCAACAGCTCGCCTCCCGCGCGGGCATCGGCCGCTCGGCGCTGCGCGACTGCCTCAAGGTGTCGTACGCCAAGGTCGCCGAGTATCAGCGGCGCGGGGCCGTCCACTTTCACGCTGTGATCCGGCTCGACGGTCCGGACGGTGCCGAGGACACCCCGCCGGTCTGGGCCACGACAGAACTCCTCAGCGACTCGATCCGCTCTGCAGCCCGGCTCGCCGAGGCACCCGGCCCGACCCTCGATGGCCGCGCCCACACCTTCCGCTTCGGCGAACAGCTTGACATCCGCCCCATCGCCTCGGCCGACTTCACCGGGCCCACCAACCTGACCAGTCGAGCTGTCGCCGCCTACATCGCCAAGTACGCCACCAAAGGCGCGGAGAGCGCGACGGGCACTCTCGACCGTCCGATCCGCAACCCCGTCATCGATCTCATTGGCACCGATGTCACCGACCACGCCCGACAGATGATCCTCACCTGCTGGCACCTCGGGGCGCTCCCCGAACTCGAAGACCTGCGCCTGCGTAAGTGGGCTCACATGCTCGGCTTCCGCGGCCACTTCTCCACCAAGTCCCGCGCATATTCCGTCACCCTCGGCGCCCTCCGCCAGGAACGCTCCGACCACAACGAAGCGCTCACCCGCGAGCGTGCGGCCGTTGCGGGTCACCCGCTGCCCGACCCGGACACCGTCCTCGTTCTCTCGCACTGGCGCTTCGCCGGTACCGGGCTGACCGCCGCCGAATCCTGGCTCGCCACCTCACGGCGACCCGACACCCCGGACACGGAAGGAGACTCGTCGTGGACCGCCGACGAGACGAACTGATGACCGTCCCGCAGATCCTCGCCGAGCTGGGCGGAGTCTCCCGCCGCACTTTCTACCGATGGCGCGAACTGGGGCATGCCCCAGAAGCGATCAAGCTTCCGAACGGTGAACTCCGCTTCTGGCGCAGTGACTTCACCTCTTGGCTTCACGGACTTGGGGAGGCGGCGTGAAGTCCTACGACGTGCGGATCTGGAGCATCCGCAAGAGGCCGACAAAGAAGGCTTCGTATGAGGTGCGCTGGAGGGTCGCCAGCACGCTGCCGTTCTCCGAGACCTTCCGGACCAAGGCACTTGCCGACAACTTTCGCGCGCAACTGCTCAGGGCCGTGCAGAACGGGGAGGCATTCGATTCGGAAAGCGGTCTGCCGGACTCGATGGCGACGGCCAAACCGTCCCTCACTTGGTACGACTTCGCACGGGCGTACATCGCCATGAAGTGGCCGCATGCCGCGCCGAACTCCCGTGACAGTGCCAACGAGACGATGACGCTCGTCACGACACAGCTGCTCGACGACAGGCCGGGTCGGCCGGCTGATGACGTGCTCCGACGTGCGTTGCGAGGCTGGGCCTTCGTCGTCCAGGGCGCGGACGAGGAACCGCCGCCCGTCGACATCGCGAATGCCCTGCGCTGGGTGGCCAAGGCATCGCTGCCGCTGGCGACGCTCAAGAACCCGGCGGACATCCGACGCATCCTCGACTCGCTCAAGCTCACGCTGTCCGGTGCCACGGCCGCCGCCGAGACGGTACGGCGCAAGCGGGCTGTCCTCTTCAACGCCCTCGCCTATGCGGTCGAGCTGGGGGAGCTCCCCGAGAACCCGGTCACGCTGGTGAAGTGGAAGCCGCCCAAGGTGACCAAGGAAGTGGACCGCCGTGTCGTCGTGAACCCCCGGCAGGCCGGGGAGCTCCTGGCCGCTGTCTCGTATGTGGGTGGGTACGGCCGGGCTCGTGGGCGTCGGCTGGTCGCGCTGTTCGCCTGCATGTACTTCGGCGGCCTGCGTCCGGCTGAAGCGGTGGCGTTGCGTCGTCAGGACTGCGCGCTGCCGGACAGTGGGTGGGGCTCGTTGATCCTGGAGAAGAGCCGCCCGACCGTCGGTAAGCGCTGGACCGGGACTGGTGCCGTTCACGACGACCGCGGCTTGAAGAACCGGGCGGCGAATGAGACCCGCATCGTTCCGATTCCGTCCCGCCTCGTGCGCATGCTCCTCGCGCACATCGAGGAGTTCGGCACCGCCAAGGATGGCCGGCTGTTCGCCAACGAACGTGGGGGAGTGGTCGCCTCCACTACGTATTGGCGTGTCTGGGATGAGGCGCGGCACTTGGCGCTCACGCCCGAGCAGGCGGCGTCACCGCTGGCGGCTCGGCCGTACGACCTGAGGCACGCCGCGCTCTCCTCGTGGCTCAACGCTGGCGTGGATCCGACCGAGGTCGCCGAGCGGGCGGGCAACAGCGTCGAGGTGCTTCTGAGTCGCTACGCCAAGTGCCTCGACGGTCGGCAGGACGTCGCCAACCGTCGGATTGCTGAGCTCCTGGAGGAGCATGGCGACCAGGAGGGCGAGCCCGGCGACGAGACCTGATCCCGACACACCTACGACCGCCCACACGCGGCATGATGGCCCCTGGACTTCCTGTCCGGGGGCCTCGTCGTTTTCGGGGTTCTACCTGCGGATTTATGCCCTGCGGCCTGGCCGCGAATAGGCCGCGGGCTCCGACATACGGCCGCTCCGAGCGGCACACGGCTGCACATACGCCAAGACCCCGTCCTCAGCGAAAGTGCTGGTGGCGGGGTCTTTGGGCACCTCGTACAAGGTGCCCCCGGCAGGATTCGAACCTGCGCACACGGCTCCGGAGGCCGTTGCTCTATCCCCTGAGCTACGGGGGCGTATCGGCCGGGAGGGTGTTGCTCGCGGCGACGGGTAGAACACTACCAGCTCGTTCGGGGTGTTCATGAACGGGTTTCTGTGGGGGTGGATGAGGGTGTGTGGGTCGCCCGCACGGGGTGGAAGTGGGGAAAACCCGGACGCGGTGGCCGGTCCCGACCTACTCTCGACTTGTGTCAGGCGCGTCGGGCCGGGTGCTTGTTGTGGACGACAACAAGGTCATCCGGCAGCTGATCAGGGTCAATCTCGAGCTGGAGGGCCTCGAGGTCGTGACCGCCTCCGATGGTGCCGAGTGTCTGGATGTCGTTCATCAGGTGCGGCCCGATCTTGTGACCCTCGATGTCGTCATGCCCCGGCTGGACGGGCTGCGGACCGCCGCTCGGTTGCGTGCCGATCCGCGGACGCGTGATCTTCCCCTTGTCATCATCAGCGCCTGTACGCAGTACGAGGTCGAGGCCGGCCTCGACGTCGGCGTCGACGCCTTCCTCGCCAAGCCCTTCGAGCCCGACGAACTCATCTCCGTCGTCAAGACGTTGATGGAGAGGGCGAGGGGCGTGGGTGGTGAGGAGGGGAGTGCGGTTGCCGGCGCGTTGGATCTGGGGCTTGGACTTCGGCTTGGGCTTGGGTTGGGGCTTGAGAATGGGCTTGGGGCGGGGGAAGGCGTGGGCGAAGGTGTTGGGGCTGGGAACGGGTCGGGTGGCGGGGCCTCGGGCGCCGAGTAGCGTTGCCGTCGTCTGCTGAACCGGTCCGCCGTTGCGTCTGCTGGTGTGTCGCGCTTGGTGCGGGCTGCGTGGCGCGGTTGTCTCGTTCGCGGGGTTTTGGTCCGATCGTCCGTCCGTATCCCGGACCCTCCCTAAACCGGCTCGCCTACCCACCCCCCTCCTCCCATACGCTTGTGCCGTGACTCCCGTCGAGCTGTCTCGGACCGTGCTGCGCGCGGTGCGTTGTGCTGTCGACGACGGGGAGCTCAGCGTGGCTGTTCCTGCGCGGGCCGTGGTCGGGCCGCCGGGGGGCGGCGGGCGGGGGGACTACGCGACCGGCATCGCCCTGCAGCTCGCCCGGTACGCCGGGCAGCCCCCGCTGCGGGTCGCCGAGGTGCTGCGTTCGTATCTTGCGCGTGCCGAAGGCGTCGCCGGAGTCGAGATCACCGGGCCCGGGTTCCTCAACATCAGCCTCGACGGTTCTGCCGTCTCCGACCTCGTCCGGCGGATCCTTGGCGAGGGAATGCGGTACGGGCACGGCGATCGTCTCGCCGGGCGGGTGTTCGAGGTGCGGGTGCCCTACGAGGTGCGGGCCGAGGTTCTTGCTGATGTGCTTGCGCGGATCGTCGGGGCGCAAGGCGGTCGTGTCGACGTTCGGCACGGAGTCCCGCATGGATTCCTGGATTCATTCCCGCCTGAAGTCGGGGGTGAACGGGCCGGCGCCCCTCCCGTCCTCGCCCCTTCCGTCCTCGCCCTTCACGCCGTCCCCGCTCCCGAGGATCCCGCCTTCCTCGGGCTCGATGCCGCTCGGTGGGCTCTGCTTCATCCTGCGCCGCATGATCGGCCCCGGATCACCGCCGACCACCTGGTCCAGCGCGAGAGCAACCCTCTCTTCCGGGTTCGCTACGCCCACGCCCGTGTCCAGGCCGTACGTCGTAACGCCGCCGACCTCGGGTTTGCCGCCGATCCCGACCCGCACCCCCACCCCGGTCCCGTGGACGGACGTGATCTCGTCGCCCTTCTCGCGGACTACCCCCGCGTCCTCGCGACAGCCGTTCCCGCCGTTCCCGCCGTTGCCCCCCTCCCCGTCCCTGACGTCTGCGCTGTCTCCCGGGTCAGTCGTCAGCTCGTCGCGGTCGCCGATGCCGTTCTTCCTCTCCTTTCCGATGTGCTTCCGCTCGGTGAGGAGAAACCCTCGGCCGCCCACCGTGCCCGGCTGGCGCTTGCCGAAGCTGCCGGGGTGGTGCTGGCCGGCGGCCTGTCCCTGCTCGGCATCGACGCACCCGACCATCTCTGACACCGCGCCTTCAAAAACCTCCGACACCGCGCCCTTAAAACCTCCGACACCTCTGACATCTCCGAATCTCTGACATCTCTGACATCTCTGACATCTCTGAGACTTCTGAAAGAGCACGTACAGATGAGCCGTTCCGCCCACCCCGCCGGGCCCCGCCACGCCGACGTCCTCCCCGAAGGGCACTACTCCGCGCCGCCCGCCGATCTCAACGTCCTCGACGCGAAGGTCTGGGCGCAGACCGTCGCGCGCAACGCCGACGGTGTCGTGACCGTCGGCGGGGTCGACGTCCTCAGCCTCGCCGAGCAGCACGGCACCCCGGCCTACATCCTCGACGAGGCCGACTTCCGCGACCGCGCCCGTGCCTGGCGTACCGCCTTCGGGGCCGACGCCGACGTCTTCTACGCCGGCAAGGCGTTCCTCTCCCGGGCCGTCGTGCGGTGGCTGCATGAAGAGGGGCTGAATCTTGATGTGTGCAGCGGTGGGGAGCTGGCCACCGCGCTCTCCGCCGGGATGCCCGCCGATCGCATCGCCTTCCACGGCAACAACAAGTCGAAGGAAGAGATCCGGCGGGCTGTCGACGCCGGTGTCGGGCGCATCGTCCTCGACTCGTTCCAGGAGATCGTCCGGGTCGCGCACATCGCGCAGGAGCTCGGGAAGCGGCAGCGGGTTCAGATCCGGATCACCGTCGGGGTCGAGGCCCACACGCACGAGTTCATCGCCACCGCCCACGAGGACCAGAAGTTCGGGATTCCGCTCGCCGGCGGGCAGGCCGCGGAGGCCGTGCGGCGCGCGCTTCAGCTCGACGCGCTGGAGCTGGTCGGGATCCACTCCCACATCGGGTCGCAGATCTTCGACATGTCGGGGTTCGAGGTCGCCGCGCACCGGGTGGTCGGGCTGCTGAAGGACGTCCGCGACGAGCACGGCGTCGAACTGCCCGAGATCGACCTCGGCGGCGGGCTCGGCATCGCCTACACGAGTGACGACGATCCGCGGGAACCGCACGAGATCGCCAAGGCGCTCACCGAGATCGTCACCCGGGAGTGTGAGTCCGCCCGGCTGCGGACGCCGCGCATCTCCGTCGAGCCCGGGCGGGCCATCGTCGGGCCGACCGCCTTCACCCTCTACGAGGTCGGCACCATCAAGCCCCTCGACGGGCTGCGGACGTACGTCTCCGTCGACGGCGGCATGTCGGACAACATCCGCACCGCGTTGTACGACGCCGAGTACAGCGTCGCGCTCGTCTCCCGGACCAGCGATGCCGCGCCGATGCTCAGCCGTGTCGTCGGCAAGCACTGCGAGAGTGGGGACATCGTCGTCAAGGACGCGTTTCTGCCCTCCGACCTGGCGCCCGGCGATCTCATCGCCGTGCCCGCCACCGGCGCCTACTGCCGGTCCATGGCCAGCAACTACAACCATGTGCTGCGGCCGCCCGTCGTCGCCGTGCACGAGGGGGCCTCGCGGGTCGTCGTGCGGCGGGAGACCGAGGAGGATCTGCTGCGGCTCGACGTCGGCTGAGCCCGTTGGTGAACGCCGCAGGGGAACAAAAAGAAACGGAAAGCGTGGGCGGAGAATCTTCTGTCTGCCGCCCCTGCGAAAATGAAATAGATGTCTCACGATCCGGACCGGGGATAGAAACTCCGGTCCGGTGGGTGAGACTGGGTCAACCGGAAACAACCGTAGACGGTATGAGGAAACGAGGTCGGATGATGCGTACGCGTCCGCTGAAGGTGGCGCTGCTGGGCTGTGGAGTGGTCGGCTCAGAGGTGGCGCGCATCATGACGACGCACGCCGACGACCTCGCCGCGAGGATCGGTGCCCCCGTCGAACTGGCGGGCGTGGCCGTGCGGCGGCCCTCGAAGGTCCGGGACGGCATCGATCCCTCCCTCGTCACCACCGACGCCACCGCGCTCGTCAAGCGCGGCGACATCGACGTCGTCGTCGAGGTCATCGGCGGCATCGAGCCCGCTCGTACGCTCATCACCACCGCCTTCGAGTACGGCGCGTCCGTCGTCTCCGCGAACAAGGCGCTGCTCGCGCAGGACGGCGCCGCGCTGCACGCCGCCGCCGAGGAGCACGGCGAGGACCTCTACTACGAGGCCGCCGTCGCCGGCGCCATCCCGCTGATCCGCCCGCTGCGCGAGTCCCTCGCCGGGGACAAGGTGAACCGGGTGCTCGGGATCGTCAACGGCACCACCAACTTCATCCTCGACAAGATGGACAGCACCGGCGCCGGCTATCAGGAGGCCCTCGACGAGGCCACCGCCCTCGGCTACGCCGAGGCCGATCCGACCGCCGACGTCGAGGCGTTCGACGCCGCCGCCAAGGCCGCCATCCTCGCCGGGATCGCCTTCCACACGCGCGTGCGCCTCGACGACGTCTACCGCGAGGGCATGACCGAGGTCACCGCCGCCGACTTCGCCTCGGCGCGGGCGATGGGCTGCACCATCAAGCTGCTCGCCATCTGCGAGCGGGCCGCCGACGGGGGCTCCGTCACCGCGCGCGTGCACCCGGCGATGATCCCGCTCACCCACCCGCTCGCCTCGGTGCGCGGCGCCTACAACGCCGTGTTCGTCGAGTCGGACGCGGCCGGGCAGCTCATGTTCTACGGTCCCGGCGCCGGCGGTGCTCCCACCGCCTCCGCCGTGCTCGGCGACCTCGTCGCCGTCTGCCGCAACCGGCTCAGCGGGGCGACGGGGCCCGGCGAGTCGGCGTATGCCGCCCTGCCGGTGTCGCCGATGGGCGATGTCGTCACGCGCTACCACATCAGCTTGGACGTCGCCGACAAACCGGGCGTTCTCGCCCAGGTGGCGACCGTGTTCGCCGAGCACGGAGTGTCCATCGATACGGTTCGCCAGCAGGGCAAGGACGGCGAGGCCTCTCTCGTCGTCGTCACCCATCGCGCGTCCGACGCCTCCCTGACCGGGACCGTCGAGGCGCTGCGCAAGCTCGACACCGTGCGGGGTGTCGCCAGCATCATGCGGGTTGAAGGAGAGTAACCAGCAATGACCCACCAGTGGCGCGGAATCATCGAGGAGTACCGGGACCGGCTGCCGGTATCCGACAGCACGCCCGTCGTGACGCTCCGTGAGGGCGGCACGCCCCTCGTGCCCGCGCAGGTGCTCTCCGAGCGCACGGGCTGCGAGGTCCACCTCAAGGTGGAGGGCGCGAATCCCACCGGGTCCTTCAAGGACCGCGGCATGACCATGGCGATCACGCGGGCCAAGGAGGAAGGGGCGCAGGCCGTCATCTGTGCCTCTACGGGCAACACGTCTGCCTCCGCCGCCGCCTACGCGGTGCGCGCCGGCATGGTCTCGGCCGTCCTCGTGCCACGCGGCAAGATCGCGCTCGGCAAGATGGGGCAGGCGCTCGTCCACGGCGCGAAGATCCTCCAGGTCGACGGCAACTTCGACGACTGCCTCACGCTCGCCCGCGAGCTCAGCGACAACTACCCGGTGGCGCTGGTCAATTCGGTCAACCCGGTGCGCATAGAGGGCCAGAAGACGGCCGCTTTCGAGATCGTGGACATGCTCGGGAACGCCCCCGACATCCATGTCCTGCCGGTCGGCAACGCGGGCAACATCACCGCGTACTGGAAGGGCTACCGGGAGTACGCCGCCGACGGCATCGCCGCGCAGACGCCCCGGATGTGGGGCTTCCAGGCGTCCGGCAGCGCCCCGATCGTGCGCGGCGAGATCGTCAAGGACCCGTCGACCATCGCCACCGCGATCCGCATCGGCAACCCCGCCTCCTGGAAGTTCGCGCTGGCGGCGCAGGAGGAGTCCGGCGGCTTCATCGACGAGGTGACGGACCGTGAGATCCTGCGCGCCTACCGGCTGTTGGCCGCTCAGGAGGGCGTCTTCGTGGAGCCCGCGTCCGCCGCGTCCGTGGCCGGTCTGCTGAAGGCCGCCGAGCAGGGCAAGGTCGACCCGGGGCAGCGGATCGTCTGCACGGTCACCGGCAACGGTCTGAAGGACCCCGACTGGGCCGTCGCCGGCGCCCCGCAGCCGGTCACCGTCCCGGTCGACGCGGCCACGGCAGCCCAGCGCCTCGGCCTCGCCTGAGCGACGGACGCGTCTCGGCTCCGCCTGGGCGACGGACGCGTCTCGGCTCCGCCTGGGCGACGGACGCCCGACCAGCCGACGCATGACGTCCGACGCCCGGGCAGCGGACGCGTGACGCCGTCGCCTCAGCGGCCGAGGCATGACGGCCGACGCATGACGACGGACGCCCGGGCAGCCGACGCATGACGACCGACGCCCGGGCGGCCGACGCGCGACCGCCGACGCCGCAGCGGCCGACGCACGACGACCGGCGCCCGGGCAACCGACGCGTGACGCCGACACCACAGCGGCCGACACGCGACCGCCGACGCGTCAGCGACCAACGCACGACGGCCGACGCGTGACCGTCGACGCGTCAGCGGCCCACGCATGACGGGCCACGCATGACGGCCCACGCATGACGGCCCACGCATGACGGGCCACGCATGACGGCCGAAGCGTGACCGCCTGCGCGTGACCGTCGACGCGTGATTGAGTCCCCGACGGGTGGGCTTCCGGTTTGGGAAGGCGACCCGCCGGGGGCTTTGCGTAGTGGGGGTGCACGGGGGGCTTGCGACACGCATCGTGCGCCTCCTGTGCGCCCTATGTCGCCGCGGAACCTTCCTTCGATAGGCTGTACTGAACCCGCCCGCCGCATATGCCGCAGAGTCGCGTCGCCGCCAGCCAGTGGCCGTCGCCAGTCGCCGTCGCGGTTCCAGGGTTCTCCCATACGCATCGAATGTCATTCGACACTCCCGCAGCTCAAGGAGAGTCATCGCGAGATGGCCGGTCCCGCCTTCCGAGCCGCCCCCGTCCGGGTGCGCGTCCCCGCCACCAGCGCCAACCTCGGCCCGGGCTTCGACGCCTTCGGCCTCGCGCTGGGGCTCTACGACGACGTCGTCGTCCGGGTGGCCGACTCCGGGCTGCACATCGACATCGCGGGGGAGGGCAGTCAGACGCTGCCGCGTGACGAGAAGCATCTTCTCGTCCGTTCCCTGCGCACCGCGTTCGACGTCCTGGGCGGCCAGCCGCGCGGGCTCGAGATCGTCTGCGCCAACCGCATCCCGCACGGCCGGGGCCTCGGTTCCTCCTCCGCCGCGATCTGCGCCGGCATCGTCGCCGCGCGCGCGGTGACCATAGGCGGCGAGAGCAAGCTCGACGACGCCGCGCTGCTGGAACTCGCCACCGAGATCGAGGGGCACCCGGACAACGTCGCGGCCTGTCTGCTGGGCGGGTTCACCCTGTCCTGGATGGAGTCGGGCGCCGCGCGGGCGATCAGGATGGACCCTGCCGATTCCATCGTTCCGGTGGTTTTCGTGCCCGGGAAGCCGGTTCTCACCGAGACCGCGCGCGGACTGCTCCCGCGCTCCGTCCCGCACGTCGACGCCGCGGCCAACGCGGGCCGGGCCGCACTACTCGTCGAGGCCCTCACCCGGCGCCCCGAACTGCTGCTGCCCGCCACCGAGGACCGGCTGCACCAGGAGTACCGCGCACCGGCGATGCCGGAGAGCGCGGCGCTCGTGGAACGGCTGCGCGCCGACGGCATTCCCGCGGTGATCTCCGGCGCGGGACCCACCGTGATGGCGCTGGCCGACGCGGCCACGGCCGACAAGGTCGAGGCCTCGGCCGGTGCGGACTGGGCCGCGAACCGCCTGGCCATGGACGTGCAGGGGGCGTGCGTGCTGCCTCTCGCACCCTCCGGTGCACCCTCCGGCGACATTTAACAAGCACACGGTTGCCGGATTTCGAGAGGGGGAATGTTTGTTGGATCCGGTAGTGTTAACCTCAAGTCTGCACCCGACCCCACCATGGCGAGGTGCTTCGTGTCCCCGTCAGGGACAGACATTCTTCCGGGAGCTCCCCAAGCCGCACTGCGTTCCGCATGTCGTACCTGGGCAGTACGCCGTGCAACGGCGCTGAGCGGTCCGCGGGGCACGCTCCGGAATCGGTGCGACCACGCCACGTGACACTGGGTGTCACGGCTCGTCGAGGAAGCGCCATCACCAGAAAACTCTTCCGCCGCTCCGGCGGACAACCGCCCCGGCTTCGCCTCAGCAAGGACCGAAGTCGGACAGCACAACCGGTCGCCGAGCCAGACAGGCCGACGTCCGCTCCAGGGAAGGACCCTTCGTGAGCGACACCACCGATCTGATGGGCGCACGTGTCGAGGAGACAGCTGCCGCGCCCGCCACGGACGCCTCCGCGCCTGCCAGCGGTGCCGGCTCCAGGCGGCGCCGCGGTACCGGCCTCGAGGGCATGGTGCTGGCCGAGCTGCAGCAGGTCGCATCGGGCCTCGGCATCAAGGGCACGGCGCGTATGCGCAAGAGCCAGCTGATCGAGGTCATCAAGGAGGCGCAGGCGGGAGGGGGCTCCGCGGCCCCCAAGGCGGCCGCCGCCCCCGCCGGGGAGGTCGCCGAGACCAAGCCCAAGCGCCGCGCCACCTCGAAGAGCCGTACGGGCGAAGCCGCCGAGAAGAAGGCGGAAGCCGCCGCTCCGGCCGAGGCCCCCGCCGAGAAGGCCACGGCCCAGCAGCAGATCGAGATCCCCGGCCAGCCGGCCGGCGGGAACGACGCCCCCACCGAGCGCCGTCGCCGCCGCGCCACCGCCGAGGCGGGCAGCCCCGAGACGGTCGTCGCCGAGGCGAAGAGCGCCCCGAAGGCCGAGACGCCCGCCGCGGTGCAGACCGAGGCCCCCGCGCAGCCGCAGGGCGACGCCGACGGTGGCGAGGGCCGCCGCCGCGACCGCCGTGAGCGTGGCCGCGACCGTGGCGAGCGCACCGAGCGCACCGACCGCGGTGAGCGTGGCGACCGCCGCAAGAGCGAGGACCAGCAGGGCGGCCAGCCGCAGCGCGGCGGCCAGCAGCAGGGCTCGCAGCAGAGCGGTGGCCGTCAGGACCGCCAGGAGCGTCAGGACCGTCAGCAGCGCGACAACGGGCCGCAGGACGACGACGACTTCGAGGGCGGCCGGCGTGGCCGGCGCGGCCGTTACCGCGACCGCCGTGGCCGTCGTGGGCGTGACGAGATCGGCACGGCCGAGCCGCAGCTGACGGACGACGACGTCCTGATCCCCGTCGCGGGCATCCTGGACATCCTCGACAACTACGCCTTCATCCGTACGTCGGGCTACCTGCCGGGCCCCAACGACGTGTACGTCTCCCTCGCCCAGGTCCGCAAGAACGGCCTGCGCAAGGGCGACCACGTCACCGGTGCGGTCCGGCAGCCCAAGGAAGGCGAGCGGCGCGAGAAGTTCAACGCGCTGGTCCGCCTCGACTCCGTCAACGGCATGGCGCCCGAACACGGCCGTGGCCGCCCGGAGTTCAACAAGCTGACCCCGCTCTACCCGCAGGACCGCCTCCGGCTGGAGACGGACCCGGGCGTGCTGACCACGCGGATCATCGACCTCGTGTCGCCGATCGGCAAGGGCCAGCGCGGTCTGATCGTGGCCCCGCCGAAGACCGGCAAGACCATGATCATGCAGGCGATCGCCAACGCGATCACGCACAACAACCCCGAGTGCCACCTGATGGTCGTCCTGGTCGACGAGCGTCCGGAAGAGGTCACCGACATGCAGCGGTCGGTGAAGGGCGAGGTCATCTCCTCGACCTTCGACCGCCCCGCCGAGGACCACACCACGGTCGCCGAGCTCGCCATCGAGCGCGCCAAGCGGCTGGTGGAGCTGGGCCACGACGTGGTCGTGCTGCTCGACTCGATCACCCGTCTGGGCCGTGCGTACAACCTCGCCGCCCCGGCCTCCGGCCGCATCCTGTCCGGTGGTGTCGACTCGACGGCCCTCTACCCGCCGAAGCGCTTCTTCGGTGCGGCCCGCAACATCGAGGACGGCGGCTCGCTGACCATCCTCGCGACCGCGCTGGTCGACACCGGGTCCCGCATGGACGAGGTGATCTTCGAGGAGTTCAAGGGCACCGGCAACATGGAGCTCAAGCTCGACCGCAAGCTTGCCGACAAGCGCATCTTCCCGGCGGTGGACGTCGACGCGTCCGGCACCCGTAAGGAAGAGATCCTGCTCGGCAACGAGGAGCTGGCGGTCACCTGGAAGCTGCGCCGGGTGCTGCACGCGCTCGACCAGCAGCAGGCGATCGAACTGCTCCTGGACAAGATGAAGCAGACGAAGTCGAACATCGAGTTCCTGATGCAGATCCAGAAGACGACGCCGACGTCGGGCAACAACGACTGACATCGGTCCGCAAAAGGCTGGAAAGGAAGGGTCGCCCCCCGTTCTCGGGAGGCGGCCCTTTCCGCTGTTTCTCGACGGGGTACTATCTCGCCTTCGGTCATATTTTCGACCACCAACTTCAGATCCCGAGGGGGGACTTGAGTGGGTACACCCACGTCCGGGGGACGGCGTCACAGACGTCGGATGCGGATTGTTCTGCCGGTCGCCGCGGCCGGCCTCGCCGCCGCGGTGGCCGGTGCGCTGCTGACCTCGTCGGCGCAGGCGGCCGAGGCGCCGCCGACGCCCAAGGCCAGCGCGCCGTCGGCGAAGGAGCTGCAGAAGCGGCTCGACATCGCCGTGGCCGGTGACGACATCGCGGGCAAGACGTCGAAGGCGTCCCTGAGCGCGAGCACGGCCGCCACCACGATCGACCCGAAGATCATCGGCGGTACGACCACCACGATCGCCAAGGCGCCCTGGATGGCGCAGCTCTGGTACGGGGACGATCGCGGCACCCCCGACAACACCAACGACGACATCGGCTTCTTCTGCGGCGGCGCGGTCGTGTCGCCGACGAAGATCCTCACCGCCGCGCACTGCGTCAAGGGCTACGACTGGAAGGCCAACGGCGCGATCGTCACCGGCACGTCGCAGCTGCCGTCCGAGGGCGATGTGCACGGTGGCACCGTCAGCGGCGTGTGGCTCCAGTGGAACCACTGGTCGTACAGCGCGTCGTCGCTGGACAACGACATCGCCGTGCTGACCCTGCCGAACCCGATCAAGGCCACGCCCATCCCGATGATCCCGGCGGCCAACACCGGGTCGTACGTGGCGGGCAACAAGGCCACCGTCTACGGCTGGGGCCGCACCAGCTCCACCAGCCAGGACATCTCCGACACGCTGAAGACGGCCACGCTGCCGATCCAGTCGGACAGCACCTGCTCGAACTACTACAGCGCCGACTTCGTCAAGGGCCACATGGTGTGTGCGGGCACCCCCGCCACCGGCAGCGACGAGGGCACCACCTCCGCATGCAACGGCGACTCCGGCGGTCCGCTGGTCTACGGCGGCCGGCTCGTGGGCGTCGTCTCCTGGGGCGTGACGGACTGCGTCGCGAGCGGCGCGTACAGCGTCTTCAGCAAGGTCACCTCGTACGTCGGCACGGTCTATCCGCGCATCGACGACACCAACCTCAGCGGTGACCACAACGCGGACCTGTTCGTGCGCAACTCCAGCAGCCAGACCGGCTACGAGCTGGACTCCAAGGGCACCTCGCTGGCCGCGCGGCTGTCCTGGGGCAACTGGAGCGGCTACAACCTCATCGTGCAGGCCGACCTGGACCGTGACGGCTACCAGGACCTGATCGTGCGCCGCACGTCCGACGGGGACGTCTTCTGGAAGCACTTCGTGCCCGCCAGCGGAACCTGGGCGAACAAGCTCATCGGCGACAACTGGAAGACCCGCCTGGCGATCGTCGCCCCCGGTGACGTCACCGGCGACTACCTGCCCGACCTGGTCTCCGTCGACGCCGCCGGCGCGCTGTGGATCTACCCGGGCAAGGGCAACGGCAGCTTCGGCGCCGTCTCGAAGGCCGGCACGGGCTGGAACAGCTTCAACTTCGTGCGCGGCCACGGCGACCTCAACAACGACGGCCGGGCCGACCTGCTCGCCCGCAACAAGACCAGCGGCGCGGTCTACCTGTACCGGGGTCGCGGCGTCACCGGCACGGGCGCCTTCGCGCCCGGTCTCAAGGTGGCGACCTGGAGCAACAGCACGTACAACGCGTTCGCCACGGTCGGCGACGTCAACGGCGACGGAAAGGCCGACCTGCTGGCCCGCACGCCCGCCGGCAAGCTGGTCCTGTACCGGGGCAACGGCGGCGCCACAAATGTGATCTTTTCCGCAGCGCTGTCCCTCGGCACGTCGTTCAAGCAGTACGACATTCTCGGCTGAGTCAGGCCGAAGACGCAGGTGAGCGGTGTGCTCCCCGCCCACTTGCGAAACGCCCCGTGTTCGGTCCGCAGCGGATCGGGCACGGGGCGTTTGTGCAACCCTGTCCCGAGTTTCCCCGTCTGACCCGGCGGAGCGACGATGGTGAGGATGCACGAGAACAGAGGAGCACATGTCCGCCGACAGCACGCCGGAGCCCGGCATACCGGGTGAGGCCGGAACGACGAGCGGCGCGGCCGGCAGCAACGGGCCGCGCCATCGCAAGCAGCGAGGCAGGCGCAAGGGGCTGCTGATCGCCGCGTGGACCGCCGCGGGCATCCTCGTACTGGGCGGCACCGGTGTGGGCTACCTGTACTTCAAGCTCAACGGGAACATCGAGAGCGTCGACATCGACCACGCGCTGGGCACCAACCGGCCCGTCAAGGTCGACAACGGCTCCGAGAACATCCTCGTCCTCGGCTCGGACACCCGCTCCGGCGCCAACAAGAAGCTAGGCGGCGGCGCCGACGACGGCAGCGCCCGCTCCGACACCGCGATGATCATCCACGTGTACGAGGGCCACAAGCAGGCCAGCGTGGTCTCCATCCCGCGCGACACCCTCGTCGACCGCCCCGTCTGCACGGACACGCAGGGCGTCAGCCACGACGCCGCGTCCGACGTCATGTTCAACTCGGCGTACTCCACGGGCGGCGCCGCCTGCGCGGTGAAGACGGTCGAGTCGATCAGCGGCGTCCGGATGGACCACTACCTCGAGGTCGACTTCGCCGGCTTCGAGAAGCTCGTCGACGAACTCGGCGGGGTCGAGGTCACCACGACCAAGGCCATCGACGACCCCGACAGCCATCTGAAGCTCAAGGCGGGCACCCACACGCTCACCGGCGAGCAGGCGCTCGGCCTGGTCCGCACCCGGCACGGCGTCGGCGACGGCTCGGACCTCGGCCGCATCCAGCTCCAGCAGGCCTTCATCAAGGCCCTCGTCGAGCAGGTCAAGCACGTCGGCCTGTTCACCGGTGGCACGAAGCTGTACAACCTCGCCGACACCGCGACCAAGGCCGTCACGACCGACTCCGACCTCGGCTCGCTGAACTCCCTGATGTCCTTCGCCAACGGCCTCAAGGGCATCAGCGCGGCGAACATGAACATGGTGACGATGCCGGTCGTGTACGACCCGGCCAACCCCAACCGGGTCCTCGTCGCCGAGGCGAAGGCGCAGCAGGTCTGGACGGCGCTGAAGAACGACCGGCCGATCCCGAAGGCGGCCGTCGAGGGCAATGCGAAGGGCGAGGCGGCAGGGGTCGTGACGGCGTCGTAGGGGTGCGCGACAGGCCCCCGCAGGCCCGCGGGGAATAGATCGGGGCAACCCCCGGTTTTGGGGGATGCGGCCAGTCCTGGCAGACTGGTACGTCGGCCCCGGTTCACGCTGGTCGTGTCCCGCGACAGCGACCCGGCGCCCTCCCGAAACTAGGAGACACCTTGAAGCGCGACATCCACCCCGAGTACGTCGAGACGCAGGTCAGCTGCACCTGTGGCGCGTCGTTCACCACCCGCAGCACGATCGAGAGCGGTTCCATCCGCGCCGACGTCTGCTCCGAGTGCCACCCGTTCTACACGGGCAAGCAGAAGATCCTCGACACCGGTGGCCGTGTGGCCCGCTTCGAGGCCCGCTTCGGCAAGGCTTCCGCCGGCTCCAAGAAGTAGCGAGCCCCTTTTCGCCGGTCCACGGTCGTGTCCCCGCCCCGGGGGCACGCCGGGACCGGCGTTTTTGGTCGCCCGCCTTCCCCCACGCACGTCTAGGAGCCCACCATGTTCGAGGCCGTCGAGGAGTTGCTCGGTGAGCACGCCGACCTGGAGACGAAGCTGGCCGATCCGTCGGTCTTCGCCGACCAGGCCAACGCGCGCAAACTGAACAAGCGTTACGCCGAGCTGACCCCCATCGTCGGCACCTACCGCTCCTGGAAGCAGACCGGCGACGACATCGAGACCGCGCGCGAGTTCGCCGCCGACGACCCCGACTTCGTGGCCGAGGTCAAGGAGCTGGAGAAGCAGCGCGAGGAACTCACCGAGAAGCTGCGCCTGCTGCTCGTCCCGCGGGACCCCAACGACGACAAGGACGTCATCCTCGAGGTCAAGGCCGGCGCGGGCGGCGACGAGTCGGCGCTGTTCGCCGGCGATCTGCTGCGGATGTACCTGCGCTACGCCGAGCGCGTGGGGTGGAAGACCGAGATCATCGACGCCACCGAGTCCGAGCTGGGCGGCTACAAGGACGTCCAGGTCGCGGTGAAGACCAAGGGCGGCCAGGGCGCCACCGAGCCCGGACAGGGCGTCTGGGCGCGGCTGAAGTACGAGGGCGGCGTGCACCGGGTGCAGCGGGTGCCCGCGACCGAGTCGCAGGGGCGGATCCACACCTCCGCCGCCGGCGTGCTCGTCACGCCCGAGGCCGAGGAGGTCGACGTCGAGATCAACGCCAACGATCTGCGCATCGACGTGTACCGGTCCTCCGGCCCCGGCGGCCAGTCCGTCAACACCACCGACTCCGCGGTGCGCATCACGCACATTCCCACCGGAGTCGTCGCCTCCTGCCAGAACGAGAAGAGCCAGCTGCAGAACAAGGAGCAGGCGATGCGTATCCTGCGCTCCAGGCTGCTCGCAGCGGCGCAGGAGGAAGCGGAGCGGGAGGCCGCGGACGCCCGTCGCAGCCAGGTCCGCACCGTCGACCGCTCCGAGAAGATCCGCACGTACAACTTCCCGGAGAACCGCATCTCGGACCACCGCGTGGGCTTCAAGTCGTACAACCTGGACCAGGTCCTGGACGGCGACCTCGACGCGGTGATCCAGGCCTGCGTCGACGCGGACTCGGCCGCCAAGCTCGCGGCCGCGTAAGGCAACGCACGCACCAGTACGACACGGAGGACTTGCGTGAACCTGCTGCTCGCAGAGGTGGCCCAGGCCACCCAGCGGCTGGCCGACGCCGGCGTGCCCTCGCCGCGCAACGACGCGGAGGAGCTCGCCGCGTTCGTGCACGCCGTGAAGCGCGGTGAGCTCCACTCCGTCAAGGACTCCGACTTCGACGCCCGCTACTGGGAGACCATCGCCCGGCGCGAGCAGCGCGAGCCGCTGCAGCACATCACCGGGCGGGCCTTCTTCCGGTATCTGGAGCTCCAGGTCGGCCCCGGGGTCTTCGTGCCGCGCCCCGAGACCGAGTCCGTCGTGGGCTGGGCCATAGACGCCGTACGCGCCATGGACGTCGTCGAGCCGCGGATCGTCGACCTGTGCACCGGCAGCGGCGCCATCGCGCTCGCCCTCGCCCAGGAGGTCCCGCGCTCCGCCGTGCACGCCGTGGAGCTGTCCGAGGACGCCCTGCGCTGGACGCGCAAGAACATGCAGGGGTCCAGGGTCGACCTGCGTCAGGGCGACGCCCTGGACGCCTTCCGCGACCTCGACGGCCAGGTCGACCTGGTCGTCTCCAACCCCCCGTACATCCCGCTCACCGAATGGGAGTACGTCGCTCCCGAGGCACGGGACTACGACCCCGAACTCGCCCTGTTCTCCGGCGAGGACGGCCTCGACCTGATCCGGGGCATCGAACGCACCGCGCACCGGCTCCTCCGTCCGGGCGGTGTCGTCGTCATCGAGCACGCCGACACCCAGGGCGGCCAGGTGCCGTGGATCTTCACCGAGGAACGGGGGTGGGCCGACGCGGCCGACCACCCCGACCTCAACAACCGTCCGCGCTTCGCCACCGCCCGCCGGGCGATGCCGTGAGCGCGCCCCACACTGGTGACCCGCAGCAGTACGTGTACGAGGAGGCCCGCTAAATGGCTCGGCGATACGACACCAACGACGCGACCGACCGAGTGACCGGTCTGCGCGAGGCCGCGTCCGCCGTCCGCCGTGGCGAGCTCGTGGTCCTGCCGACCGACACGGTGTACGGGATCGGCGCCGACGCGTTCTCCTCGGACGCCGTCGTCGACCTCCTCGCGGCCAAGGGGCGGGGCCGCAACATGCCCACTCCGGTCCTCATCGGCTCCCCGAACACCCTGCACGGCCTCGTCACGGACTTCTCCGAGCTGGCCTGGGAGCTGGTCGACGCCTTCTGGCCGGGCGCGCTGACGCTCGTCGCCAAGCACCAGCCGTCCCTGCAGTGGGACCTGGGGGACACCCGGGGCACGGTCGCCGTGCGCATGCCCCTGCACCCGGTCGCCATCGAGCTGCTGACGGAGGTCGGCCCGATGGCGGTCTCCTCCGCCAACCTGACCGGCCACCCCGCGCCGGAGAACTGCGACTACGCGCAGGAGATGCTCGGCGACTCCGTCTCCGTCTACCTCGACGGCGGCCCGACCCCCGGCAACGTCCCCTCCTCGATCGTCGACGTCAGCCGAGAGGTGCCGCTGCTGCTGCGTGAGGGCGCGATCACCGTCGACGAGCTGCGGAAGGTCGTACCCGACCTCGAGGTGGCGAATTGACAGCCCCTGACGCGGGGCGTGGCATAGGCAACGGGGAACGTGCCGCGGAACAGACCACGACGTTCGGGTTTCCGCGCGACACCTTCCGCATCCTCCACGTCAGCACCGGAAACGTCTGCCGCTCGCCCATCACCGAGCGGCTGACCCGGCATTTCGTGTCCCAGCGGCTCGGCCTGCTGGGCGGCGGGCTGATCGTGGAGAGCGCGGGCACCTGGGGCCACGAGGGCGCGCCGATGGAGGCCAACGCGGAGACCGTGCTGGCCGACTTCGGCGCGGACGCGACCGGCTTCATCGGCCGCGAGCTCCTCGACGAGCACGTCATCATGGCCGACCTGGTCCTGACGGCGACCCGTGACCACCGCGCCCAGGTCATCTCCATGGGCCACTCGGCGGGCCTGCGCACCTTCACCCTGAAGGAGTTCACCCGCCTGGTGAACGCCATCGACACCACCACGCTCCCGCCGCTCGACGAGGGCGTGGTCATGCGCGCCCGCGCCCTGGTCCGCGCCGCGGCGGCGCTCCGCGGGTGGCTCCTGGCCCCCACCCTGGAGGCGGACGAGGTCTACGACCCCTACGGCGCGCCCCTCCCCTTCTTCCGCTCGATCGGCGACGAGATACACGAGGCCCTGGACCCGGTGGTCACGGCCCTTACGGGTGTGCCCGCGCGCATGTGACGCGGCAGCGCCCCAAAGAGGCGCGCGGCGCTGACATGTGCGGCTCCGCCGCGCGGGCGCGACCAGCCACGACGGCGCCGCAGCCGAACGACGTCACATCGCGGCACTACCAGCGCAGCGCTCAGCGGAGCGCCGCTTCCGTGCCGGGCCTACATTGGACGTACGTCATCGTCGACGCCCGGAGCGCATCATGTCGGTCACCCATGTCCCCGAGGCCGATGTCCTGCGCCGGCAGGACCCCGAGCTGGCCGAGATCCTGCTCGGGGAACGGGAGCGGCAGGCCACCACGCTCCAGCTGATCGCCGCCGAGAACTTCACCTCGCCCGCCGTGCTGGCCGCACTGGGCTCGCCGCTCGCCAACAAGTACGCGGAGGGGTATCCGGGGGCCAGACACCACGGCGGCTGCGAGATCGTCGACGTCGCCGAGCGCATCGCCGTGGACCGCGCCAAGGCGCTGTTCGGCGCCGAGCACGCCAATGTGCAGTCCCACTCGGGCTCCTCGGCGGTGCTGGCCGCCTACGCCGCCCTGCTGCGGCCCGGCGACACCGTCCTCGCGCTGGGGCTCCCCTACGGGGGCCATCTCACCCACGGCTCGCCGGCGAACTTCTCCGGGCGCTGGTTCGACTTCGTCCCCTACGGGGTGGACGCCGAGACCGGGCTCGTCGACCACGAGCAGGTCCGCGCCCTGGCCCGCAGCCACCAGCCCAAGGCGATCGTGTGCGGGTCCATCGCCTACCCCCGCCACTTCGACCACGCCTTCTTCCGGGAGGTCGCCGACGAGGTCGGCGCCTATCTCATCGCCGACGCCGCCCACCCCATCGGGCTCGTCGCCGGGGGAGCGGCGCCCAGCCCGGTGCCGTACGCCGACATCGTCTGCGCCACGACGCACAAGGTGCTGCGCGGGCCGCGCGGCGGGATGATCCTCTGCGGCGCCGACCTCGCCGAACGGGTGGACCGGGCCGTCTTCCCGTTCACCCAGGGCGGCGCGCAGATGCACACCATCGCCGCGAAGGCCGTCGCGTTCGGCGAGGCGGCGACGCCGGCGTTCGGCGTGTACGCCCATCAGGTGGTCGCCAATGCGAGGGTTCTGGCGGCCGCTCTGGAGGCGGCGGGGCTGGTCGTCACGACCGGCGGCACCGACACCCATCTCATCACCGCCGACCCGGCGCCCCTAGGCGTGGACGGGCGCACCGCGCGCGGGCTGCTCGCGGCCGCCGGGATGGTGCTGGACTGCTGCGCCCTGCCACACGGCGGAGCCGTATACGTCACGGCCGCACACACCCGTGGCCTGCGCCTGGGCACCGCCGCGGTCACCACCCAGGGCATGCGGGAGGAGGAGATGAGGCGGATCGCGGCGCTGCTCGCGGGGGTGCTGCGGGAGGAGATCGAGGGCAAGAAGGCCCGCGAGGAAGTGCGTGAGCTGACCCTGGCGTTCCCGCCCTGTCCGGCGTGACCATTCCCGCCCTGTCCGGTCCGAACCGGGGCAGGCGTACCCCGTACGCGCCCCGGCGCGTACCCCCCTCGCGCCGCTCCGCACAGCCTCACGTGAAACCATCGTCACTACCCGGAAGTCCTCACACATATGCGAGACATATGCGCTGAGTAGGAGTCGATCGCTAGGGTGTGGGACTGAGATGGCCAGCGAGACCTGTGGGGAAGCCCGTGCGTGAATACCTGCTGACGCTCTGCATCACGGCCGCGGTGACGTATCTGCTGACAGGGCCGGTACGTAAGTTCGCGATCGTGGCCGGAGCGATGCCGGAGATCAGGGCCCGTGACGTGCACCGGGAACCGACTCCGCGGCTCGGCGGGATCGCGATGTTCTTCGGCCTGTGCGCCGGACTGCTGGTCGCCGACCATCTCACCAACCTCAACGAGGTCTTCGAGAAGTCGAACGAGCCGCGCGCCCTGCTTTCCGGGGCGGCGCTGATCTGGCTGATCGGCGTCCTGGACGACAAGTTCGAGATCGACGCGCTGATCAAGCTGGGCGGCCAGATGATCGCCGCCGGCGTCATGGTCATGCAGGGTCTGACGATCCTGTGGCTGCCCATCCCGCTGGTCGGCACGGTCGCGCTGACCCAGTGGCAGGGCACCCTGCTGACGGTGGCGCTGGTCGTCATCACCATCAACGCCGTCAACTTCGTGGACGGCCTGGACGGCCTCGCCGCGGGCATGGTGTGCATCGCGTCGGCCGCGTTCTTCATGTACGCCTACCGCATCTGGTACTCGTACGGCATCGAGGCCGCCGCCCCGGCGACGCTGTTCGCGGCGATCCTGATGGGCATGTGCCTGGGCTTCCTGCCGCACAACATGCATCCCGCCCGGATCTTCATGGGCGACTCGGGCTCGATGCTGATCGGCCTGGTGCTGGCCGCGGGCGCGATCTCCATCACGGGGCAGGTCGACCCCGACGTCATGAAGCTGTTCTCCGGGTCCGAGCGCAACGCCGTCCACCAGATGGTGCCGGTCTACATCCCGCTGGTGATGCCGCTGACGATCATCGCGATCCCGGCGGCCGACCTGGTCCTGGCGATCGTGCGCCGCACCTGGCGCGGCCAGTCGCCGTTCGCGGCGGACCGCGGGCATCTGCACCACCGGCTGCTGGAGATCGGCCACTCGCACAGCCGTGCGGTGCTGATCATGTACTTCTGGTCGGCGCTGATCGGCTTCGGCGCGCTCGCCTACTCCGTCAACGCGGCCTCGATGTGGATCGTCCTCGGTGTCGTGATCCTCAGCGCGATCGGGCTGCTGCTGCTTCTGCTGCCGCGTTTCACGCCGCGTGCGCCGCGCTGGGCCGAGGCGTTCGTCCCGCCACGCTACCGCCGCCCGACGGCCACCCCGGACGAGGCCCTGGTGTCCGCCCCCGCCGCGGCCGCCGTGTCGACGGCCCCGGCCGAGCGCGTCTCGGAGACGGTCCCGGCGCGCGAGCCGGGCGCTCCGCGCACCCTGCACGGCAGCACGGCCCTGTCGGAGCGGACCGCCCGACTGCGCACGCAGGAGCGCGAGCGCGCGTAAGCGCTCCGCTGGAGGTGCCGCGATGTGTCGTTGTTTTGCTGCGGCGCCGTTGTGGCTTGTCGCGCCCGCGCGGCGGAGCCGCATATGTCAGCGCCCCGCGCCCCTTTAGGGGCGCTGCCGAACCGCAGCCGATCTTCACGCCGGCCGGGCTTCGGCGATATCGTCCGGTGGTCACCTGCAGCATGAGGGGTTCTTCTGTGAGTGCCGACCGCGTCGACGAGAACCTGTGGGTCCGTCAGTTCCACCCGGCGCCGACCGCGGCGACCAGGCTGGTCTGCCTCCCGCACGCCGGTGGATCCGCCTCGTACTTCTTTCCGGTCTCCAAGGCGCTCGCCCCGGGCGTCGACGTTCTCGCCGTCCAGTACCCCGGACGGCAGGACCGTCACCGTGAGCCGTGCATCGACAACATCGCCGAGTTGGCCGACGCCGTGACGGCCGTGCTGCTGCCGCTGGCCGACCGGCCGCTGGTGCTCTTCGGGCACAGCATGGGGGCCAGTCTCGCCTTCGAGGTGGGCGTGCGGCTGGAGAAGGCCGGCGTCGTGCCCCTGGCGCTGTTCGTCTCGGGCCGGCGCGCTCCGTCCCGGCACCGCGTCGAGACCGTGCATCTGCGCAGCGACGACGAGATCATCGCCGAGATCAGGGCGTTGAGCGGGACGCAGTCCGCGGTGCTCGCGAACGAGGAGATCCTGCGGATGGTGCTCCCGGCCATTCGCAGCGACTACAAGGCCGCCGAAACGTACCGCCACACCGACGGAGCGCGGCTCGCGGCGCCGATCCAGGCGCATTTCGGGGTGGACGATCCACGGGTCAGCCGCGACGAGGCGGCGGCCTGGGCGGACCACACGAGCGGCGGGTTCGAGTTGCGGAGCCATCCCGGCGGGCATTTCTACCTCAACGAACAGGCGCCCCGGGTCATCGAGGCGATCGCCCGCGTGACCTCCGCTCTCCCACCGACAAGGTAAGAATCTGACTAGAGCATTGCCAAGTCGTGGGAGAACGGCGGGCGGGCAAACTCGCCCATTACCAGACAACCTCCCCCGGTTCTCGCGCAGACGCGCACTGTCACTCTCATGTGTGACAGCCCGCACACCCACTAGGTAAAGACCTCATCAAATAGTTTGTGATACGGTTCACGAGAACCCCCGGAGAGAGCCGACGGACCGCACTACGACGGTTCATTGGAGCGAGGCGGCGCGAGGTCTCTCGCCCCTCGGGCCGGGACTACGCTCGTCCATGACGACACCCTGCCCCCCTTGAATGCGGAGTTGCCGCCATGCAGTCCAACGACGTACGAACGCTCGTGCACTGTGCCCTGCCCACCGCGCTCGCGGGTGCGGCGGGAGTCGCGGTCAGTGCCGCCGTCTCCGGTGGCAAAGGAGCGCTCGGCGCCGTCTTCGGCGCGGCTCTCGTCCTGCTCTTCATGGGCGGCGGACTGATGGTGCTGCTGCGCACCGCGCGCCAACTTCCCCACCTGTTCCAGTCGATGGGGCTGTTGCTCTACACCACGCAGATCCTGTTCCTGATGATCCTGCTGATCGCCTTCAAGGGGACCTCGGCCTTCGACCCGAAAGCCTTCGCCTTCACCCTGCTCGCAGCCACCCTCGTGTGGATGGCCGCGCAGGTGCGCTCGCACATGAAGGCCAAGATCCTCTACGTCGAGCCGGACTCCGCCCGGACGACGTCGTGACCTGTAGGGCCGGGGTAAAGGGCCTTCCGCTCTTTTGCTATGGTCTCGCCACAACTGCGGCAGAGCTGACGCGGGCGGCAGCCGTGCCTGTGACGCCTCACGGCTCGGAGCCCAGTCGCCGCCCCCGTATCCGTAAGTCCAGTCCAGTGCCGTCCCGCGGTCGCAGGCCGCGCCGACACATCGAGGTTGCCGTACCCATGCGCCACGCTGAAGGAGCTCGCGGTGAGTAACGCCCAAACGCTCGCCTTCGAGACCGACTGTCATATTTTCGACGGGTGCGGTTTCCCGACCCCCGGCCTGCACTCGTTCTTGTTCGAGCCGCTGTTCACCGTGGGCGGCATCGAATTCAACAAGCCGATGCTGCTGTCGCTGGTCTCCACCGTCATCGTCATCGGATTCTTCTGGGCCGCCTTCAACAAGCCGAAGCTGATCCCCGGCAAGCTCCAGATGGTGGGCGAGGCCGGCTACGACTTCGTGCGCCGCGGGGTCGTGTACGAGACGATCGGCAAGCGGGAGGGCGAGAAGTACGTCCCGCTGATGGTCTCGCTGTTCTTCTTCGTCTGGATCATGAACCTCTGGTCGATCGTTCCGCTCGCCCAGTTCCCGGCCACCGCGGTCATCGCGTTCCCGGTCGGTCTCGCCGGCCTCGTCTACATCGTGTGGATGAGCGTGACGTTCAAGCGCCACGGGTTCATCGGCGGCTGGAAGAACATCACGGGCTACGACCCGTCGCTCGGCCCCGTGTTCCCGATGGTCATGTTCTTCGAGTTCCTGTCGAACGTGTTCATCCGGCCCTTCACGCACGCCGTCCGACTCTTCGCGAACATGTTCGCCGGGCACGTCCTGATCCTGATCTTCACCATCGGGACCTGGTACCTGCTCAACGGCATCGGCATCGCCTACTCGGCGGTCTCGTTCCTGATGGTCCTCGTGATGACGGTCTTCGAGCTGTTCATCCAGGCCCTTCAGGCCTACGTCTTCATCCTCCTGTCCTGCAGCTACATCCAGGGCGCGCTCGCCGAGCACCACTGAGCACCAGCACCACCACGCACCTGATCAACATCCCCTGAACTTCCGGTGGCCAACCCCCACCGGCCTGTGTAAAGAGAAGGAAGTTACGGCATGTCCGCTCTCGACACCCTCGCCGCGGTCGAAATCAAGGGCAACCTCGCTGCCATCGGCTACGGTCTCGCGGCCATCGGCCCCGGCGTCGGCGTTGGCATCATCTTCGGTAACGGCACGCAGGCGCTCGCCCGCCAGCCCGAAGCCGCCGGTCTGATCCGCCAGAACCAGATCCTCGGCTTCGTGCTCTGTGAGGCGCTCGCCCTGATCGGCCTGGTCATGGGCTTCGTCTACCCGACGTCCTGATCCGGTTTAACGCCGACGAGAGAATTCCACGGAAGGAACTGATGTGATCTCGCCCTTGCTGCAAATCGCGGCTGAGGAGGAGGCCCAGAATCCTCTGATCCCGGAGATCCCCGAGCTCGTCATCGGTCTGATCGCGTTCGCGATCGTGTTCTTCGTCCTGGGCAAGAAGCTCCTTCCGAACATCAACAAGGTTCTGGAAGAGCGCCGCGACGCCATCGAGGGCGGGATCGAACAGGCCGAGATTGCTCGGACCGAGGCGCAGAGCGTTCTGGAGCAGTACAAGGCCCAGCTGGCCGAGGCCCGTCACGAGGCCGCGCGGCTGCGCCAGGAAGCGCAGGAGCAGGGCGCCACGCTCATCACCGAGATGCGCGCGGAAGGCCAGCGCCAGCGCGAGGAGATCGTCGCCGCCGGGCACCACCAGATCGAGGCCGACCGCAAGGCCGCAGCGTCCGCGCTGCGCCAGGACGTCGGCAAGCTCGCCACCGAACTGGCCGGCAAGCTGGTCGGCGAGTCCCTCGAGGACCACGCCCGCCAGAGCCGCGTCATCGACCGCTTCCTCGACGAGCTCGAGGAGAAGGCCGAGGCGTCTCGATGACCGCACACGGAGCGAGCCGCGAGGCATTCGCAGCAGCCCGTGAGCGTCTCGACGCGCTGACGGACTCCACGTCCGTGGACGCGGCACGGCTGGCCGGCGAGCTGGCGGCGGTCACCGCCCTGCTCCACCGCGAGGTCTCCCTGCGTCGGGTCCTCACCGACCCGTCGCAGGCCGGCGACGCCAAGGCCGAGCTGGTCCAGCGCCTGCTCGGCAGCCAGGTGGGCGGCAGCGCTGCCGACCTGGTCGCCGGCACGGTGCGCTCCCGCTGGTCGCAGTCCCGCGACCTGGTGGACGTGCTGGAGGAGCTGGCGAACATCGCCGACCTCACCGCCGCGCAGAAGGCGGGCAAGCTCGACAACGTCGAGGACGAACTGTTCCGCTTCGGACGGATCGTCGCCTCGGACACCGGGCTGCGCGCAGCACTGACCGACCGGAAGGCCACCGCCTCGGCCAAGAGCGAGCTGCTGCACAGCCTGCTCGGCGGCCGGGCCGACGCGGCCACCGAGCGACTGGTGACGCGCCTCGTGACCGCGCCCCGTGGACGTAGCCTGGAAGCGGGCCTCGAAGCCCTGTCCAAGCTCGCCGCTGAGCGCCGGGACCGCATGGTCGCCGTCGTCACCTCGGCGGTACCGCTGAGCGACCCGCAGAAGCAGCGCCTCGGCGCCGCCCTCGCAAAGCTCTACGGCCGCCCGATGCACCTCAACCTCGACGTGGACCCCGCGGTCCTCGGCGGGATCCGGGTGCAGGTCGGCGACGAGGTGATCAACGGCTCCCTCGCGGACCGCATCGAGGACGCCGCCCGCCGCATGGCGAGCTAGCAGCAGCAACTCAAGACCGCAGTACGAACTGATGGCGGCCCTGGTTGGGCCGTGCAGAGGATTCACCTCTTTCAGGGGGGAGTCCCCATCCCCCCAAAGTGAAACTTCGGGCCCAACAAGGAGAGCAGGGAACCCAGATGGCGGAGCTCACGATCCGGCCGGAGGAGATCCGGGACGCGCTGGAGAACTTTGTCCAGTCGTACAAGCCGGACGCGGCCTCGCGCGAGGAGGTCGGTACGGTCACCCTTGCCGGCGACGGCATCGCGAAGGTCGAGGGCCTCCCCTCGGCCATGGCCAACGAACTGCTGAAGTTCGAGGACGGCACCCTCGGCCTCGCGCTCAACCTGGAAGAGCGCGAGATCGGCGCCGTCGTCCTCGGCGAGTTCAGCGGTATCGAGGAGGGCCAGCCGGTCACCCGCACCGGCGAGGTGCTGTCCGTGGCCGTCGGCGAGGGCTACCTCGGCCGTGTCGTCGACCCGCTCGGCAACCCGATCGACGGCCTCGGCGAGATCGAGACGTCCGGCCGCCGTGCCCTGGAGCTGCAGGCTCCCGGTGTCATGGCCCGTAAGTCGGTGCACGAGCCGATGGAGACCGGCTACAAGGCCGTCGACGCGATGACCCCGATCGGCCGTGGTCAGCGTCAGCTGATCATCGGCGACCGCCAGACCGGCAAGACCGCCCTGGCCGTCGACACGATCATCAACCAGCGTGACAACTGGCGCTCCGGCGATGTGAACAAGCAGGTCCGCTGCGTCTACGTCGCCATCGGTCAGAAGGGCTCGACCATCGCCTCCGTGCGTGGCGCCCTCGAAGAGGCCGGCGCGCTGGAGTACACGACCATCGTCGCCGCCCCGGCGTCCGACCCGGCCGGCTTCAAGTACCTGGCGCCGTACACCGGCTCGGCCATCGGTCAGCAGTGGATGTACGAGGGCAAGCACGTCCTCATCATCTTCGACGACCTGTCCAAGCAGGCCGACGCCTACCGCGCCGTGTCGCTGCTGCTGCGCCGCCCGCCGGGCCGCGAGGCCTACCCGGGCGACGTCTTCTACCTGCACTCCCGTCTGCTGGAGCGCTGCGCGAAGCTCTCCGACGAGCTGGGCGCCGGCTCGATGACCGGTCTGCCGATCGTCGAGACGAAGGCCAACGACGTCTCGGCGTTCATCCCGACCAACGTCATCTCCATCACCGACGGCCAGTGCTTCCTGGAGTCCGACCTGTTCAACGCCGGCCAGCGTCCGGCCCTGAACGTCGGTATCTCGGTCTCCCGCGTCGGCGGCTCCGCCCAGCACAAGGCGATGCGCCAGGTGTCCGGCCGGCTCCGCCTCGACCTCGCCCAGTACCGTGAGCTGGAGGCCTTCGCCGCCTTCGGTTCCGACCTGGACGCCGCGTCGAAGTCGCAGCTGGAGCGTGGTCAGCGACTGGTCGAGCTGCTCAAGCAGCCGCAGTACCAGCCGATGCCGACCGAGGACCAGGTCGTCTCCGTGTGGGCCGGCACCACCGGCAAGATGGACGACGTTCCGGTCGCCGACATCCGCCGCTTCGAGAAGGAGCTCCTGGAGTACCTGCACCGCAAGGAGCAGGGCCTCATGACCTCCATCAAGGAGGGCGCGAAGATGTCGGACGACACCCTCATCGCTGTTGCCGACGCGATCGCCGAGTTCAAGAAGCAGTTCGAGACCTCGGACGGCAAGCTTCTCGGCGAGGACGCCCCGGCCGCGGCCAAGTGACGTAAGGAAGGGACCTGACTCATGGGAGCCCAGCTCCGGGTCTACAAGCGTCGCATCCGATCCGTCACCGCGACCAAGAAGATCACCAAGGCGATGGAGATGATCGCCGCCTCGCGTGTCGTCAAGGCGCAGCGCAAGGTGGCGGCCTCCTCGCCGTACGCGGCCGAGCTCACCCGCGCGGTCACGGCGGTCGGCACCGGCTCGAACACGAAGCACCCGCTGACCACGCAGGCCGATACGGTCGTGCGGTCCGCGGTGCTGCTCCTGACGAGCGACCGCGGTCTCGCGGGCGCCTTCAACTCCAACGCCATCAAGGCCGCGGAGCAGCTGACGGCGCGCCTCGAGGCCGAGGGCAAGCAGGTCGACACGTACATCGTCGGCCGGCGCGGTCTGGCCCACTACCACTTCCGTGAGCGCACGGTCGCGGGGTCGTGGACGGGCTTCACCGACGAGCCGACGTACGCGGACGCCAAGAAGGTCGCGGGGCCGCTGATCGAGGCCATCGAGAAGGACACGGCAGCCGGCGGCGTGGACGAACTCCACATCGTCTTCACCGAGTTCGTCTCGATGATGACGCAGACGGCGCTCGATGACCGTCTGCTGCCGCTCAGCCTCGACGAGGTGGCGAAGGACGCAGCCCCCAAGGGCGAGATCCTTCCGCTGTACGACTTCGAGCCCTCGGCGGAGGACGTCCTCGACGCCCTTCTGCCGCGCTATGTGGAGAGCCGCGTCTACAACGCTCTCCTCCAGTCGGCAGCCTCGAAGCACGCCGCCACGCGGCGCGCGATGAAGTCGGCGACCGACAACGCAGGAGAGCTCATCGAGACGCTCTCCCGCCTTGCCAACGCGGCCCGCCAGGCCGAAATCACCCAGGAAATCAGCGAGATCGTCGGTGGCTCCGCAGCCCTGGCCGACGCGACCGCGGGGAGTGACAGGTAATGACGACGACAGTTGAGACGGCCGTTGCCACGGGCCGCGTCGCCCGGGTCATCGGCCCGGTCGTCGACGTGGAATTCCCCGTCGACGCCATGCCGGAGATCTACAACGCCCTTCACGTCGAGGTGGCCGACCCGGCCCTCGCCGGCGAGAAGAAGACGCTGACCCTGGAGGTCGCCCAGCACCTGGGTGACGGCCTGGTCCGCACCATCTCCATGCAGCCCACCGACGGTCTGGTCCGCCAGGCCGTGGTCACCGACACCGGCACGGGCATCACCGTCCCGGTCGGCGACTTCACCAAGGGCAAGGTGTTCAACACCCTCGGTGAGGTGCTGAACGTCGACGAGACGTACGAGGGCGAGCGCTGGTCCATCCACCGCAAGGCCCCGCGCTTCGACGAGCTCGAGTCGAAGACCGAGATGTTCGAGACCGGCGTCAAGGTCATCGACCTTCTCACCCCGTACGTCAAGGGTGGAAAGATCGGTCTGTTCGGCGGTGCCGGCGTCGGCAAGACGGTGCTCATCCAGGAGATGATCTACCGCGTCGCCAACAACCACGACGGTGTCTCCGTGTTCGCCGGCGTCGGCGAGCGCACCCGTGAGGGCAACGACCTCATCGAGGAGATGGCCGACTCGGGCGTCATCGACAAGACCGCGCTGGTCTTCGGTCAGATGGACGAGCCCCCGGGCACCCGGCTGCGCGTGGCCCTGGCCGGTCTGACCATGGCGGAGTACTTCCGCGATGTGCAGAAGCAGGACGTGCTGTTCTTCATCGACAACATCTTCCGCTTCACGCAGGCCGGTTCCGAGGTCTCGACCCTGCTCGGCCGCATGCCCTCCGCGGTGGGCTACCAGCCGAACCTGGCCGACGAGATGGGTCTCCTCCAGGAGCGCATCACCTCGACCCGTGGTCACTCGATCACCTCGATGCAGGCGATCTACGTCCCCGCGGACGACCTGACCGACCCGGCCCCGGCCACCACCTTCGCCCACCTCGACGCGACGACGGTTCTGTCCCGTCCGATCTCCGAGAAGGGCATCTACCCGGCCGTGGACCCGCTGGACTCCACGTCCCGGATCCTGGACCCCCGCTACATCGCGGCGGACCACTACAACACCGCGATGCGCGTCAAGACGGTCCTGCAGAAGTACAAGGACCTTCAGGACATCATCGCGATCCTCGGTATCGACGAGCTGGGCGAGGAGGACAAGCTCACCGTCCACCGCGCCCGTCGCGTGGAGCGCTTCCTGTCCCAGAACACCCACGTCGCCAAGCAGTTCACCGGCGTCGACGGGTCGGACGTTCCGCTGGACGAGTCGATCACCGCGTTCAACGCGATCATCGACGGCGAGTACGACCACTTCCCGGAGCAGGCGTTCTTCCTGTGCGGTGGCATCGAGGACCTCAAGGCCAACGCCAAGGAGCTGGGCGTCTCCTGAGGCTCGGAGCCGCAGGGCTCCAGGCTTTGAAACGCGTATGAGGGGGCGGGCGCGTCCCGCCCCCTCACTCACGCCTACTAGACTTGTAACCAACACCCGGCAGAACCCGCCGGGTGGTGACCCGAGGAGCCACCTTGGCTGCTGAGCTGCACGTCGCGCTGGTCGCGGCCGACCGAGAGGTCTGGTCCGGCGAGGCCACCCTGGTCGTCGCGCGCACCACGTCCGGCGACATCGGCGTCATGCCCGGTCACCAGCCGCTGCTCGGTGTGCTGGAGTCGGGCCCGGTGACCATCCGTACGAGTGATGGTGGAACGGTCGTCGCCGCGGTGCACGGCGGTTTCATCTCGTTCGCGGACAACAAGCTGTCGCTGCTGGCCGAGATCGCCGAGCTGTCGGACGAGATCGACGTCCAGCGCGTGGAGCGCGAGCTCGAGCGCGCGAAGGCGGAGGGCGACGCCGCCGCCGAGCGTCGCGCGGACGTTCGACTGCGTGCGGCGGCGACGCGCTGACCCAGCGCGGAGCCGTATGACGTCACTCAGCCGCGGCCGGCACCGGAGCAATCCGGAGCCGGCCGCGGCTGAGGCAGATATGGATGTTTTTTCCGTTCCGTTACCTATTTTCGGTACCTAGGAGACGAGGAGGTCGGTGTCGATGGTCCTCGCTCTGACTGTGTGCGGAAGCGTCGTGGCCCTGGTGGCGCTGGGGCTGTTCGTCTTCGGCCTGCGCCGCAGACTCATCCAGCGCTCCGGCGGCACCTTCGACTGTTCCCTGCGCTGGGACGTGCCCGAGAAACCGGACACCAGCGGAAAAGGCTGGAGCTACGGCGTCGCCCGCTACAACGGCGACCGTATCGAGTGGTACCGCGTCTTCTCCTACGCCTACCGCCCGCGCCGAGTGCTGGAGCGCGGCTCGATCGAGGTCGCGGGCCGCCGCCTCCCCGAGGGCGAGGAGGAACTGGCCCTGCTGTCCGACGCGGTGATCCTCGTCTGCGTCCACCAGGGCACGCGCCTCGAACTCGCGATGAGCGAAGACGCGCTGACCGGTTTCCTCGCGTGGCTGGAGGCAGCCCCGCCCGGTCAGCGCGTCAATGTTGCTTAATCAGCCGAACTTTCCTACGACAGGCCGCTGTTGATGGCGCTCACCAGCTCGCCGTTGCCGGTGTCGCCGCTGAACTCCCAGAAGAACGCGCCGCCGAGGCCCTGGTTCTTGGTCCAGGTCATCTTCCCGGCGATCGTCGACGGGGTGTCGTAGGACCACCAGTTGCTGCCGCACTTCGCGTACGCCGTGCCCGCGATGGTGCCGGTGCTCGGGCAGGACGTCTTGAGAACCTTGTAGTCCTCGATGCCCGCCTCGTACGTGCCCGGTGCCGCGCCCGTCGCCGAGCCGCCCGGGGCCGCCTGGGTGACGCCGGTCCAGCCGCGGCCGTAGAAGCCGATGCCCAGCAGGAGCTTGGCCGCCGGGACGCCCTTCGCCTTGAGCTTGGCGATCGCGTCGGCGGAGTTGAAGCCCGCGACCGGGATGCCGGTGTACGAGGTGAGCGGCGAGTGCGGAGCGGTCGGGCCGTCCGCGTCGAAGGCGCCGAAGTAGTCGTACGTCATCACGTTGTACCAGTCGAGGTAGGCCGAGGCGCCGCCGTAGTCGGCCGCGTCGATCTTGCCGCCGGAGGAGCCGTCGGCGGTGATGGCCGCGGTGACCAGGTAGTTGGAGCCGAACGTCGAGCGCAGCGCCGACATCAGGTTCCTGAAGGCCGCGGGGCCGGACGTGTCGCAGGTCAGGCCGCAGGCGTTCGGGTACTCCCAGTCGATGTCGATGCCGTCGAAGACGTCCGCCCAGCGCGGGTCCTCGACGACCGCCTTGCAGGAGGCGGCGAACGCGGCCGGGTTGGCGGCGGCCTGCGCGAAGCCGCCGGAGTAGGTCCAGCCGCCGAAGGAGTACAGCACCTTGATGTGCGGGTACTTGGCCTTCAGCTGGCGGAGCTGGTTGAAGTTGCCGCGCAGCGGCTGGTCCCAGGTGTCGGCCGTGCCGGACACGGACTGGTCGGCGGTGTACGCCTTGTCGTAGGCGGCGTAGGTGTCGTCGACGGTGCACTGGCCGTTCTTGACGTTGCCGAACGCGTAGTTGATGTGGGTGATCTTCGCGGCCGAGCCCGAGGTCACCAGGTTCTTGACGTGGTAATTGCGGCCGTAGACGCCCCACTCGGTGAAGTAGCCGAGCTTGACCTTGCTGCCGGTGGGCGGGTTGGTGCCGCCGGTGGTGCGCACGGAGACCGCGCCGCTCACCGGGCCCAACTGGTCGGCGGTGTCCCGGGCCTGGACGGTGTACGAGTAGTCCGTACCGGCCGTCAGACCGGTGTCCGTGTACGAGGTGGCCGTCACCGTCGCGATCTTGGCGCCGCCGCGCAGGACGTCGTAGTTCTTGACGCCCTTGTCGTCGGTGGCCGCGCTCCAGCTGAGCGTCGCCGAGGTGTTGGTGACGCCGGAGGCGGTGGGGGTGCCGGGCGCGGAGGGGGCGTTGTCGCCGGGAACCGTGCCGCCGCTACAACTGCCGCCGTTCAGCTTGCAGTTGGCGGGAGAGCCGGTGCCGCTGCCGTTGAAGCCGAAGGTGACCGAGGCGCCGGCGGCTATCGAGCCGTTGTACGACTTGTTCTTGGCGGTCCAGTGGGTGCCGGAGGACGTGACGTCGGCGTCCCAGGCGGAGGTGACGGACGTGCCGGAGGGGAAGTCCCACTCGATCGTCCAGGAACTGATGGCGGTGGTGCCGGTGTTCTTCACCGTCCACCGGCCCTCGAAGCCGGTGCCCCAGTCCGAGGCCTTGGTGTAGGTGGCGGTGGCGGACGTGGCGGCTTCGGCGGGGCCGGCGAGGCCGACCGCGCCGGCCAGGGGGAGCAACAGGGCGGCGAACCCTGCCGCGACTCGGTGTCTGAAGCGCATGCTGCGCCTCCTAGGGGAGTCGGGGGGCGCGACTGAGCCTTCACGCCCACAGTGCCGCGAGAATAGAAAGGTCTGGACCACCGGTCAAGAGGTCTGGACCAGTCCCGTCGCTAAACCTCCGGATCAGCTCCGGATCCCCAACTCCTGTGCCAATACCGCCGCTTGGACCCGGCTGCGCAACTCCAGCTTTCCCAGCAGCCGGCTCACATGCGTCTTCACCGTCGCCTCCGCCATGTCCAGCCGCTCGGCGATCCCCGCGTTGGACAGCCCCTCGCCGAGACAGGCCAGCACCTGGCGCTCGCGCCGGGTGAGCGAGTCGAGGACGGCCCGGTCGGCGGCCGGCGCCCGGACCGGCTTCGCGGCGAACTCGGCGATCAGACGGCGCGTCACGGCCGGGGCGATCAGCCCCTCCCCGCCCGCCACGGTACGGATCGCCGCGAGCAACTCCCGCGCCTCCGTGTTCTTCAGCAGGAACCCGGCCGCACCCGCCCGCAGCGCCCCGAACACATACTCGTCGAGGTCGAAGGTGGTCAGCACCAGGACGTCCGCGAGGCCCTCGTCGACGATCGTCCGGGTCGCCGACACCCCGTCGAGACGGGGCATCTGAATGTCCATCAGCACCAGATCCGGCCTCGACTCCCGGGCCAGCGCCACCGCCTGCTCCCCGTCCGCCGCCTCCCCGACGACCTCGATGTCGGGCGCGCTGCCCAGGATCAGCACCAGTCCGGCGCGCACGGCGGACTGGTCCTCGGCGACCAGCACTCGGATCACGTCAGTCCTCCTCGGAAGCTTTCCCCGGACGAGGGTTCGGTCAGCGGCAGCGCGGCGCGCACGGTCCACGCCTCGCCCTCGGGCCCGGCCGTGAAGGCGCCGCCCAGCAGCGCCGCGCGCTCGCGCATCCCGACCAGACCGGCCCCGGAGCCGGGGGCGCGCGGCCCGTCCCGGCGGCCGTACGGGCTGCTCACCCGTACTTCGAGCACGCCGTCGCGCCGGGCCAGGCACACCGTGACCCGGCCGGGGCAGGCGTGTTTGAGGGCGTTGGTCAGCGACTCCTGCACGATCCGGTACGCGGCGAGCCCGACGGGCGTCGGCACCGGACCGTGCCCGTCGTCGGTCCCGTCGCCCGGTCCGCCGTTCACCCCGTCCTCCAGTCCGACGTCGAGGCCGTTGGCGCGGGCGCCGTCGACCAGCGCGGCGAGGCCGTCCAGGGTCGGGGTCGCGGCGGGCTCCCGGTCCCCGCCGCCGTCGCGCAGGATCCCGATCAGCCGCCGCATCTCCGCGAGCCCCTCGACGCTGTTCTCCCGGATGGTCTTCAGCGCCTCCCGGGAGGTCGCCGGCTCGTCGATGGACAGCGCGGCCGTGGAGTGGATGGCGATCGCGGACAGATGGTTGGCGACCATGTCGTGCAGCTCCCGCGCCATCCGCGCCCGTTCGGACGTCACCGCCTGGGCGCGGTCCATCTCGGCGAGCAGCGCCGTCTGTTCGGCGCGCAGCCGGGCCGCCTCGGCGGCGTCGCGGTGGTTGCGCACGATCCAGCCGGTGGCGGCGGGCCCGTACGCGACGACGCCGACCACCACGCCGATCAGCAGCGCCTCGGGCTCGCGCCACACCGCGAACGGCACCACCGTCCCGGCGACCGCGAGCAGGCCGGTGATCCACTGGAGGCGCCGGGCCGAGGCGAGCGGGCCGTACAGGACGGCCGCGTACATCACGTCGGTGAACATCAGGACGGTGGCCAGGCTGCCCTGGGTCAGCACGTCCGCACTCACCGCGATCGTCCCGGTCAGCAGGGCCGTGCGCGGGGCCGTCCGGCGCAGCAGCTCGCAGCCGGACATCACGACGAGCGGCACCAGCACCGGCCAGGGGCCGTCGAACAGCGTGATCGGATCCTTCGCCGGCCGGGTGCTCAGGCCGATGGCCGCCAGCAGCAGCCCGCCGAGCAGTCCGCCGACGGCGATGTACACGTCGAAGCGGTGCGGGCGGGGCAGACGGCGCAGGCGGCGCAGCTCTCGGACGGCCATGTCCTCCATCCAACACGCCCCGCGCCCCCGCCGCCTGCGCCCCGCGGACGGTCCCCGACTGCATCTTTCGATGTACCGCGAGTTCGTCGGCGGCGACGACGAAACCGCCGGACCGCGACGGGAGCCTGGGAGGTGAGCGAGAGGAGCGAACCGTGATCGTCGGACTGATCATCGCCTGCGAGGTGGCCTTCTGGGTGCTGCTGGCCGCCGGACTGGCCTTCCGGTACGTGTTCCGGATGCCGCGGCTGGGCCTGGCCCTGCTGCTGTGCGAGCCGCTGCTGGAGGTCGTGCTGTTCGCCGTGACCGCGATCGACCTCAAGAACGGGGCCGAGCCGGACTGGCGGCACGGCCTGGCCGCCGTCTACATCGGCTTCACCGTGGGCCTCGGCCACTCCACCGTCAAGTGGGCCGACGCCCGGGTCGCCCACCGCTTCGCGGGCGGCCCGCCGCCGGTACGGCCGCCCAAGTACGGCATGGCGCGCGCCGTCCACGAGTGGAAGGTCGCGGGCCGCTGGGTCACCGCCGCGCTGGTCGCCATGGCCCTGCTCCAGGCCGCCGTCTGGTACGTCGGCGGCGACGGCGACATCGGCTCGCTGCGGATCTGGCAGCAGCGGATGCTGTGGGTGATCGGCATCAACCTCGTCATCGCCGGCAGCTACACCCTCTTCCCCAAGGAGCGCCCCAAGGAGGAGGCCACCTCGGAGCAGGAACAGGCCAACCTCCGCTAGCGTTCGCCGCCCGGTACCCACAGGACGTCGCCGGTCGTCCTGTTGGCGGTGCGGGCCAGGATGAAGAGCAGGTCCGAGAGGCGGTTGAGGTAGGTCGCGGTGAGCGGGTTCATCCGCTCGCCGTGCGCCTCCAGGGCCGCCCAGGTGGAACGCTCGGCCCGGCGGACGACCGTGCAGGCCTGGTGGAGCAGGGCCGCACCCGGGGTGCCGCCGGGCAGGATGAAGGACCGCAGCTTCTCCAACTGCTCGTTGAAGTGGTCGCAGTCCGCCTCCAACCGGTCGATATAGAACTGTTCCACCCTCAGGGGCGGGAACTCCGGGTTCTCCACCACCGGCGTCGACAGGTCCGCGCCCACGTCGAACAGGTCGTTCTGGACGCGGGTGAGGACCTTGCCGAGCTCCTCGTCGAGCCCGCCCAGCGCCAGCGCCGTCCCGATGGCCGCGTTCGCCTCGTTGGCGTCGGCGTAGGCGGCGATCCGCAGATCGGTCTTGGCGACCCTGCTCATGTCGCCGAGAGCGGTCGTGCCCTGGTCGCCGGTCCGGGTGTAGATACGCGTCAGATTGACCATGCGGCCAATCTAGACCGTCCGAGCGGCCCCACCAATCGGTGGGAACAGGCTTGAATCGGACAGGAATTGACGACGTGACCGGCGTCTCACCCGCTGAGACGTGAAACGCGTTACTAACCGGTCACACAGCGCCTCCCGACCGCTAATCTCCCGCCAACGGACAGGCAGCCGGTCGGGCGACCGGAGCGGCTGCGCCGGATGGTTGACGCCGGTGACATCGGACGCGTGAGCGGGCAGGGCTTCTACAGGCATCGAAACCGCACAGGCCACACGGGCCTCACTCCTGCGGGTGAATTCGGTATCGGTTCGCTCACAGACGGCAACCTATGACCGCTTCGTGCAGTCAGAGGATGCAACACCGGACACCACACCGCGGAGCACGAGACGCACGCTTAGGGGAGCGCTATGTACATCAGGGGCGACCACGTCGAGCTGGTCGTCGGGGGCCGTCTCGACGTCCGCAGCGCGGCGGACGCCCGTACGGTCCTCCACACGGCCGTCGACGACGGCGTCGGCGACCTGGTGCTCGATCTGTCCGAGTTGGACTCATGGGACGCCACCGGTCTCGGCGTCATCATGGGCGTCCACCGGCGGGCCGGCCGCTGCGGCCGACGGCTGGTGCTGCGCGGCGTTCCTCCGCAGATGCAACGCCTGCTGGTGGCCACCCGGCTGCACCGGATCCTCGCGATCGAGGGCGGCATCGGAGTGGAGTCCCTGCCCCGGGTGTGACCCCGCACCAGGCGTGGCCTGCGGCGGAAAACGTGCGACGGGCGCAATCCTCACGAGACTGTGACGCTTCGGGCGGCGCGGCACCCCGGGCTGTCGTAGATACTGTGCGAAGGTTTACGGTTCGTCTGCCCGCCGCCCTCAGCCCTCGAGCGGGCACCGGACCAGACGCGACAGCGCAGTGTGCAGCAAGGCCGGGAGGGGCACCGCCACACGACGCTTTTGGGGGGCTTGAACCATGGACCCGAACACCCCGGGGCCCGAGGAGTACGGCCGTGAAGATGGGGGCACCTCCCGCTCGAGCGAATTCGAGAGTGGGGGAGGCGGTACGCCGCGTCCGCGCCCGTCCAGGGACCCCCTGACGCCCGACTTCGGCCAGCACACCCCGGCCCAGGCCCGCACGGTACGGCTCGTCGTCGGCGAACACCTGCTCACGGTCAACCCGGTCGACGGCAGCGAGATAGAACTCTGCCCGCCCACCCACCGCGTCGAGCGGCCCGCCAAGCGCACCGCCGAGCAGCGGGCCGAGGCCGAGCGCGCCGCCCGGCCGCCCGCCCCCGCCGGACCCGCCCGCCCCACGCAGCCGCTCCACGGCCGCCAGGACGAACGCGAACAACTGGTCCGGCTGCTCGCCCGCGGCCGCTCCGTCCGGCTCATCGGGGCCCCCGGCTCCGGCCGCACCAGCCTCCTCGACCTGGTCGCCGAGGACTGCGAGGACCTCGCCCCCGAGGGCGTCGTCCGCCTCAGCGGCCTCGGCCGCACCGGCACCGACCTGCTGCACGACCTCTTCCACGCCGTCTTCGACGCCCCCCTCTACCGCCCGGACGACGACGACCTGCGCGCCCTCGTCCGCGAGATCGGCGCGGTCGTCGTCATCGACGACCTCGACCTCGGCGGCGCCGCCCTCGACGAACTGCTCGACGCGACGCCCGAGTGCGCCTTCCTGCTCGGCGCGACCCCGGACGCTCCGCTGCCCACCGCGGACTCCGCCGTCGAGGAGGTCGTCCTCACCGGCCTCGACCGCGCGGGCGGCGTTGAGGTGATCGAGCACGCCGTCGGCCGCGTCCTCACCGAGGAGGAGGCCAACTGGGCCGGCGACCTCTGGTTCGAGTCCGAGGGCCTGCCGCTCCGGTTCGTCCAGGCAGGCGCCCTGCTCTCGCAGCGCGACCGGCTCCGCGCCGGCGCCGACGCGGTCGACGCGTACGGCGTCTTCGAGGACGCCCGGCCCTTCGTCGCACCCGCCGACGCCCTCGGGGCCGGCGAGGCCGAGGAGATACCCCTGCCCTCGCTCGGCGAGGCCGCCGCGCCCGCCCCGCTGCTCGCCGCCCGGCTCAGCGCCGTCGCCCGCGCCGCCCTGCGCTTCGCCGTCGCCCTCGGCGGCGAGCTCCCGCACCAGGCCCACCTGCCCGCCCTGGTCGGCGACACCCACGCCGACGCGGCCCTCGGCGAACTGACCGCCTGCGGACTCGTCTCCCCGGTCGGCACCCGCTACCGGCTCGCCGCGGGCGTCCAGACCCAGCTGGAGGCCGCCGGATACGCCGACGACCGCGCCGCCCGCGCCCACACCGCCGCCCAGCACTACGCCTGGTGGGCCGGACACCCCTCGGTCACCCCCGAGCGGGTCTGCGCCGAGGCCGACGCCGTCCTCGCCGCCCTCACCGCGGTCGTCCCCGCCACGACCCGGCCCGACGAGGGCGAGGAGGCCACCCCCGTCCAGCTCGCCCGCACCGCCGCGCCCGCCTTCGCCGCCGGCCTGCACTGGAGCGCCTGGGAGAGCAGCCTGCACGAGGGCGCCGAGGCCGCCCGGCTGGCCGGCGAGTCCGCCGACCGCGCCTACTTCCACCACGAGCTCGGCGTCCTCGCCCTGTGCGTCGGCGAACTCGACCGGGCCCGCTCGGAACTCGAAGCCTCCCTCGCCCTGCGCTCCACCATCGCCGACAAGCGCGGCACCATCGCCGGCCGCCGCGCCCTCGCCCTGGTCACCGACCGCTCCGGCGACATACCCGGCCCGGCCGCCGCGGCGACCGCCGGCGAGGAGGTGCCCGACGCCCGCCAGGAGGAGTCGGCGTCCCCGCCCCGCGGCATCCAGGCCGCGCTCGCGACCTACCCGCCGGACGCCGAGACCGTCGTCCACCGCTCCGCGGGCCCGTCGACGCCCGCCAAGCACAGCCGGGGCGGGCTGAAGAACCTGGCCAAGCGCAATCTCGTCGCGGCCGGCGCGGGCGCCCTGCTCGTCGCCGTCCTCGGCACGGTGGTGGGGCTCGGCGCGACCTCCAACAACGACGCCAACGACCCGTCCAACCAGGTCAGCGTCAACCCGTCCGCCAGCACCGGCCTGGACGACGGCAGCCTGGACTCCGACACTCCGAGCGACGACACCGGCTCCTCCGGCGACACCGGCACGGCCACCAGCAGACCGACGGACCCGGGCCCGGACGGCACGATGGGGACGTCGGACGACCCGACGCCGCCGCGGGAGACGGAGCCGACGTCGGGCACGACCAGCTCGCACGGGTCGGGCAGCGACGACCCGTCCGACTCGCCGAAGCCGTCGCCGACGGGGTCGAGTTCCGGGTCGCCGTCCGCGTCCGCGTCCCCGTCCGACTCCGGAACGGGCTCGGCGTCGCCCTCGCCGTCCGCGTCCTCCTCGGACAGCCCGCCGCCGACCGGCAACACCAGCCCGCCCACGTCGAACTCGGCCAGCAGCTCGATCTCGTCGTCGCCCGCAAGCTCGATCAGCTCCCCCGAGAGCAGTGCCTCGCCGGATCAGGTGATCTGAGCGGCTCCGGGCAGTGCGAAGGGCCGGGCTCCCGTCGGGGGAGCCCGGCCCTCAGCGTCGTAGAACCCTTGCTCAGAACAGTCGCAGCTTGTCGTCCTCGATGCCGCGCATCGCGTTGTAGTCCAGGACCTGGCAGCCGATGCCGCGGTCCGTGGCCAGCACACGGGCCTGCGGCTTGATCTCCTGGGCCGCGAACACACCGCGGACCGGGGCGAGATGCGGGTCGCGGTTCAGCAGCTCCAGATAGCGGGTGAGTTGCTCGACGCCGTCGATCTCGCCGCGCCGCTTGATCTCCACCGCGACGGTCTGACCCTCCGCGTCCCGGCACAGGATGTCCACCGGGCCGATGGCGGTCATGTACTCGCGGCGGATGAGGGTGTAGCCCTCGCCGAGGGTCTCGATGCGGTCCGCGAGGAGCTCCTGGAGGTGCGCTTCCACGCCGTCCTTGATCAGGCCCGGATCGACGCCCAGTTCGTGCGACGAGTCGTGGAGGATCTCCTCCATCGTGATGATGAGCTTCTCGCCGCCTTTGTTGACGACGGTCCAGACGCCTTCTTCGTCGCCCGTGCCCTCCTTCAGCGTGCAGGGCGGCGACATCCAGTTGAGGGGCTTGTAGGCCCGGTCGTCCGCATGGATCGAGACGCTGCCGTCCGCCTTCACCAGGATGAGACGGGGGGCGGACGGGAGGTGGGCGGTGAGCCGGCCGGCGTAGTCGACGGAGCACCGGGCGATGACGAGACGCATGAGGCGCAACGCTATCCGACCCACAACTGCGTACGCGACGCGCCCGCCCGTCACCCGCCACCACCCTCAACCGAGGCCCCTTCGGGCCCACCCCTTTTGATCCGGAAAAAGATCGTTCGACAGTGGCCGATTGTGTGCCACATAGGGGTTCCCTATGTGCCCATTCTCCTGGTGCGGTCACGGTCCGTTGCCTACCGTAGTGAACGGGAGGTCGCGATGCGTGTACTCAGCGTGTGCGGTGTTTCGGCATGCGGACTCCCATTCCCTGTCCGGCAACCCCTGTTGTTCCGGGGGTGCGAGAGGAGTACCCATGTCGCTCGACGTCTCACCGGCGCTACTCGAACAGGCCGAGCGAGGCGAGGTCGACGAAGCAGAATTCGTCGACTGCGTCCGGACCTCCCTGCCCTATGCATGGGAGATGGTCAGCTCCCTGGTGGCCCAGCTGAAGGTGGACGGCGGAGACTTCGCCGACAACCAGACGCCCCCGCCGGACGAGCAGGCGCGCGGCCAGTTGCTGCGTGCGCTCGCGAGTGACGCGATACGCGGCGCGCTGCAGCGGCACTTCGGTGTGCGGCTGGCCTTCCAGAACTGCCACCGGGTGGCGGTGTTCCCGTTGGACTCGGCTGTCGACGAGAAGCTCACCCGGTTCACCTCGCTCCGCAGTCAGGTACTGAACCAGTCCCCGGAATTCCGGGACTGCTGAGGTACCCGTGTGAACCTGTTGCTTGCCGCTCCTGACGCGGGAGGTGCCATCAGTACGGGAGCGGCAAGCAGCGCGGCCGGCTGGGTCGCTCACCCGAGGTGGGGGAGCACCTCAGCGCCCAGCCGCCGTACGTTCTCCTCCGTGGCCGCCAGGTCGCCGGAGCCCTCGACGAGCAGGGCGAAACGCGAGATGCCCGTCCGCTCGCTGGTCGCCGCGAGGCGGTCGACGCACAGCCGCGGGGTGCCCACCGGGTGCAGCCCGCAGAGCAGTTCGGTGTACGCCACCGGGTCCCGCATCCCGCGGGCCCGGCCGTCGACCGTGACATGGGCGTCGAGCCCCTGCCGCAGCCAGCCGGGCATCGCCTTCACCAGCGTCTCCACCGCGTCCGTGCGCCGGTCCGCGATCTGGCAGACGCCCGCCGAGACATGCGCCACACCCCGGATCTCGTCCCCGGACCGCCCGGCGGCGCGTGCGTACTGCCGCCACAGGGCGACCATCTCGGCCTTCTCCTCGTCCCCCACGTGCATGCCGAGGAGCATCGGCAGCCCGCGCTCGGCGGCCAGCCGCACGCTCGCCGGCGAGGTGCAGGCGACGACGACCTCCGGCCCGGCGACGTCCGTCAACGCCTCCGACGGCCTGGGGACGACGGCGACTTCACGGAACCGGAACCGCTCGCCGTCGGCCCCCACGGAGGGCTCGCGCAGCCAGCGCACCAGCAGATCGAGTGATTCCGGGAACCCCTGCTCGTACGCCTCCAGACCCGAGCCGAACACCTCCAGATCGACCCACGGTCCGCCGCGCCCCACGCCCAGCGAGAAGCGGCCGCCGCTCGTCAGGTGCAGCAGCGCGGCCTGTTCACCGAGGGCGACGGGATGGACGGTCGGCAGCACGCTGACCGCCGTGCCGACCCGGATACGGCGGGTGCGGCCCAGCAGCAGCGCGGCGAGCGTGACCGCCGACGGGCATGTGCCGTACGGCACGAAGTGGTGCTCGGCCAGCCAGACCGAGTCGAGACCCGCCTCCTCGGCCACCTCGGCCGAGCGGACCGCACGGTGCAGCGCCTCGCCCTGACCCTGGCCGGGAAACTGGGCTCCCAACACGAAACTTCCAACGCGCATGGACTTTCCTGCTTCCTTGGCTCCGACACGGAGCTCCCCCACCCGGCATAACCGTCTGACACGTGCCGAGGACACGGCCTGGCGAAGAGATTTGCGGATTGTCTGCAGAATGCGACGGCCGGGAGGGGGACTTGTGAGGATCGCTGCCCTTCGGGTACCCGCGTTCACGCCGCGTAGGCTGGATGGCAACCCTGCTTCCTGTATAGCCCCGTGAGGTGTCCTGTGTCCCCGCGTCGCAACCGACCCAAGGGTGAGGGCTCGTCCGGCCAGAGTGCCGAGGACGACCGCACGAGCCGCTACGGCGGCTGGCAGTCGGCGGAGAACTGGCACGGCGAGCAGTGGAGCGTACGGCATGTGGCCGGGGCGAGCGCGCAGGGCAAGGCGTACCGGTGCCCCGGCTGCGACCAGCTGATCCCCGACGGCGTCCCGCACGTCGTCGCCTGGCCCGAGCACGCGGGCGTCGACGACCGCCGGCACTGGCACAAGGCGTGCTGGAACGCACGGGACCGCCGCACCCCAGGGGTGCGGCGGTCCCGAAACGCGCCGAAGTTCTAGCCGAAGTTCTAGACGTCCCGCTTCTCCAGCAGGGCGAAGGCGGCGCCGAGGACGGCGGTCGTCAGGCCCAGCGCGATCCACAGCGGGTCCCAGCCGCTCGGACCGCTGTCGCTGAGCGAGGACGAGTAGAAGATGCTCAGCTGGTTCGGGATCGAGTACTCGAACAGGGCCTGCTGAAGGTCCGCCAGCGAGGACGAGAACATGAAGATCGCGATGACCAGCGGGGCCAGCAGAACGCCGATCATGATGGTGATGGCGCCCGCCGAGTGCCGGATGATCGAGCCGACGGCCAGCGAGAGCAGTCCGAGCAGCGCCATGTAGAAGGAGACGCCGAAGGTGGCCTTGAGCCATTCCTCGCCGGTCGGCTGCCGGGCGTCGCCCAGCATGCTCACGTGCATCAGGGCGATGAAGCCCGAGGACGCGAGCGTCACGACGAACGCGACGGCGAAGAACACGATCGCCTTCGCCACGAGGACCCGGCTGCGGGACGGGCAGGCCACCATGGTCGTCCGGATCATGCCGGTGCCGTACTCCGAGGCCGTGGTCAGCACGCCGAGCGTGATGATGCACATGCTGCCCAGCAGCACCCCGAAGAAGCCGAACGACAGTGCCGTCTCGCCGGCGAGGTCGGCCTCGGTGGCGTTCGCGGAGACGATCGCCCCGGCCAGCAGTCCGATGCCGACGACGAGCAGCACGAACACGCCCAGCGTCCACATCGTGGAGCGCACCGACCGGATCTTCGTCCACTCCGAGGCGACGGCGTGCCCGAGGTGCGTGCGCACGATCGGGATCGGCGAGGTGTAGCCCGGCCCGGGCACGGGTCCGGCGTACGAGGGGCCGGGCGCCCCCTGCCAGGCGGGCGCGGCCTGCGGCGACGGATGCTGCGGGGTGCTCATCGGGCGTCCTCGGACTTGGTCGTGGCGTCGGGTGCGGTGACGGGCGCGGACACGGCCGACGCCTTGTCCAGCGAGGGGGCCGCCGCGGGAGCCGCAGCGGCGGGCTGCGCCGGGGCGGCCGGCGCGGCAGTGGCCGCCTGCGCCTGACTCTGCGGCGCGGCGGGAGCGGCGGGTGCCGGGCTCGCGGGCGCGGCGGGTGCGGCCGGGGCGGCAGCAGCGGCTGCCGGGGCCGGGGCCGGTACCTGGCTCGCGGGCGCGGCGGCGGGCTGCGCCGGGGTGGCCGGCTGGGCGATGGCCGCCTGCGCCTGGTGCTGCGGCGCGGCCGGAGGGACCGGGGCGGCAGCAGTGGGTGCCGGGGCCGGCGCCGGGCTTGCCGGCTGGGCCGGGGGCTGGGCGTAGGGGTTGGCGATGTTCGGGCTCGGGGTTGCCGCGGGGGCGCCCGGGGCGCCGTAGGCGCCGTAGGAGGCGGCCGGGGGTGTCTGGGCGGGCTGAGGCGGTGCGTAGCCCTGGTGCTGCGGGGGCGGCGGGGCGTACCAGCCGGGCTGGCCCTGGCCCGGCACGGGCATCGGCATCGGCGGCTGCGCGCCCGGCGGCAGCTGCTGCTGGAGCCCGGCCTTCTGGTCGATGGTGGACCGGTAGTCCACCGCGCCCTGCGTCATCCGCATGTACGCCTCCTCCAGCGAGGCCTGGTGCGGCGACAGCTCCCACAGGCGGACGTCGGCGTCGTGCGCGATGTCGCTGATGCGGGGGAGGGCGATCCCCGTCACGCGCAGGGCGCCGTCCTGCTCGGGCAGGACGTGGCCGCCCGCTTCGGCGAGCGCGGAGGCCAGCTTCTCGCGCTGCTGCGGCTCGGTGTGCGGGATGCGTACGCGCGCGAAGTCGGCGGAGTTGGCCGAGATGAAGTCCCTGACGCTCATGTCGGAGAGCAGCTGTCCGCGGCCGATGACGATCAGATGGTCGGCCGTCAGCGCCATCTCGCTCATGAGGTGCGAGGAGACGAAGACCGTACGGCCCTCCGCCGCGAGCGACTTCATCAGGTTGCGCACCCACAGGATGCCCTCGGGGTCGAGGCCGTTGACCGGCTCGTCGAAGAGCAGCACCTGGGGGTCGCCGAGCAGCGCCGCCGCGATGCCGAGCCGCTGGCCCATGCCGAGCGAGAAGCCCTTGGAGCGCTTGCGGGCCACGTCCTGGAGGCCGACGACGCCGAGCACCTCGTCGACCCGCCGGTCCGGGATGCCGGACAACTGGGCCAGGCACAGCAGGTGGTTGCGGGCGTGCCGGCCGCCGTGCACGGCCTTCGCGTCGAGCAGTGCCCCCACCTGGCGGGCCGCGTTCGGCAGTCGGCGGTACGGGTAGCCGCCGATCGTCACCGATCCCGCGGTGGGGTTGTCCAGGCCCAGGATCATCCGCATGGTCGTCGACTTGCCCGAGCCGTTCGGCCCGAGGAAGCCGGTGACGGCGCCGGGCCGCACCTGGAAGGAAAGGTTGTACACAGCGGTCTTGTCGCCGTACCGCTTGGTCAGGCCGACAGCCTCGATCATGCTCCGCACCCATCGAAAGGTTCAGGACAGCAGGGCACACGCCCCCGTAAGGATTAGGAGACTATCCGGGCGCTGACGGTTCCGCTCAAAAGAAAGCAAAGGCGAAAGCGTTACGCGTCGCGTTTCTGCAGCAGGAGGTAGCCGCCGGCGAGCGCGGCGACCACCCACAGCGCCATGATCGCCAGCCCGCCCCACGGTCCGTACGGGGTGTCGTCGTCGATCGGCGTGACCACCTGCATGATCTTGCTGCCGGCCTGGTCGGGCAGATACCGGCCGATCTTCTTCGTCGCGGGGACGTTCCCGAGGATGTTGGAGATGAGGAAGAAGAACGGCATCAGGATGCCGAGCGACAGCATCGGCGAGCGCAGCATCGTGGCCACGCCCATCGAGAACACCGCGATCAGGGTCATGTAGACGCCACCGCCGATGACCGCGCGCAGGACTCCGCTGTCGCCGATCGACGCCTTGTGGGAGCCGAGCACCGCCTGTCCCAGGAAGAACGTGACGAAGCTGGTGACGAGTCCGACGGCGAGACAGAGCCCGGCGGCCACCGTGATCTTGCTGAACAGGAACGTGCCGCGCTGCGGAACGGCGGCCAGCGAGGTGCGGATCATGCCGGTGCTGTACTCGTTCGAGACCACCAGCACACCGAACACGATCATCGCGAGCTGTCCGAGGCTCATCCCGGCGAAGCTGATGAACGTGGGGTCGAAGGACAGCCGGTCGTCGCGGCTCAGGTTGTCGAACTCGTTCTTCGACAGCGCGGAGATCAGCATGCCGAGGGCGACGGTGACCACCACGGCCAGGGAGAGCGTCCACACCGTGGACGCCACCGACCGGATCTTGGTCCACTCGGACCGGATGACCTGGGTCGTCGCCATCACCGGCTCCTCGTCCAGTCGTCGCCCCACCGCTCATCGGCGGGCGGGTCCGTATGGGCGTGGTACTCCACCGACTCCGCGGTCAGCTGCATGAACGCCTCCTCCAGGGAGGCCTGCTGGGGGCTGAGCTCGTGCAGCACGATCTGGTGCTGTGCGGCCAGCTCGCCGATGCGCTCGGCCTTGCCGCCGTCCACCTCCAGTACCCCGCTGCCGCTCTCCACGACGGTCACCCCGGCGCCGTGCAGCACATCGAGCAGACGCTCCCGCTGCGGGGTGCGGATACGGACGTAACTGCGCGAGTTCTGCTCGATGAAGTCGGCCATCGAGGTGTCGGCGAGCAGCCGGCCCTGGCCGATGACGACGAGATGGTCGGCGGTCAGTGCCATCTCGCTCATGAGATGGGAGGAGACGAACACCGTCCGCCCCTGCGCGGCCAGCGATTTCATCAGGTTGCGGATCCAGTGGATGCCCTCGGGGTCGAGGCCGTTCACCGGCTCGTCGAACATCAGGATCCGGGGGTCGCCGAGCAGTGCGCCCGCGATGCCGAGCCGCTGCCCCATGCCGAGCGAGAACCCCTTGGCCTTCTTCCTCGCCACGGCGGTGAGCCCGACGGTGTCGAGCACCTCGTGCACCCGGCTCCTCGGGATGCCGTTGCTCTGCGCCAGACACAGCAGATGGTTGAAGGCGCTGCGCCCGCCGTGCATGGCCTTGGCGTCGAGCAGGGCGCCGATGTACGTGAAGGGGTCCTTGAGCCGGTCGTAGTGCTGCCCGTCGATGCGGACGTCTCCGGCGGTGGGCCGGTCGAGGCCCAGCATCATCCGCATCGTGGTGGACTTGCCCGCGCCGTTGGGACCGAGGAAGCCCGTGACGATACCCGGTCTGACGGTGAAGGTGAGGTTGTTCACCGCCATTTTCTCGCCGTACCGCTTCGTCAGGCCGTCCAGCTCGATCATGCCGACACGCTAGTGCGCGGCGAAGCCCTCTGCCACCGCAGTGACCGAGGGCTTCGTCGATGTTCAGTCGCTGTACCGCCGGGCGTTACCGGGACTGCTGGGCCGGAACCCCACGGGAGATCGGCTCGTCGTCCGTGGACGGAGTGCCGGCCGCGGCGACCGCGGCGCCGGTCAGCGTGGCGAGCATCTCGCGGACGTTCGTCAGCTGGGCGTTGATGCTGTCGCGACGGTTGGTGAGGGCCGCCAGCTCGCGCTCGGATTCCGAACGGATCCGGTCCGCCTTGGCATTGGCGTCGGCGACGATGTCCTCGGCCTGACGCTGAGCGGTCTCCACCGTCTGACGGGCGCGACGCTCCGCGTCCGTGCGCAGCTTCTCGGCCTCCAGCCGCAGCTGCTCCGCGCGGTGCTCGATCTCCGCGAGACGCTTCTCCGCCTTCTGCTGACGCGACGCCAGGTCGCGCTCCGACTGCTCGCGGCGCTTGGCGAGGTTGGTCTCGAAGTCCGCGGCGGCCTGGGCGGCCTTGGCGCGGGTCTCCTCGAAGAGGGCGTCGGCCTCCTCACGCTTCGACTGCGCGTCCTTCTGCGCCTCGGAACGCAGCTGCGACGCGTCGCTCTTGGCCTTCTCGACGATCCGGACGCCCTCGTCCTCAGCCTTGGCCTTGCGCTCCGCAGCGAACGATTCTGCGTCGTTGCGAACCTGCTGGGCCGCCGACTCGGCGAGCTCGCGGTGCTGCTCGGCCGCCCGCCGGGCCTCCTCGCGCAGATCCTTGGCCTCTTCCTCGGCGAGGCGGAGGATCTTCTCGACACGCGCGCCGAGACCGGCGTACGACGGCTCGGCGTCGCTTACCTGGGCCTGGGCGTTCTGCGTTTCGAGGTGGAGCTCCTCGATGCGCTTTTCCAGAGCAGTGATACGGGCCAGAGCGCTGTCACGGTCGGAGACGAGCTTCGAGATGCGTTCGTCCACCTGAGCGCGGTCGTACCCACGCCGCACAAGCTCGAAGCCGTAGGGGGAAGTGTCGCTCATGGGGTTCCTGTCGAATGAGACCGGTGAGGTGATAGGTGGAATCCTAGGGGCCTGAGCGGTGTGTCATAGAGCGTATGCGTGTTTGATCTGGAGAATGACACCCCTTTCGGGTGGCTGACCGGCAGCGCTCTTGCCAAAGATTCGGTCAAAGACCCCAGACTTTAACGCAATTCACACATTCCGCTAGCCGTCCGAGGCCTTCCCACCCGATCGGGGCGAGCCGATCGTCATGCCCGCCTTGACGACCCCGTCCTTGCCGCCACCCGGTGCCTCGAAGGATTCCAGCGCCTCCAGCACGTCCTGAACCCGGGAGATCTCGGCGTTGATGTCCTCGCGCCGACGCACCAGGACCTCCAGTTCGCGCTTGCCCTCCTCGACCGTGCGCCGCGCCTCGCGGATCGCCTCGGCCTTGAGCTCCTCGGCCTCCCGCACCAGCGTCGACTTCTTCTGCTCGGCCTCCTTGAGCAGCCCCTCGGCTTTCTTCACGGCGGCGATACGGACCTTGCCCGCCTCGGAATTGGCGTCCGACACCAGCTCCTTCGCCTTCGCCTGAGCCTTGGCGAGCTGCTCCTCGGACGCCTTGATGAGCGCGTCGCAGCGGTCCCCCGTCGACTTCATGGTCTCGGAGGCCTCGCGGCGGGCCCGCTCGTGGAGCGACTCGATCTCGTTCGTGATGCGGTCGCGCAGCTCCTCGGCCCGCTCTCTTATGGCCGTCGCGTCCCGACGGGCGCCGACGAGCAGCTCGTCCGCGTCCGTACGCGCCTTCTCCACCCGGGAGTTGCCCTCGACGGTCGCCTCGGACACCAGCCGGTCCGCCTCGGTGCGGGCCGCGCCGACCATCGAGTCGGCCTGCGCCTCCGCGTCCGCGGTCGCCTGCTGTGCCTGGGTCTGCGCCTCGGTGAGCAGTTTGTCCGCCTCGGCCGCGGTCTCCGTGATGAGGGTGTCGACCTGCTCGGCCGCCTCGGAGCGCCGCTTGTTGGACTCCTTGCGGGCTTCGTCCAGCGTCGAGTCGGCCTCCTCGCGGGCCACGCTCATCAGCCGGTCCGCCTCCGCGGCCGCCTCCCGCTTGAAGCGCTCGGCCTCGGTCCGGACCCGCTCGGCGTGTGCCTGCGCGGAACCCACCGTCTCGGCGGCCTCGGCACGCAGCCGCTCCGCGTCCCCGGAGGCGTCCGTGATCAGCTTCTCCGCCTTGGCGACCGACTCGGCGCGCAGCCGCTCGGCCTCCGTGATCGTCTCCGACTGGAGCAGCTCGGCCTCGTTGCGCGCCTCGGTGATGAGGGTGTCGGCCTGCGTCGCCGCGTCCGAGCGGATGCGGTTGGCGTCGTCCCGGGCCTCGGCCCGGGTGCGCGACGCGTCCTGGTCGGCCTGCGCGACGGCGTCCGAGACCTCGGTGCGCACCCGCTGGGCGTGCGCGGACGCCTCCGAACGCAGCCGCTCCGCCTCTGCGATGGCCTCGCCGACGGTCCGCTCGGCCAGCTCCTGCGCGGCCTCGGAGGCCTCGCCCGCCTCGCGCCGGACCCGGCCCGCGTCCTCGGCGGCCCGCTCCCGCTCGGCGTAGGCGTCGGCGCGGACCCGGTCCGCCTCCTCCTGCGCCTCGCGCCGGGTACGGTCCGCCGCGTGCTCGGCGGCGGAGCGCAGCCCGATGATCTCGTCCTGGGCCTGCTCGTGCAGCCCGAGCACGGAGTCCCGCACCTGCTGGGCGTGCTGCTCGGCCGCCGACACCATCTCGACGGCCCGCCGGTCGGCCTCCTCGACCAGCCGGACGGCCTCGGTCTGCGCCTCCTCGACGCGTTTGCGCGCCGAGGCCAGCAGTTCCTCGCTCTGGTCGCGGGCCCGCTCGCGCTCCTGGTCGGCCTCCTGGCGGGCGGAACCGAGGAGATCCTCGGCCTCGCGCCGGCGCCGTACGGCCTCTTCCTGGGCGGCGGCCAGCGTCTCGGTCGCCTCGTCGGCCAGCCGCTCGGCGGCGGCCGCCGCCTCGGCGCGCAGCCGGTCGGCGGTGTCCTGCGCCTCGGACTTCAGCCGCTCCGCCTCGGCGATGGCATCGGAACGCAGCCGGACGGCGACGGCCTCGCCCTCGGCGCGCGAGGCGGACGCGTCGGCGGCGGCCTCGTTGCGCAGCCGGTCGGCCTCGGCGTCGGCCTGCTGCTGCAGGCCGCGGATCCGCTCCGCGGCCTCGCCGCGCAGCCGGTCGGTCTCCTCGGCGGCCTCGCGGCGGATCCGCGCGGCCTCCTCGCGGGCGTCGGTGAGCGCCTGCTCGGCGGAGGCGAACCGGGCCTCCGCGTCCGTGTGCAGCCGGGTCAGCTCCTCGGCGGCCTCCGCCTGCCGGGCGTCTATCCCGCGCTCGGTCTCCTCGCGCAGCTCGCGTGCCGCCTGCTCGGCGTTGGAGGTGATGGTCTCGGCGAGCTCCACCGCCTCCTCGCGGGAGCGCTCGGCCTCCGCGCGGGTGCGATCCAGGGTGTCCTCGGCCTGCCGGCGCAGCGTGGTGGCGCGCTCGATGGCCTCGGTGCGCACCTTCTCGCTGTCCGAGGTGGCCTTCGCGCGGAGCTCGTCCGCGTCGGCCCGCGCCTTGGACAGCAGCTCCTCGGCGGTCCTGGCCGCCTCCTCGATCTGCTGGACGGCCTCCTTGCGGGCCTCCGCGCGGATCTTCTCGCCCTCGGCCACCGCGTCGGCGCGCAGCTGCTCGGCCTCGCCGCGCAGCCGGCGCGCCTCCTCCTGCAGCTCGACCGTCTTGGCTCGGTACTCCTTGGTGTCGTCCTTCGCGGAGCCCTTGAGCTGCTCGGCGATGTCGTGCGCCTCGGCCCGCAGCCGGTCGGCCTCGTTCTCCGCCTCGCGACGGATCCGCTCGGCCTCCTCGGCGGCGGCCTTGGTGGTGTTCTGCGCGTCCTCCTGCGCCCGGTTGAGGACGTCCTCGGCGGTCTTGGCCGCCTTCGACAGCTGGGTCGCCGACTCCTCGGCGGTCAGCGTGCGGGCCCGCTCCGAGGCCTCGCCGACGATCTTCTCGGCCTCCGCGCGGGCGTCCGCGACGACCTGCTCGGCCGACTCCCTGGTGGCCTCGGCCTCCTTGGTGGCCTCGGTGACCAGGCGGGCGACCTGCTCCTTCGCGGTGCGGGTGCGCTGCTCGTTGGCCGACTCCGCGCCGGCGAGCGCCTTCTCGGCGGCGGCCTTCGCCTCGCTGAGCACCTTGTCCGCCTCGGCCTGCGCCTTGCGCAGCGCGTCGTCGGCCTCGGACATGCGCAGATCGGCGGCGCGGCTGAGCTCACCGGCCTGGCGGCGGGCCGCGTCGGACTCCGTGACGGTGGAGTTGCGCAGCTGCTCCGCGTGGTCGTTGGCCTCCTGCGCCTGGGTGGAGGCGGCGGTCAGCAGCCGGTCGGCGTCCGTGCGGGCCCGCAGCAGGAGCTGCTCGGCCTCGGCACGCGTCGCCTCGGCGTCGGCCTGGAGCCGCTGGCGGGCCTCCGTGGCGACCCGCTCGGCCTCGGCGCGGGCGGCGGCCAGGGACTGCTCGGCCTCGGCCCGCGACTCGTCGAGCAGCCGGCGCGCCTGGGCCTCGGTGCGGGCCCGCAGCTGCTCCGCCCACGCCACGTTCTCGTTGACGTGCGACTCGACGTTCTGCCGGCGTTCCGCCAGCTCCTGGTCGAGCTGCTGACGCCGGGCCACCGCCTCCTGGTGCAGCTCCGCCTGCAGCCGCGCCGCCTGCTCGGCGTGCTCCTGGAGGATGCGCTGTGTCTGCGCGCGGGTCTGGCTGAGCTCGCGCTCGGCGTCCTGCCGCAACTGGTCGGCCTGCATCTGCGCATTGCGCAGCATCTGCTCGGCCTGGTACCCGATGTCGCCGCCGTCGAAGGCGGGCCGGGACATGATGGTGCGGCGCGCCTCGTGCAACTTGGCGCGCAGCACCTCGACCTGGTAGCCGAGGTCCTCGGCATGCTGAATCGCCTTTTCCCGCTCGGTCTTCAGCCGCTTCATCTCGGCTTCGAACCGAGTCAGGTGGTCGACGTCAGCCGCCGGCTCCCGCTCCTGGCTCTCGTAGCCCCGCACTGCGCGGTCCCATCCGTCCCTGGTCGCAAGCTTCCCGAACGAGCTCCGTCCATCCGCCGAACGGGGCCCCCGGGGAATGGTGTCAGATCAACGACGGAGCATGGGCTGCTGCCCCGACGCTCGTCCCCCGAAACCCGGACCCCGGCTGCGTCCCGCCGCCGAACGGCAGGACCGGGCCGCCCCGGTGTGCGCGGCGACCGAGCCCAACCCTACCGGCCCATATGTACGAGGGTCAGTGCTCAGGTGACTCAACAGGGGCCGAAGTGACCAGTTCTGTCAGTACTCCGTGGCAATCCTTTGGATGCAGGAAGGTGATTCGTGACCCCATGGAGCCGATCCGGGGCTCTTCGTACAGAACGCGTACGCCCTTGGCGCGGACGTCCGCGGCGTCGCCGTCCACATCCGCCGTACCGAAGGCGATGTGGTGGACGCCCTCGCCGTTCTTGGCGAGCCACTTGCCCACGGCCGAGTCCTCCCGGGTCGGCTCGAGAAGCTGCAGGTAGGAGGCGCCTCCGTCGGACGTATCGTTGATCTTGAGCATGGCCTCGCGTACGCCCTGCTCCTCGTTGACCTCGGAGTGGAAGACCTCGAAGCCGTAGGTGGAGCGGTAGAACTCGACGGTCGTGTCGAGGTCGTGGCAGGCGATCCCGATGTGGTCGATTCGCGTCAGCATGGTGTCAGTGCAGCGCGCCTCAGGTGGTTACGCAACGTGCGCGCGATCACACTGAAGGCCCGGTGACGGGGCGGACTACCGCTCAGTACATTCGAAGTAAACCCTCGTTCACTCCTCGGCCCGTGCAGGCCGGTAAGGGGAATCGCAGCTCATGACTGGATCGACTGGTACCAACGGCACGACCTCGGTGATCGTCGCGGGCGCCCGTACGCCCATGGGACGACTGCTGGGCTCCCTGAAGTCCTTCTCCGGAGCCGAGCTCGGCGGCTTCGCGATCAAGGCCGCCCTCGACCGTGCGGGGATCGGCGGCGACCAGGTGCAGTACGTCATCATGGGGCAGGTGCTCCAGGCCGGGGCGGGGCAGATCCCGGCGCGCCAGGCCGCGGTCAAGGCGGGCATCCCGATGAACGTGCCGGCGCTCACGATCAACAAGGTGTGTCTGTCGGGCCTCGACGCGATCGCGCTCGCCGACCAGCTGATCCGCGCCGGCGAGTTCGACATCGTGGTGGCCGGCGGCCAGGAGTCCATGACCAACGCCCCGCACCTGCTGCCGAAGTCCCGCGAGGGCTTCAAGTACGGCGCGATCGAGATGCTCGACGCGATGGCGTACGACGGGCTGACCGACGCCTTCGAGAACATCGCCATGGGCGAGTCCACGGAGAAGCACAACACCCGGCTGGGCATCGCCCGTCCGGAGCAGGACGAGTTCGCCGCCCTGTCCCACCAGCGCGCGGCCGCCGCCCAGAAGAACGGCGTCTTCGAGGCCGAGATCACCCCGGTGGAGATCCCGCAGCGCAAGGGCGAGCCGGTCGTCTTCAGCAAGGACGAGGGCATTCGCGCCGACACCACGGTGGAGTCCCTGGGCAAGCTTCGCCCGGCCTTCACCCGGGACGGCACCATCACCGCGGGCACGTCCTCGCAGATCTCCGACGGCGCGGCCGCCGTCGTCGTGATGAGCAAGGCCAAGGCCGAGGAGCTGGGTCTGGCCTGGATCGCCGAGATCGGCGCCCACGGCAATGTGGCCGGACCGGACAACTCGCTGCAGTCGCAGCCCTCCAACGCCATCCTGCACGCCCTGAAGAAGGAGGGCCTGGACGTCTCCGACCTGGACCTCATCGAGATCAACGAGGCCTTCGCGGCTGTCGCCGTGCAGTCAATGAACGACCTGGGCGTGTCCACGGAAAAGGTGAACGTGAACGGCGGGGCCATCGCCCTGGGCCACCCGATCGGGATGTCCGGCGCCCGGCTCGTCCTGCACCTGGCGCTGGAGCTCAAGCGCCGGGGCGGCGGCGTCGGCGCGGCCGCGCTGTGCGGCGGCGGCGGTCAGGGCGACGCGCTGATCGTGCGGGTGGCCAAGGCCTGAGTCCCCGTAGGTCCCTGGTTCCTTCAGGTCCCTGGTTCCTTTCCGAACGGAGCTGTGATGCAGGACGTCTCCTCGCTGGTCGCCCAGGCCAGGGAAGGCCGGCCCAGGGCCGTGGCCCGGCTGATCTCCCTGGTGGAGGGGGCGTCCCCGCAGCTCAGGGAGATCATGGCGGCTCTGGCCCCGCTGACCGGGAACGCGTATGTCGTCGGTCTGACGGGCTCGCCGGGCGTCGGCAAGTCCACGTCGACCTCCGCCCTGGTCACCGCCTACCGCAAGCAGGGCAGACGGGTCGGCGTCCTGGCCGTCGACCCGTCGTCGCCGTTCTCCGGGGGAGCCCTGCTCGGCGACCGCGTCCGGATGTCGGAGCACGCCTCCGACCCCGGCGTCTACATCCGCTCCATGGCCACCCGAGGCCATCTGGGCGGTCTCGCCTGGTCGGCCCCGCAGGCGATCCGGGTGCTGGACGCGGCGGGCTGCGAGGTGATCCTGGTCGAGACGGTCGGCGTGGGCCAGTCGGAGGTCGAGATCGCCTCCCAGGCGGACACCAGCGTCGTCCTGCTGGCCCCCGGCATGGGGGACGGCATCCAGGCCGCCAAGGCCGGGATCCTGGAGATCGGCGACGTCTACGTCGTCAACAAGGCCGACCGGGACGGCGCCGACGCCACCGTCCGCGAGCTGAACCACATGCTCGGCCTCGGCGAGGCCCGCCGCCCCGGCGACTGGCGGCCGCCCATCGTGAAGACGGTCGCGTCCCGCGCCGAGGGAATCGACGAGGTCGTCGAGGCGCTGGAGAAGCACCGCGCGTGGATGGAGGAGCACGGCGTCCTCGCCCGGCGGCGCGCCTCCCGGGCCGCCCGCGAGGTCGAGACCATCGCCGTCACGGCCCTGCGCGAACGCATCGGCGACCTGCACGGCGACCGCCGCCTCGACGCCCTCGCCGACCGCATCGTCGCCGGCGACCTCGATCCCTACCGCGCGGCGGACGAACTGGTGGCCGGCCTCACAGCGGGCTGACCCGGCAGGCGGCGGCCGGAAAAGGCGTGGTGGGGCTGCCGGGCGCGCTGATACGTTCGGCCGCGTGTTCCTCCTCTTGGCATAGGGCCCGCCTCGGCCCGTGACCGGCGAGCGGCGGTCGGCCGCCCGGTCACGGCGATCAGGCGTCCCCTTTTCCGCCCTGCCTCGAGTCGAGGAACCTCATGGCCACGCCCATGCCCACGCCCACCCCTGTGTCCGCCTCGTATGCCGCCGTGCTGCGCGTTCCGCACGCCCGGCGCACCTTCGCCGCCGCGCTGACCGGCCGCCTGTCCTACGGGATCGTCCCGCTGTCCCTGATGCTCGCCGTCACCCGGGCCTCGGGCTCCTACCCGCTGGCGGGCGGTGTGATGGCGCTGTTCGGCGCCACCGCCGTCTTCCTGTCGCCCGCGCGGGCGGCGCTCGTCGACCGGCACGGGCCGCGCCGGTCGCTCGTTCCGCTGACGGCCGTGTACACCGCGCTGTTGGGCCTGCTCGCCGCGGCTCTCGTGCGCCCGGACCCCGCCCCCGCGTCCGTGCTGGGCGGCCTCGCCGCGGCCGCCGGCGCCTCCGCGCCGCCGCTGGGACCGACCATGCGGGCCGTGTGGGGCAGGCTCGCCCCGGACCGGGCGCTGCTCCGGCGCGCCTACAGCCTCGACGCGGTCGCCGAGGAACTGCTCTTCGTCGCCGGGCCGTTGCTGGTCGGCGTCCTCGTCGGCTGGGCATCGCCGGCCGCCGGGATCGTCGTCGGGGCGGCCCTGATGCTGGTGGGGACGGCCGGGTTCGTGTCGTCGCCCGTGGTGCGGGCGGTGCCGCCGGGGAAGGCGGGCGCCGTGCGGCGGGGCGGCGGCGGGCTGCGCGGGCTCGGCCGGCCGGTGGTCGCCGTCGCGGGCGTAGGGCTCGCGCTGGGCGTGGTCGACCTGCTGGTCGTGGCCTTCGCCGAACGGCACGGGCACGGGACCGGCGGGCCGGCCGTGGCCTGGGTGCTGGCCGCGCTGTCGGCCGGCAGCGCCGTCGGCGGGCTGCTCAACGGGGCCGTCGACCGGCGGTCCTCGGCCGGGGCGCGGCTGCCGCTGCTCACGGCCGGGCTCGGTCTGACGCTGTGCGGCGCGGGACTGGCGCCGGGCCTCGGCACGCTCGCGGTGGCCGCCGCGGTCGCCGGGTTCTTCGTGTCGCCGACGATCACCACGGCCTACCTGATGGCCGACGAGGCCGCCGCGCCGGAGGCCAGGGTGCGGGCGGGGGCGTGGGTCAACACGGCCGTCAACGCGGGGAGCACGGCGGGCACCGCAGCCGCGGGTGCGCTGGCCGCGCGGCTGCCGGTGGGGGTGTGCTTCGCGATGACGGGGGCGGCGGTGCTGGCGACGGCCGCGATCGTCGCCGCCGCCGATCCGCTCCGCCGGACCGGTCGACTCGGCGAACTCGGCGGGCCCGGTCCTGCGTGACGCCCGCGGTGCGCTCCGCTGGGCGTGCCGCGCTGTGCCGTCGTCGTTCTGCTGCGGCGCCGTTGTGGCTGGTCGCGCCCGCGCGGCGGAGCCGCATATGTCAGAGCCCCGCGCCCCTTTGGGGCGCTGCCGAGCCGCAGCCGACTTCGCCCGCCCGGGCGGGCGAAGCGGCGGCAGGCGGGGCCCTGTTCTGTTACGGGCGGCCCTGGTGGCCGCGGAGGTGTTCCGCGACGGGCTTGAGGGCCTTGGAGAGTTCCGCCAGGGCCTCGGGGGACAGGAGGTCGATGAAGTGCCGCCGCACCGAGTCCACATGGTGGGGCGCGACCTTCTGCATCGTCTCCATGCCGTGGTCGGTCAGCACCGCGTACAGGCCGCGGCGGTCCGACTCGCAGTTCTCACGGCGCACCAGGTCCGCGTTCTCCATCCGGGTGATCTGGTGCGAGAGTCGGCTCTTGGACTGGAGCGTGGCGGACGCGAGGTCGCTCATCCGCATCCGGACGCCCTCCGACTCGGACAGGTTCACGAGGATCTCGTAGTCGTTCATGGTCAGGCCGAACGGTTGGAGATCCCTTTCGAGCTGGTACGTCAACAGCCTGTTGACCTCCAGGTGGGTGCGCCAGGCGCACTGCTCCGCATCGACAAGCCAGCGCGTGGCCGTTTCGGTCTCCATAAATGAAGTCTACCTAAAATGTTGAAAGGCGAACTAGTGAGGGTGATGTGACGGTGCGCACGCGTTCGATGTCACACTCCGCAGACTACCGCTCACAGCCCGAAGCGACGCTGGAGGTCTCCCAGCTGTCCGGGAAGGCGCGGTGCGCCGGATTGCCCGCCGGGGCCGCCGTGCGCCCCCGCGCCCGCACCGCCGCCGGGTACCCCCGGCTCGTGCGGAACCGCCCCCGTGGCCTGCTCGGCCATCAGGGTCTCGGTCGACTGCAGCAGCACGGTGCCGGCGCCCACGAACTCGAACTGGTGCTCCTCCCCGGAGGCCCCTCCGAGGCCCGTCAGCGCACGTAGACCGCCCATCAGGCCCGTCATGTACCCGTGGTCGTAGTGATGGCACGGGGACGGGCAGTCGGCCCAGCCGACGAGTGCCTGCGGGTCCACCCGGATGGGAGGCTCCATGAACACCACCGGTCCGTTGGACGCGGCCACGAACTTCCCGGTTCCGATCAGCGTGAGAAACCCCGGGACGATCGACTGCTTGAGCGACAGAGTTGGCTGAAACGCGAGCAGATTGCCCGAGCGAATGGTCAGATTGCCGTCGGCCAGGTCGTACGAGTTCACGTCGAAGGCCCGGTCGGCGAGGAGCATCTTGCCCGAGCCCTCCGCCACGACCCAGTCGCTCGCGTGCAGAGGCGAATGGAACGAGGTGCGCACCAGCCGGTCCAGCCGGCCGTGCCCGACGCCGTTGAAGTCGATCGACCCGTAGTAGGCGATCATCTTCCCCTTCTGCAGGAACCACTGGCTCCCCTTGAGCTCCACGCAGAAGGTGTAGCTGTTCACGTTGTCGTCGACCGGGAGGGTCGTGGGGTCGTAGACCGTCGGGCCGCCGCCCGGAGCCCCGTACATGCTCACAGCTTCTCCTCCGACGCCTGGACGAACACCGCACCGCTGCCGCTCAGCTCCAGCTGGAACCCCTCGCCGGAGCCGCGGCCCACCATGTCCCGCCAGCCCAGCGCGGTCGACAGCTTGTTGCGGACGTCGCCGTGGTGGGCCACATAGGCCTGGGGGTCGACGTGGACCGGGCGCTGCGGGGTGATCGGGACCTCGAAGACGCCGCCGTGCGCCATCACGGCCACCGCGCCGTGGCCCTTCAGCGTGGTCGTGAACAGCCCCTGTCCGCTGACCTGGCCGCGGACCATGCCCATGACCCCGCCCTGCGCGCCCAGGAACATCGTGCCCTGCTGGAGCGTGCCCTCGAAGGCGAGCAGCCGGTCCGCCTCGACGTACAGCGTGTCTCCGGCGAGCGTGATGACCTGGACGTGATGGCCGCCGTGCCCGAAGAAGACCGTGCCGTTGCCCTCGACGGTCATCAGGGGCGTGTCCTCGTTGGCGAGCCGCCGCCCGATCATGGACATCACGCCGCCCTGTCCGCCCCGGGTGTTGGGCGTGAAGGACACCTCGCCGCGGTACGCGAGCATCGCGCCGCGCTGGCTGAAGAGCCGCTGCCCGGGGACGACCGTCGCCTCGACCATCTTGGAGTTGATCTCGCGGAGGCTCATCTCACACATCCCCCGCGATCGTGTTGCGCTCGCTCGGCTGGACGTACACCAGGCCGTCCCCCTCGAACCGGATCTGGAAGGCCTCGCCGCCGCCCTCGCCCATGAACGTGCGGAACGTCACACCCGACTGGAAGGACTGCCGGACGTTGCCCTGGTGCGCGACATAGGCGCCGGGGTCGACGGTCAGCGGGTACTGCGGGCTGACGCGCAGCACCACGGCCGGGCCGTCCGAAGTGATCGCGGCCAGGCCGTGGCCCTCGACCGTGGTCGTGAAGAGCCCGTTGCCCTGGGTCGCGCCGCGCAGCCCCGTGAAACTCGTCCCGGTTCTGAGGCCGGCGTCGGTCGCCAGCAGGTTGCTTGACTCGACGTACAGCTTGTCGCCCTGGAGCTGGACGAGGTTGATCTCGGAGGCGCGGTCGGCGAACCAGCACGTGCCCTGTCCCTTCACCTCCATCACGGTCATCTGCTCGCCGGTGATCCGCCGGGTCACCATGCCCCGGATGCCCTCACCGCCGCCGCTGAGCTTCTTGAAGGCCATCTGACCGTCGTACGCGACCATGGAGCCGTTCTTCGCCTTCACGGCGTCCCCGGTCATGTCGACGGCAAGCACCTTGCTGCCTTGAAGTCGAAACATCGCCACGTTGCGAAGGTAACCGCCGGACCGGGGCGCGGAACAGCACCCGTAGGTGGAGAGAGACCCTGAACGCACCCCTAGGGGGACCGTTTGCCACAATGGCGGAACGCTTGTGCGTGTATTCACAAACAGCTGCCCCCGAAACCGGCCCCGAAGCCGCCCCTGAAACCTCCCCGAAGGTGACCCGTGGACCTGAAGACAGCCTCCGCCCTCCGACGCCTGCGCCTGGTCTCCGCCCCGGAAGCCGTGTCCTTCCTCCTGCTGCTGCTCTGCTCGGTGCTGAAGCGGACCACGGACTTCAACGCGGTGCCCGCCATGGGCATGCTCCACGGCGTGCTGTTCATCCTGTACGTGCTTTTCTGGGCGGACGCCTGGAACCGCGCCAAGTGGTCCTTCAAGACCGCGTCCCTCTACCTCGTCCTCTCGGTCCTGCCGACCGGCGGCTTCTTCGCCGAGCGCAAGCTGCGCCGCGAGGCCGAGGACGCCGTCATCGCCTCGCGCGTGCGCAAGGAAGGCGTCGTGAGCGCATGATCGTCGCCTTCTCGGTCACCCCGCTGGGCGTCGGCGAGGACGTCGGCGAATACGTCGCCGACGCCGTCCGCGTCGTCCGCGAATCCGGCCTCCCGAACCGCACCGACGCCATGTTCACCTCCATCGAGGGCGAATGGGACGAGGTCATGGCCGTCGTGAAACGCGCCGTGGCCGTCGTCGAGGAACGCGCTCCCCGGGTCTCCCTCGTTCTGAAGGCGGACCTCCGCCCCGGCGTGACGGACGGCCTGACCTCGAAGGTCGAGACGGTGGAGCGGCACCTGGCGCAGTGACCGACTTGTCCACCTGTCTCATCATTCGCCCGAACGGGTGACGATGGACGGGGTTTTGGCGCGTGCCGCCTGGCTAATGTCTCCCCGGGTCGATCAAGTTCCGCGCTACGGCGCGGCATTGAAGGGGAGTGTGCGGTGGCAGGGCGGCGCGGGCCGGGGTCTCTCGGCAGGGCGATCACGGCGTTGGTACTGGGGGCGGCGCTGTCGGCGGTCTGCGTGGGGGAGGTGCAGCGCACGCCCGCGTGCGCGCTCGCCCGGGGCGAGCTGACCGTCGACGACCTGCCCGCCGGGTCGTCCGTGCTCGACTGCCTCGCCGTCGGCCGCGTCGTCACGCACGCCGGGGCCGGCGTGGCCGTGCCCGAACCCGGCACCACGGTCAGCGTCGACGCCCTCACGGCGGACGGCGACGAGCACGGCTTCACCGTGGCGGTCGCAGCCGACGGCAAGGTCGCCTACACCTACGAGGCGGCCCACACGCACGCCCGCCCGGACGGCCGCGCCGACGCGCCCGGCCCCTGCACCGACGGCGCGTACTCCACCGCCGGGCGCAAGGAGTACGGCACCTACGAGTGGTTCGTCGGCGACGGCGCGCTGCCCGGCAACCTCACCCGCGCCGAGGCCCGGCGGGCCTTCGAGGACGCCGTCGCCACCATCACCGGCAGCCGCAACGACTGCGGCTACGACGACGCGGTCGGCGCGAAGGCCCGTTATCTGTCGACCACCGCCAACGAGGCCGGCATCGACCGCGCCGCCCGCTGCGTGCGCCGGGACGGCCTGAGCGTGTGGGACGCGGGCGACATCGGCAGCGACGCCGTCGCCACGACCTGCTCCTGGAGCCGGCCGGTGCCGGGCGGCCCGGACGAACTCCTCGAGGCCGACGTCCGCTTCAACACCCATGACTACGCGTTCACCGACAGCCCGTCCGGCGCCTGCACGCACGCGTACGACGTCCGCAGCGTCGCCACCCATGAGGCCGGGCACGTCTTCGGCCTCGGCCACTCCGGCGCCGGACACCAGAACCTGACCATGTACTCGAGCTCGTTCGCCTGCTCCACCGGCGCCCGCACCCTCGGCAAGGGCGACGTCCTCGGCCTGCGCAGCCTCTACTGAGGTCCGCGCAGCCTCTACTGACCGGCGTCCGGCGGGCGGGCGCCGCCGGACACCAGCGCGATGCCCAGCGGCGTCCGCTCGTAGTGCACCTGGTGGCCGTAGCGCCGGGACACCAGCAGGCCGGAGTCGCGCAGCACCGTCAGATGCGCGGACACCGAGGACGGGGCGAGGCCGAGGCGGTGGGCGAGGGCGGAGGTGGTCGCCGGGTCGTCCAGCGCGCCGAGCACGGCGGCCCGGCCCCGGCCCAGCAGCCGTACGAGGTTCTCGGGGGAGCCGTCGGCCGGATCCGACCACAGGCCGGCGATCCCGCGCGCGGGATAGACCAGCGTCGGCTGCCAGGGAGGGGCGAAGTCGCTGACCACGTCCGGCCACGAGAACACGCTCGGCATCAGCACCAGCCCCTGCCCGCCCAGATGCCGCTCGTGCTCGCCCTTCGAGGCGACGGTCAGCGTCCCCGCCCGCCAGCCGCACCGCCGGTCGATCTCCGGCAGCAGCCCGCCCAGCCCCACCTCGGCCAGCCGGCGCGAGTGGAAGGCGACGTCCGCCTCCAGCAGGGCGCGCAGCCGCGTCCAGTCCGGTGCGAGGAGGGTGTGCCAGACCTCCTCCAGCACAGCGGTCACCTCCTGGATCATCCGCTGCGGATCCGCCAGCCAGGCCCGCCCCCGCGCCGAGTCCAGCGCGCCGGGGGTGTCCGCGAGCGAACGGGCGCTGTCCGCCCGGGCGGCCCGCGGATCGGCGGCCCGGACCGCAGCGAGCTCCTCCTCGAAACCGGCCACGGGCCCGATCGGCGGCGGGCACAGCCAGTCGGGGGAGTGGCCCCGGCGCGGCATCAGCAGCCACAGACCGCTCAGGTCGAGCGCCTCGGCCGCCGTCCGGATCCGGCGCAGCCACGGTGCGTGGTAGCCGTGCCGGTCGGGCCGCTTGAGGGTGCGCGCGACCTCCTGCGTCTCCCACAGCGGGGACACGGCGAAGCGGCAGCGCAGGAAGTCGTCCTCCCCGAAATGCAGCTGCGACGGCATGTCCCCACCCCTCCTCGCGGACGCTCCCGAACATCGCGCCGGCCATCCGAACATTCGGCTGTGCCCGAAACTCTAGGGGGCGGGCCCGTGCCCGAGCACGCTGCTGCCCATGCCAGAAGCCGTGTCAGAAGCCGAGACGGTCCCGACCGCCCCCACCGACGCCACGCCCGCGGGCTACCGCCGGGTCTTCGCCGTGCGCGAGTTCCGGGCCGTCTTCGCCGCCCATCTGCTGTCCATGCTCGGCGTGATCGTCGCCGAGATCGCGCTGTCCGTACTCGTCTACGACCTGACCGGCTCACCCCTGCTGAGCGCCCTGGCCTGGGCCGTCGGCTTCCTGCCCTACGTCGTCGGCGGCACCCTGCTCGCCGGGGTCGCCGACCGCTACCCGGCCCGGCGCGTGCTCGTCGGCTGCGACCTGGTGTGCGCGGTGTGCGTGCTCCCGATGACGGCCCCGGGCGCGCCCCTCGCCCTCCTGCTGGCCCTGCGCTGCTGCCTCGCCGTCGTCTCGCCGATCTTCGCGGGCACCCGGATGGCCACCCTCGCGGACATCCTCGGCGACGGCGACCTGTTCGTCCTCGGCCGCTCCCTGCTGCGCATCACCGCGCAGAGCGCGCTGCTCGTCGGCTTCGGCCTCGGCGGGGTGCTGCTCACCGTCGCCTCCCCGCGCCAGGCCCTCCTGATCACCGTCGGCACCTTCCTCGTCTCGGCCCTCCTGCTGCGCCTGGGCACCCGCCGCCGCCCCGCCCGGACCCGCACCGGCGGGGCGCTGGTCACGGACTCCCTCCGGGGGGCCCGGCGGGTCCTCGCCGACCGGCGCACCAGGGCGCTGCTGCTGCTCTGCTGGCTGCCGCCGACGTTCGCCGTCGCCCCGGAGGCGCTGTCGGCGCCGTACGCCGACGACCTCGGCGTCGGCCCGGCCGGGCTGGGCCTGCTGATGTGCGCGCTGCCGGTCGGCACGATCGCCGGCGAGCTGTACGCCGGGTCGCGGCTGCGCCCCGTCACCCGCGAGCGCATCGCCCTTCCGCTCGTCTGTGTGACCCTGCTGCCCTACCTCGGCTACGCCCTCCACCCCGGCCTCGCGGTCTCGCTGCTCCTGCTGCTGGTCGCGGGCGCCGGGTCGGCGTACACCCTCGGCCTCGACCAGTGGATCGTCCGGGACGTGCCCGAGGAACTGCGCGGCCGGGCGATGACGCTGCTCACGGCCGGGCTCATGACGCTCCAGGGCGTCGGCATGGCTCTGGCGGGGCTGGCCGCCGAACTCGTGGGCGTCGCGGGGGCGGTCACGGGGGCGGGTGTGCTGGGGACCGCGGTGTGTGTGCTGGCGGCCCGGGAGGTGCGGCGGACCGAGGGCCGAGACGGTGCTGACCCCGATATGACCGGCCGGTAAGGTCTGTAAGCGTGCCGAAACCGCCCAGTCTCCCCTTCGACCCCATCGCCCGTGCCGACGAGCTCTGGAAGCAGCGCTGGGGGCAGGTGCCGTCCATGGCCGCGATCACTTCGATCATGCGCGCGCACCAGATCCTGCTCGCCGAGGTGGACGCCGTGGTCAAGCCGTACGGTCTGACGTTCGCACGCTACGAGGCGCTGGTGCTGCTCACGTTCTCCAAGGAGGGGGAGCTGACCATGTCGAAGATCGGCGAGCGGCTCCAGGTGCACCCCACCTCGGTGACGAACACCGTGGACCGGCTGGTGAAGTCGGGCCTGGTCGCCCGGCGCCCCAACCCCAACGACGGGCGCGGCACCCTCGCCGTCATCACCGACAAGGGCCGCGAGGTCGTCGAGGCGGCGACCCGGGACCTGATGGCGATGGACTTCGGGCTCGGGGTGTACGACGCGGAGGAGTGCGGGGAGATCTTCGCGATGCTGCGGCCGCTGCGGGTCGCGGCGAGCGATTTCGACGAGGAGTGACCCGGATCCCGCAGCGGTGACCCGGGGCAAGATCTTCCGGAACGGGTCGTTACGCTCGACGGCATGAAGAAAAGCGTGCTGACCCGCTACCGCGTCATGGCCTACGTCACCGGTGTGCTGCTGATCCTGCTGTGCCTGGGCATGGTCGCCAAGTACGCCATGGACGTCGACGGCGCCGCCGACTTCACCCGCGTCGTCTCCATCGCGCACGGCTGGCTGTACGTCCTGTATCTCGTCTTCGCCTTCGACCTGGGCTCCAAGGCGAAGTGGCCGGTGTCCCGTCAGGTGCGCGTGCTGCTGGCCGGGACGATCCCGACGGCCGCCTTCTTCGTCGAGCGGAAGATCACCCGCGAGCTGGAGGCCAAGGTCGTGGACGCGGCCCCCGTGCCCGCCAAGGCGTAACCCCGACGCCGGGACCGCCGCCGTACGTACACACGTACGGCGGTCAGCTGTCGCGGTTTACTAGGACGTCCTAGTAAATTGGGGACATGGACGCTGACGCCATCGAAGAGGGCCGTCGCCGCTGGCAGGCCCGGTACGACGCGGCACGCAAGCGCGAGGCCGACTTCAGCACGCTCTCCGGAGACTCCGTCGAGCCGGTGTACGGGCCGCGGGCGGGCGATGTCTACGACGGCTTCGAGCGGATCGGGTGGCCGGGGGAGTACCCCTTCACGCGCGGGCTGTACGCGACCGGCTACCGGGGGCGCAGCTGGACCATCCGCCAGTTCGCCGGGTTCGGCAACGCCGAGCAGACCAACGAGCGCTACAAGAAGATCCTCGCCAACGGCGGCGGGGGGCTGTCCGTGGCGTTCGACATGCCCACCCTGATGGGCCGCGACTCCGACGATCCCCGCTCGCTGGGCGAGGTCGGCCACTGCGGGGTCGCCGTCGACTCGGCCGCCGACATGGAGGTCCTGTTCAAGGACATCCCGCTGGGCGAGGTCACGACGTCCATGACGATCAGCGGACCGGCCGTGCCCGCCTTCTGCATGTACCTCGTCGCCGCCGAACGGCAGGGCGTGGATCCGGCGGTGCTCAACGGCACGCTCCAGACCGACATCTTCAAGGAGTACATCGCGCAGAAGGAGTGGCTCTTCCGGCCGGAGCCCCATCTGCGGCTCATCGGCGACCTCATGGAGTACTGCGCGGCCGGCATTCCCGCCTACAAGCCGCTGTCCGTCTCCGGTTACCACATCCGGGAGGCCGGAGCCACGGCCGCGCAGGAGCTTGCCTACACGCTGGCGGACGGCTTCGGGTACGTGGAACTCGGGCTGAGCCGTGGGCTGGACGTGGACGTGTTCGCCCCCGGCCTCTCCTTCTTCTTCGACGCGCACGTCGATTTCTTCGAGGAGATCGCCAAGTTCCGCGCGGCGCGCCGCATCTGGGCACGCCGGCTGCGGGACGTCTACGGCGCGAAGTCCGAAAAGGCGCAGTGGCTGCGGTTCCACACCCAGACCGCCGGCGTCTCGCTGACCGCCCAGCAGCCGTACAACAACGTGGTGCGGACGGCGGTGGAGGCGCTCGCGGCGGTCCTCGGCGGGACCAACTCGCTGCACACCAACGCCCTCGACGAGACCCTCGCCCTGCCGAGCGAGCAGGCCGCCGAGATCGCGCTGCGCACCCAGCAGGTGCTGATGGAGGAGACCGGCGTCGCGAGCGTGGCGGACCCGCTGGGCGGTTCCTGGTACGTCGAGCAGCTGACGGACCGGATCGAGGCCGCCGCGGAGGCCGTCTTCGAGCAGATCAGGGAACGCGGGCTGCGCGCCCACCCCGACGGACGGCACCCCATCGGGCCGATCACCTCCGGGATCCTGCGGGGCATCGAGGACGGCTGGTTCACGGGGGAGATCGCGGAGTCGGCGTTCCGGTATCAGCAGTCCCTGGAGAAGGGCGAGAAGCGGGTCGTCGGCGTCAACGCGCACACCGGCTCGGTGACCGGGGACCTGGAGATTCTGCGCGTCAGCCATGAGGTGGAGCGCGAGCAGGTGCGGGAGTTGGGGGCGCGCAAGGCCGCCCGCGACGAGGCCGCCGTGCGGGGGGCGCTCGATGCGATGCTGAGCGCCGCCCGGGACGGCTCCAACATGATCGGGCCGATGCTGGTCGCTGCGCGGGCGGAGGCGACGCTGGGGGAGATCTGCGGGGCGCTGCGGGACGAGTGGGGGGTGTACACCGAGCCCCCGGGGTTCTGATCCCCTTTTTTGTCCTCAAGCGCCGGACGGGCTGAAGAGAACTACTCGCCGGGCGGGCTGAAGAGGATCAGTTGTCGGGTGGGCTGACGATGAGGCCTGTCAGCAGGAGCCGCGTGAAGCTTCGTACCCACTCCTCGTCCGCCGGTTCCGCGCTGACCAGGGTGCGGTGCACCACCGCGCCCGCCACCACGTCGAAGATGAGGTCGACCGTGCGGGCGGCCTCGGCCGTGTCCGTCTCCGGGGGGAGTTCGCCGCGGGCCTGGGCCCGGGCGCGGCCCTCCAGGACCAGGTCCTTCTGCGGATCGACGATGGAGGCCCGGATGCGTTCGCGCAGGGCGTCGTCGCGGGTGGACTCGGCGACGGCCGCCATCAGGCCGCTCTTCGCCTCCGGGCGGGCCAGGATCGCCGCGAACTGCAGGACCACGCCCTCGATGTCCGCGGCGAGGCTGCCGCGGTCGGGGAGTTCGAGTTCGCCGAAGAGCTCTGCGACGGCGTCGACGACCAGTTCGTTCTTGCCGGCCCAGCGCCGGTAGAGGGTCGTCTTGGCGACCCCGGCGCGCGTCGCCACGTCCCCCAGGGTCAGCTTCGACCAGCCCAGTTCGACCAGTGCCTGCCGGGTCGCGGCCAGGATCGCGGTGTCCGCGGCGGCACTGCGCGGCCGGCCCGTGCGGCCGGTGCGACAGGCGGGGGTGCGGATCTGCATCCCCAGACCATAACCGCAGGTTTTGTCCGACCTCCGGTGAGGGAGATCACCTGGTAGCGGTGTTGCGCAGGCACTCGGTGCCATTACGCTACGACTCGTAGCGAAAGCCCGTGACGGACGTACACGGGCCGGGCCCGGCAGGGCGCGGGTGGGGACCCGGGCGCTTGTGTTCGGGATGTTCGGGGCGTAGTTCGGGATGTATTCGGATCGCTTTTCACGCAGGCGCGCGGACGGGGGAGGATAGACGCATGCAGCCACGGAACATGTCCATGAGCGGAGTCGTCGACCTCGCCGCGGTGAAGGCGGCCCAGGAGGCCAAGGCGAAGGCGGAGCAGACGCGCGCCGAAGCGGCCAGGCAGGGCGGCGCGGGGGCCGTCTCCCCGGCCGATCTCGTCATCGACGTCGATGAGGCGGGGTTCGAGCAGGAGGTCCTGCAGAGGTCCGCCGAGGTGCCCGTCGTCATCGACTTCTGGGCGGAGTGGTGTCAGCCCTGCAAGCAGCTGAGCCCCGTCCTGGAGCGGCTCGCCGTCGAGTACGACGGCCGCTTCCTGCTCGCCAAGATCGACGTCGACGCCAATCAGATGCTGATGCAGCAGTTCGGGGTGCAGGGCATCCCGGCAGTGTTCGCGGTCGTCGCCGGGCAGGCGCTGCCGCTCTTCCAGGGGGCCGCCGGTGAGGCGCAGATCCGACAGACCCTCGACCAGCTGATCCAGGTCGCCGAGCAGCGGTTCGGGCTCACCGGCCTGACGGTCGACCCCGACGCCGAGCCGGGCGCCGCGCCGCAGGAGGCGGCGGTGGAGCAGGCCGGTCCGTACGACGCGCTGCTCGAAGCCGCCGTACGGGCGCTGGACGCCGGGGACTTCGCCGGCGCGGTGCAGGCCTACAAGAACGTGCTCGCCGACGACCCGGGCAACAGCGAGGCGGAACTCGGACTCGCGCAGGCCGAGTTGCTCGAGCGGGTGGGCGGCATGGATCCGCAGCAGGTACGGAAGGACGCGGCGGAGCGGCCGGCGGACTCCGCCGCGCAGATCGCCGCCGCCGACCTGGATCTGGTGGGCGGTCATGTCGAGGACGCGTTCGGGCGGCTCATCGACACCGTGCGGCGCACGGCCGGTGCCGACCGGGACGCCGTACGGCTGCGGCTGCTGGAGCTGTTCGAAGTGGTCGGTCCGGAGGATCCGCGAGTGGCGGGGGCCCGACGGGCGTTGGCCCGCGCACTGTTCTGACCCGGACGGGCCGGTCCGGCCGGTCCGGTCGTCGGGGTGGCCGGAAGCGCGGGTTCTGACCAGTCGCTAAACGTCGGGGCCCGTGTTGCCGGTGTGAAAGTTCTGCCGAAGTGGTTCCCGTGCGGCCGCGCTTTACCAAATCTTGGTAATCGCGGCCGCTGTTACTGCAAGTAAGACAAGGTCGCCGATCTGTCGGACTCTGTCCAGCGATCAACAGCTTTGTCCTGGGCGGGTTTGACACCCTGCGTCGCCGGTCGAGACCTGTGGGTCGTTGTTCGGTTATCCGGCCGTTACTAGCCAGTAACGAACCCCCTTGTGCGAGCCGCGAGAATGCACCACGATCGGCCACGCTCGGTCCGAACCCGTACCCCGACAGCCGGTTGGGTCAACGGGTTTTCCAGGGTCCCCACCGAGCAGGGACGACGACAGTGACGTCGGCCCTTGGGCAGGGGGGTCTTCGCTGTGGCGAAGCCTGCCCGGCAAGGTTGTGCGTGATGCGTGTCAGGCGCGACCAGTGGTTGTCGCTCGGGGGTGATCGCCGGTGATCGGTGCGCGGTTCGCGCCTCCGGGACGGGCGCTCCCCTTCCCGAGGACGTAGCACTTCTCCCATCCCTGCCCGTCTGAGCCGCCGCGATCGGGGGCGAGTCGGGACCAGGAGATGTACGTCCGAGAAGGAGGAAATATGGAGTCCCAGGTGCGTGGCGGGACCAGATGGAAGCGGTTCGCCGTCGTCATGGTGCCCAGCGTGGCCGCGACGGCGTGCATAGGCGTCGCCCTCGCGCAGGGCGCGCTCGCCGCGTCGTTCAGCGTGTCGGGGCAGTCGTTCAAGGTCACGGCCGACAAGCTCGACGGCACGGGCTTCTCGCAGTACGGCGCGATCGACACGGGTTACACCCTCGACGGCAAGAAGACGGCGCACGCCGTCGCCGTCTCGGCGTTCAAGAGCGCCACGATCACGAACATGTGCCAGTCCGTGGTCACCCCGAACATCCCGCTGCTCGGTTCGGTCAGCCTTCAGCTGAAGGCCGGTGGCGAAGGTACTCCGGTCGAGGCCGAGAACCTGTACATCGACGTCGAGGACCTGCAGGCGAACGCCGTCTTCAGGGGCATCGACATCGGTGTGGCCGCCAAGGACGCCAGCAAGGGTCCGGGCCTCAAGAGCGGTGACACGGCCAACCCGTACGGGTTCGCCCAGCAGGCGGACTCCGCCACGCTGACCGACGTGAAGCAGACGGCGTGGGCCACCACCGCCGGAACCTTCAAGCTCAGCGGCCTGAAGATGTCGCTGTCGACGGGTGTCAAGGAGTGCTACTAAGCACTCTCTGACGGGCGGGGGAGCCGGTGGCGCCCCCGCCCGTCCAGTTGGAGCCCGGGCGTTCACCGCCCGGGCCTCCACCCGCAGTACAACTCACCACCACAGCAAAGCCGCACCAGGGAGCTGTTTTCCATGAGCGCCGAGACCCCTGTCGCCCCCGGCCAGTTCACCCGCCGGAGGCAGCAGTTCCGCGCCTGGCGAGGTACGCGGCCGTTCTGGGCCGGTCTGTTCGTCCTTCTCAGCGGACTTCCCATCGCCTACTTCCCGTACGCGCACCTCCAGGTGGGCCACCTGACGCTGGCGATGGCGACCACCGCGGGCGCCGGGTCCCTGATCATCGGCGTGCTGCTGGGTGTGCTGGGCGTCAGCCTGTGGTTTCAGAAGCACGTACAGACCTTCGCGGGTGTCGCGGCGATCCTGTTGGGGCTGGTGTCCATCCCCGTCTCCAACCTGGGCGGTTTCCTCATCGGCTTCCTGCTCGCGCTGATCGGCGGTGCGATGGCCGTCTCCTGGGCACCGGGCACGCCGCCCGCGCCGGCACCGGCGCCGGAGCAGGGCGCGGGCGCCTCGGACGCCCCCGAAGGCGCGTTCCCCGAGGCCCCCGCCGCGCCGGGCGACCTCACCGAGAACCCGTACAGCACGGGCCCCGCCCCGACCGGGAAGCCGTCCTTCACCAAGGACGACGACGGACCGGGCGAGCCGCACGAACTGCACGATCTGTCAGGAACGAGCCCGGCCAACGGGGCGAACGGGAGGCACAGTGCCGGCTGACGAGGTTTCCACCGGGAGCGATGTGGACGCTGCCCGCGTGAGAACCACCGGACCGCGGCACGCGGCACCGAAGAAGCCGCTCTTCACCAGGTTCCACATGCCGGCCGGCAAGGCGATAGCCCTGGCGGCCATGCCGACGGCGGTGCTGATGGGGATGGGCTTCACACCCACCCTCGCCAACGCAGAGGACCAGCCGACGTCGAAGAGCCTCACGATCGACGAGTACAAGGACTGCCTGGCGGCCCTGGACGACGCGGACGCCTCCGCGTCGGCCTCGCCGTCGCCCTCCGTCTCGGAGAGCGCGACCGAGTCCGCCGAGCCGTCCGCCGACGAGTCCACGGACACGTCCACGGACGACTCCAAGGACACGTCGGGCAACGCGGGCGGCACGGATGACTCGCCCTCGTCGGATTCAGGTTCCGGCGACACGGCCGAGCCCTCCCCGTCGGCGTCCTCCTCGTCCTCGACGTCGACGACGTCCGGCGACACGACGACCGACGAGCCGACGGACACCGAGACGAGCAAGAACGTCCTGGAGACCATCGGCGACGCCATCACCGACCTCTTCGACGGCAGCGGCTCCGACGACGCGACGGCCGGTTCGAGCCCGTCGCCCTCGGCATCCGCCTCGGCGTCGGCCTCGGCCTCCGCCGGTGACTCGACGACCGATCCGGGTTCCGGCTCGTCCGGCTCGGGCTCGGACCCGTCCAAGGACACCACCGACGCCGTCACCGACGAGGTGAAGGACACCGTCGAGACGACCGAGGAGACGGCGAAGGACACCGAAGAGGACACGGAGGAGGCCGCCGACGACGCCACGGCCTCGCCGAGCCCCTCGGAGAGCGCCGGCACGGACGTCGACGACTGCCCCGTCGCCACCGAGGACGAGAGCGGCATCGACAACAAGATCAGGCTGCCCGACGACCCCTGGTTCCTGAACGCCAGCTCGCTGCTCCTCAAGGGCGCCGACTACCAGGGCATCGTCAAGGTGAAGACCGCCAACGGGACCGTCAAGGAGGTCCTGAAGTACGTCATCTCCGACGGGACCGACATCGGCGATCTGCACCAGACGGTGGCCGACAAGCAGTCCGGCAAGACGTACCACGTGCAGGCGGGCAAGGGCACCACGTCCACCATCCGTGACGGCGACACGATCATGTACACGGAGAGCATCTCCGGCAACCTGTTCGGCCTGATCCCGGTCACGTTCACCCCGGAGGACCCGCCGCCGCTCAACATCCCGCTGATCTACTTCACCAATGTGAAGGTGCAGCAGGCGGGCCAGCTCGGCGGCACGCTGACCGTGCCCGGCCTCCACCAGTTCACGACGGCCGGCTGAGCACCCCCAAGACCCGTTCGGGAGCCGCAGAAAAGCGCTGAGGGCGCCCCCCTGTCCGCAGGGGGGCGCCCTCAGCGCCGTACGAGCCCCTCACCGGGGCCGGTCGTTCAGTCGCGGGCGCCGCCGCCGAGGTGGTGGACGCGCAGCATGTTGGTGGTGCCGGGGACGCCGGGGGGCGAGCCGGCGGTGATGATGACGATCTCGCCCGGGTTGAAGCGGTTGATCTTGGCGATCTCCTGGTCGACCATGTCGACCATTTCGTCGGTGCTGTTCACGAACGGCACGACGTGCGACTCCACGCCCCAGCTGAGCGTCAGCTGGTTGCGGGTGTTCTCGTCGGTGGTGAAGGCGATGATCGGCTGGGACGCGCGGTAGCGGGACAGCCGGCGGGCGGTGTCGCCGGACTGGGTGAACGCCACCAGGCCCCGGCCGCCCAGGAAGTCGGAGATCTCACACGCGGCACGGGCGATCGAACCGCCCTGCGTACGCGGCTTCTTGCCCGGCACGAGCGGCTGCAGCCCCTTGCCGAGCAGTTCCTGCTCGGCCGCGGTGACGATCTTCGACATCGTCTTGACGGTCTCGATCGGGTAGGCGCCCACGCTCGACTCGGCGGACAGCATGACCGCGTCCGCGCCGTCCAGGATCGCGTTGGCCACATCGGAGGCCTCGGCGCGGGTCGGACGGGAGTTGGTGATCATCGACTCCATCATCTGGGTCGCCACGATCACCGGCTTGGCGTTGCGCCGGCACAGCTCGATGAGCCGCTTCTGCACCATGGGGACCCGCTCCAGCGGGTACTCGACGGCGAGGTCGCCACGCGCGACCATCACACCGTCGAACGCCATCACGACGTCCTCCATGTTCTCCACCGCCTGCGGCTTCTCCACCTTGGCGATGACGGGGACCCGGCGGCCCTCCTCGTCCATGACCTTGTGGACGTCGGCGACGTCCGAGGCGTCCCGGACGAAGGACAGGGCGACCAGGTCGGCGCCCATGCGCAGCGCGAACCGCAGGTCCTCGATGTCCTTCTCGCTCAGCGCGGGCACGTTGACGGCCGCGCCGGGCAGGTTGATGCCCTTGTGGTCGGAGATGACGCCGCCCTCGATGACGATCGTCTTCACCCGCGAGCCCTCGACGTCCAGGACCTTCAGCTCGACGTTGCCGTCGTTGATCAGGATCTGGTCGCCGCGCGAGACGTCGCCGGTCAGGCCCTTGTACGTCGTGCCGCAGATCGTCTTGTCGCCGGGGACGTCCTCGGTGGTGATGGTGAACTCGTCACCGCGCACCAGCTCCACGGGACCCTCCGCGAAGGTCTCGAGGCGGATCTTCGGGCCCTGGAGGTCGGCGAGGACGCCGACGGCCCGGCCGGTCTCCTTGGCGGCGGCCCGGACCCGGTCGTACCGGCCCTGGTGCTCGGCGTGCGTGCCGTGGCTGAAGTTGAAGCGGGCCACATTCATACCGGCTTCGATCAGGGACACGAGCATTTCGTGGGAGTCGACCGCGGGGCCGAGAGTACAGACGATTTTCGAACGGCGCATGGGGCGATCCTATCGGTTTGTTTCGCTACGGAATATTCCGTCTGGTGGAAGAGCAAATGAGTGCACAGGTGCTCAGTTGCTTTCCTCGTCGGTTACCTGTCGGTTGCCTCGCGGCGGAGCCGCAAATCATTACCGCCGCACCAAGGCGTAGGCCTGTGCGGCGATCTCCAGTTCCTCGTCGGTCGGCACCACGGCGACCGCCACCCGCGCGCCGGCCGGCGAGATCAGCCGCGGCTGATCGCTCCGTAGGGCGTTGAGCGCGCCGTCCACCGCCAGGCCCAGCGCGTCCAGCCCCGCCACGGCCGCCGCCCGCACCGGCGCCGCGTTCTCCCCGACCCCGGCCGTGAACGCGACCGCGTCCACCCGACCGAGTACGGCGTAATAGGCGCCGATGTACTTCCGCAGCCGGTGAATGTAGATGTCGAAGGCGAGCTTCGCCCGCTCGTCGCCCTCGTCGATCCGCCGCCCGATCTCCCGCATGTCGTTGTCACCGCACAGCCCGATGAGACCGCTCTTCTTGTTGAGAAGAGTGTCGATTTCGTCGATGGACATTCCGCCAACGCGCGCCAAATGGAAGATGACGGCCGGATCGACGTCCCCCGAGCGGGTGCCCATGACGAGGCCCTCCAGCGGGGTGAGCCCCATGGACGTGTCCACGCACCGACCCCCCTCGACCGCCGACGCGGACGCCCCGTTGCCCAGGTGCAGCACGATGACGTTGACCTCCTCGGGCGCCTTGCCGAGCAGCTTCGCCGTCGCCCGGGAGACATACGCGTGCGAGGTCCCGTGGAAGCCGTAGCGCCGCACCCGGTGGGCGTCGGCGGTCTCCACGTCGATCGCGTAACGCGCGGCCGCCTCCGGCATCGTGGTGTGGAACGCGGTGTCGAAGACGGCGACCTGGGGCAGGTCGGGGCGCAGCGCCTGCGCGGTGCGGATGCCGGTGAGGTTGGCCGGGTTGTGCAGCGGGGCGACCGGGATCAGCCGCTCGATCTCGGCGAGGACGGCGTCGTCCACGACCGTCGGCTCGGTGAAGCTCTGCCCGCCGTGCACGACGCGGTGCCCGATGACGGCGAGTTCGGGGGAGTCGAGGCCGAGCCCGTCCTTCGCCAGCTCCTCCGCGACGGCCTTCAGCGCGGCGTCGTGGTCGGCGATCGGCCCGATCAGCTCACGGCTCGCGCCGCCGGCGGCGAGCGGGGTGTGCTTCAGCCGCGAGGACTGCTCGCCGATGCGCTCGACGAGCCCCATCGCCAGCCGGCTGCCGTCGCGCATGTCGAGCAGCTGGTACTTCACGGACGAGGAGCCGGAGTTGAGGACGAGGACGCGGGTGCCGGTCACTGGAGGGTTGCCTTCTGCTCGGTGCTCTGGGCCTGGATGGCCGTGATGGCGACGGTGTTGACGATGTCCTGGACGAGGGCGCCCCGGGACAGGTCGTTGACGGGCTTGCGCAGCCCCTGCAGCACCGGCCCGACCGCGATCGCGCCGGCCGAACGCTGTACGGCCTTGTACGTGTTGTTGCCCGTGTTGAGGTCCGGGAAGATCAACACGCTGGCCTGGCCGGCGACTTCGGAGCCCGGCAGCTTGGTCGCGGCGACGCTCGGCTCCACGGCCGCGTCGTACTGGATGGGCCCCTCGATCTTCAGATCGGGCCGCCGCGAGCGGACCAGCTCGGTCGCCTCGCGCACCTTGTCGACGTCGACGCCCGACCCGGAGGTGCCCGTCGAGTACGACAGCATCGCGATCCGCGGCTCCACCCCGAACCGGGCGGCGGTCGCGGCCGACTGGACGGCGATGTCGGCGAGTTGCTCCGCGTTCGGGTCCGGGTTCACCGCGCAGTCGCCGTACACGAGGACCTTGTCGGCGAGGCACATGAAGAAGACCGACGAGACGATGTCGGCGTCCGGCTTCGTCTTGATGATCTCGAACGCGGGCCGGATCGTCGCGGCCGTCGAGTGCACCGAACCGGAGACCATGCCGTCGGCGAGGCCCTCCTCGACCATCAGCGTCCCGAAGTAGTTCACGTCGGAGACGACGTCGTACGCCAGCTCCAGGCTGACGCCCTTGTGGGCGCGCAGGCCCGCGTACAGCTCGGCGAAGCGGTCGCGCAGCTCGCTGGTGGCCGGGTCGATCAGCTGGCACTGGCCGAGGTCGATGCCCAGGTCGGCGGCCTTCTTGCGGATCTGGTCGACGGGACCGAGCAGGGTGAGATCGCACACGCCCCGGCGCAGCAGCACCTCGGCGGCGTGCAGGACGCGCTCCTCGGTGCCCTCCGGGAGGACGACCCGGCGCTTGTCGGAGCGGGCCTGCTCCAGGAGCTTGTGCTCGAACATCATCGGAGTGACGCGGTCGGTGCTGGGCGCGGAGACCCGCTTGAGCAGCTCACTCGTGTCGACGTGCCGTTCGAACAGCCCGAGCGCGGTCTCGGCCTTGCGCGGGGTGGCCGCGTTCAGCTTGCCCTCCAGGGAGAACAGCTGTTCGGCGATGGGGAAGCTGGTGCCGGGCACCGAGACGACGGGGGTGCCGGGGGCGAGCCGGGCGGCGAGCGTGAGGACCTCCTGGCTCGGGACCTCGCCCAGGGTGAGCAGCACCCCGGCTATCGGCGGGGTGCCGGCGCTGTGCGCGGCGAGCGAGCCGACGACCAGGTCCGCCCGGTCGCCCGGGGTGACCACCAGACAGCCCGGGGTCAGCGCGTCCAGGAAGTTCGGCAGCATCGCCCCGCCGAAGACGAAGTCCAGGGCGTCGCGGGCCAGCCCGGAGTCGTCGCCGAGGACCACCTGCGCGCCCAGGGCGTGCGTGATCTGCGCGACGGTCGGCGCGGACAGCGCGGGCTCGTCGGGCACGACGTAGCAGGGCACGGGCAGCCGGGCGGCGAGACCGGCGGCTATCGCGTCGCGGTCCTCCGGGGCCACCCGGTTCGCCACCATGGCCAGGACGTCGCACGCGAGGCCTTCGTAGGCCCGGTAGGCGTTGCGGATCTCGGAGAGCACCGACTCCGCGGGCTGCTTGCGGCCGCCGACCACGGGGATCACCGAGGCGCCGAACTCGTTCGCGAGCCGGGCGTTGAGGGCCAGCTCGTCGGGGAACTGCGTATCGGCGTAGTCCGTCCCGAGGACCAGGACGACGTCGTAGTCGCGGGCGACGAGGTGGAAGCGGTCGACGAGGGTCGAGACCAGCTCGTCCGCGCCCTGCTCCGCCTGGAGGGCGGACGCCTCGTGGTAGTCCATCCCGTAGACCGTGGCCGGATCCTGCGTCAGCCGGTAGCGGGCGCGCAGCAGCTCGAAGAGCCGGTCGGGCCCGTCGTGGACCAGGGGGCGGAACACGCCCACCCGGTCGACCTGCCGGGTCAGGAGTTCCATGACTCCCAGCTCGACGACCTGGCGGCCGTCGCCGCGGTCGATCCCGGTCACGTACACGCTGCGGGTCACGCGAGCTCTCCGTTCGCTGATGTGCTGGCCCTGTCGCAAAAATCGCCCACCTAGGTGAGCAGATCCCTCTTGACAATACCTCTGCGCCTAGTTAAGACGCCCGTCAAGCGACGGCCCGTTCGGCGGCGTGAAACAATCGATACCGGCTCACCGGCTATCGACAGCGAGCAGGAGACACAGCACGATGCGCATCGGAGTTCTCACCGCAGGTGGCGACTGTCCAGGCCTCAACGCAGTGATCCGGTCGGTCGTACACCGAGCGGTCGACAACTACGGCGACGAGGTCATCGGCTTCGAGGACGGCTACGCGGGGCTGCTCGACGGCCGCTACCGCGTCCTCGACCTCAACGCGGTGAGCGGCATCCTGGCCCGCGGCGGCACCATCCTCGGCTCGTCCCGGCTGGAGCGCGACCGGCTGCGCGAGGCCTGCGACGGCGCCTCCGACATGATCGAGGCCTTCGGCATCGACGCGCTCATCCCGATCGGCGGCGAGGGCACGCTGACGGCCGCGCGCATGCTGTCGGACGCCGGGCTGCCGGTGGTGGGCGTCCCGAAGACCATCGACAACGACATCTCCTCGACGGACCGCACGTTCGGCTTCGACACCGCGGTCGGCGTCGCCACGGAGGCGATGGACCGCCTCAAGACGACGGCCGAGTCCCACCAGCGGGTGATGGTCGTCGAGGTCATGGGCCGCCACGCCGGCTGGATCGCGCTGGAGTCCGGGATGGCGGCTGGCGCGCACGGCATCTGCCTCCCCGAGCGGCCCTTCGACCCGGCCGACCTGGTCAAGATGGTCGAGGAGCGCTTCGCCCGCGGCAAGAAGTTCGCGGTGATCTGCGTCGCGGAAGGCGCCCACCCGGCCGACGGCACCATGGACTACGGCAAGGGCGCGATCGACAAGTTCGGCCACGAGCGGTTCCTGGGCATCGGCACCGCCCTGGCCTACGAGCTGGAGAAGCGGCTCGGCAAGGAGGCCCGACCGGTCATTCTCGGCCACATCCAGCGCGGCGGCGTCCCGACGGCGTACGACCGTGTCCTGGCGACCCGCTTCGGCTGGCACGCGGTGGAGGCGGCGCACCGGGGCGTCTTCGGGCGGATGACGGCCCTGCGCGGAACGGACGTGGTCATGGTGCCGCTGGCGGAGGCGGTGACCGAGCTGAAGACGGTCCCGAAGGACCGCATGGACGAGGCGGAGTCGGTGTTCTGACCGGTGGTGTCCTGACCGGTCGTGTTCTATCCGGTGCTGTCCTGACCTGTCCCGGACGCGCGGTTCTGCACGATCGTCCAGAAGGCGTCCACGATCCCGTCGAGGAAGTCCCGGCCGACGTCGCTCGCGAACCCGGCCGGGTCGCCCCCCGACCAGTTCTGCGGGGCGGCGGCCGGCTGCCCCTGATAGACGTGATGCAGCTCCCGCAGGGCGGGCTCCACGAGCCGCCGGTCCAGCGGCAGCAGCTTGGCCACGGGCTTCACATACGGCTGCCAGCGGGTGCGGGCGGCGGTCCGCAGCAGATCGCCGAGCCTGCCCTCGCGGCCGGTGACGGTGACCAGGTCGGGCAGCGAGAGGTCCAGCAGTTCGGCGAGGGCCGCGCTCTGCCGCTCCGAGCCCTCCCACTGCCCGCTCTCCTCCATCCGCGCGTACTCCGCGAACGCGTGCCCCACGGCCCGCGCGACGTCCTCGGGGGCGAAGCCGCGGGCGATGCGGTGTTCGCGCAAGGTGCGGGGCCTGCCGATCAGTTCGGCGGGGGAACACCACAACACGCCTGCGAGGGCGGTGAGTTCGGGACTGCTGGGCGTCATGATCCCGCGTTCCCAGGCGACTACGAGATCCGGGGTGGCGTAGGGGAGCCCGTAGGACGAGCGAAGACTGTGGGCGACATGCTCGGGGGCCATGCCGAGGGCCGCGCGAAGCCTGGCGGCGGCGGGCGAGTTGAAGGGCGGACCGGGCTGGTGAGTGTGGGACGGGGGTCGGGGCACGGGGACACCGTAGGCGGTGCGGCGTGCGATGACTACTCCGGGTTGGCCTAAGGCAACGGATTGTTGAAATCCCGGATGCGGGAAACCGGCGGGGCTGAGCGCTCCGCAGGATGTGCCGGGATGTGTCGTCGTTTTGCTGCGGCGCCGTCGTGGCTGGTCGCTCCCCCACTCTCGGCTGCGCTCGAGCGGGGGGACCCCCATCGCGGCGGAGCCGCAGATGTCAGCGTCCCGCGCCCCTTCAGGGCGCTGGCGAACCGCCCGTTGCTCAGCGGCCGCGGGCGCCCTTTACCCAGCGGTAGACCAGTTCCGGTCTTCCCACCTGGCCGTACAGCGGTTTTCGCTCTGCTCGGCCGGCCTCGATCAGGTGTTCCAGGTAGCGGCGGGCCGTGATGCGGGAGATGCCGACCGCTTCCGCGACGCCCGCCGCCGTCAGTCCCTCCGCCGCCTCCCGTACCGCCTCCGTCACCCGTTCCAGCGTCGGCGCGCTCAAGCCCTTCGGGAGGGCCGCCGGGCCCGGTGCGCGGAGTGCGGCCAGGGCGCGGTCGACCTCGTCCTGGCCGCTCGCCTCGCCCGCGGCCCCACGGAACTCCGCGTACCGGACCAGGCGGTCGCGCAGCGTCGCGAACGTGAACGGTTTGAGGACGTACTGCACGACCCCCAGCGAGACGCCCTCCCGCACCACCGTCAGGTCCCGTGCCGACGTCACCGCGATCACGTCCGCGTGGTAGCCGGCCGCCCGGAGCGAGCGGGCCAGCTGCAGCCCGTGCGCGTCGGGCAGGTGCAGGTCCAGCAGGAGCAGGTCCACCGGGGTGCGGTCCAGCAGGCGGCGGGCCTCCGCGCCGGTGTGCGCCTTTCCGACCGCGACGAAGCCCGGCACTCGCCCGACGTACATGACATGGGCGTCCGCGGCGACCGGATCGTCCTCCACGACCAGCACTCTGATCGGCTCTTCGCTCGTCATCCTCGGCCTCCAGTCCCGGACACGGCCGTGGTCCGCAACGGCAGGCGTACCACGAACTCGGCTCCGCCGCCCTCGGCCTCCGCCACCGACAGTGTTCCCTCGTGCCGGTGCACGGCCTGCCGGACGAGGGCCAGACCCAGGCCCCGGCCGCCCGGCCCCGCCGGTTTGGTGGAGAAGCCGCGTTCGAAGACCAGCGAGGCGTGCGCGGGATCGACCCCCGCCCCGGTGTCCGCCACCCGCAGCAGCAGATCGTCGCCCTCCGTGCACGCCGTCACCGTCACCCGGCCCCGGATGCTGCCCTGCGCCGCGTCCACCGCGTTGTCGATCAGGTTGCCGAGGATCGTGACCAGATCGCGGGCCGGGAGCGACTCGGGCAGCAGGCCGTCGTCCAGGCCGCTCGACTCCGAGACGACGAGTTCCACGCCCCGCTCGTTCGCCTGCGCCGTCTTGCCCAGCAGCAGGGCGGCCAGCACGGGCTCGCTCACCGCCGCGACCACCTGGTCGGTGAGCGCCTGGGCCAGTTCCAGCTCCGCCGTCGCGAAGTCCACGGCCTCCTCCGCACGCCCCAGCTCGATCAGCGAGACGACCGTGTGCAGCCGGTTCGCCGCCTCGTGGGCCTGCGATCGGAGGGCCTGCGTGAAGCCGCGCTCCGAGTCCAACTCGCCCATCAGGGACTGGAGTTCGGTCACATCGCGCAGGGTGACGACCGTGCCCCGGCGCTCGCCGCCCGATACGGGTGACGTGTTCACCACCAGCACCCGGTCCGCCGTCAGATGCACCTCGTCCACCCGCGGCTCCGAGGCGAGCAGCGCGCCCGTCAGCGGGGCCGGGAGGCGCAGCTCCGCCACCGATCTGCCCACCACCTGGCCCGACACGCCCAGCAGCTCCCGGCCCCCGTCGTTGATCAGCGCCACCCGGTACTGCCCGTCCAGCATCAGCAGTCCCTCGCGCACCGCATGCAGCGCGGCCTGGTGGTAGTCGTGCATGGCGCTCAGCTCGGCCGCGTTCATGCCATGGGTGTGCCGGCGCAGCGACGCGTTGATCACATACGTGCCGATCGCGCCCAGCGCGAGCGCGCCGCCGGCCACCCCGAGCATGGCCGTCACCTGGTCCTGCACCCGATGGGTGATCGACTCGACCTTGATGCCCGCGCTGACCATCCCGACGACGCGTCTGCCGTCGTCCTCGATCGGGGTGACCGCGCGGACGGACGCGCCCAGGGTGCCGGTGTAGGTCTCGGTGAAGGACTCGCCCTTCAGGGCCTTCGCCGTATTGCCGAGGAAGCGCTGTCCTATCTGCGTCTTGTCCGGGTGGGTCCAGCGGATGCCCTCCGGATTCATGATCGTGACGAAGTCGACGTCCGTGTCGCGCATGACCCGCAGCGCGTAGGGCTGGAGCACCGCGGTGGGGTCCGGGGTCCCTATGGCCGTGCGCACCGAGGGGGAGTCGGCGACCGAGCGGGCTACCGCCGTGGCCTGGCGGGCCGCCGCCTCCTCGGCCTGGCTCTGGTCGCTGACGTACGTGAACAGCGCGTACCCCGCCACGAGGACCGCTATCAGCACCGCCTGCATGGCGAAGAGCTGGCCGGCGAGGCTGCGAGGTCTGGGAAGCGACGGTATGCGCATGTCGTCAGTGTGCCCCCGAGGTTAAGTGTGAACTAAATGAACGGAAGGGTGACCGGCCTCACAGGGCGGGAGATAGTCACGGCAATCCCCCATAACCCCGGACGTGAGCCGCACGCCGGTGATGCCGACGAAGACGTCAAGGAGGGCAGCCGTGGCCGCCAGCAGCACCCCCGATACGGCACCTGCCGCACCCGCAGTCAAGCGGGACCGCACCCACTATCTGTACATCGCGGTGATCGTCGCGGTCGCCATCGGCATCGCCGTGGGCCTCATCGCCCCCGACTTCGCCGTCGAGATGAAGCCGATCGGAACCGGCTTCGTCAACCTGATCAAGATGATGATCTCGCCGATCATCTTCTGCACGATCGTCCTCGGCATCGGGTCGGTACGGAAGGCCGCGAAGGTCGGCGCCGTAGGCGGCATCGCCCTCGGCTACTTCGTGGTCATGTCGCTGGTCGCGCTCGCCATCGGCCTCGTCGTCGGCAACATCCTGGAGCCGGGCTCGGGCCTCGCGGTCACGGACGCCGTCAAGGAGACCGGTCAGGCGCAGGTGCCCGAGGAGGCCAAGGACACCACCGAGTTCCTGCTCGGCATCATCCCCAAGACGATCGTCTCCGCCTTCACCGACGGCGAGGTCCTGCAGACCCTCTTCGTCGCCCTGCTCTGCGGCTTCGCCCTGCAGGCCATGGGCAAGGTCGGCCGGCCGGTGCTGCGCGGCGTCGAGCACATCCAGCGCCTCGTCTTCCGCGTCCTGACGATGGTGATGTGGGCCGCCCCGGTCGGCGCCTTCGGCGCGATGGCCGCGGTCGTCGGCTCGGCCGGCGTGGACGCCCTCAAGAGCCTCGCCGTGCTGATGCTCGGCTTCTACGTCACCTGTTTCCTCTTCGTCTTCATCGTTCTCGGCGCGCTGCTGAAGGCCATCTCGGGCCTGAACATCCTCTCCCTGTTCAAGTACCTGGGCCGTGAGTTCCTGCTGATCCTGTCCACCTCCTCCTCCGAGTCCGCGCTGCCGCGCCTCATCGCGAAGATGGAGCACCTGGGCATCAGCAAGCCCGTCGTCGGCATCACCGTCCCGACCGGCTACTCCTTCAACCTCGACGGCACCATGATCTACATGACCATGGCGTCCCTGTTCATCGCCGACGCGATGGGCACGCCGATGTCGATCGGCGAGCAGATCCCGCTGCTGCTGTTCCTCTTCGTCGCCTCCAAGGGCGCGGCCGGCGTCACCGGCGCCGGCATGGCGACCCTGGCCGGCGGTCTGCAGTCGCACAAGCCCGCCCTGGTGGACGGCATGGGCCTCATCGTCGGCATCGACCGCTTCATGAGCGAGGCGCGCGCCCTGACGAACTTCGCCGGCAACGCCGTCGCGACCGTCCTGATCGGCACCTGGACCAAGGAGATCGACAAGGAGCGCGTGCAGCTGGTGCTCGCGGGCGGCCTGCCCTTCGACGAGAAGACCCTTCTCGACGAGGGCGACGACATCGACGACGACATCGACGGCGACTCCGACGGTGACGTCCTCGCGGACAGCGCACTGCCCGAGCAGCGCGAAGGCGGCGAGAAGGAACTCGCCAAGGCGTAACCGCTCCCCTCAGTTCCGGATGTCCGGCCCCGCCTGAACCGGGGCCGGACATTCGGCTGTTTCGGCCATCGGCTCCCCGCGCCCCTCAGGGGCGCTTTCCGAGGGTCTCGGCGACCGCCGCCGACAGCCAGCTTCGTGCGTCGGCGAAGGCGAAACCGAGGCGCGTGGCCCGGGAGTTGTCCATGCCGTAGGAGCGGAAGAAGGAGAACGGCGAGACCTCGCCGACGTCGGAGCGTCGCGGCGTCGTTCCGGCGGAGCCGGATCCTGCTCGTGACGGTGACGGGTCGTTCGCATGTTCCCGGTGACGACGTGGGTTCGACGTGCCTAGTGTGATCGTCATGCAGCTCCGGTACAGCTTCCGCCTGTACCCGAACACCGTCCAACAGGCCGCGCTGGCACGGGTGTTCGGGTGCGCACGCGTCGTGTTCAACGACGCCGTGCGTGCCCGCGAGGACGCCCGCAAGGCAGGGCAGCTGTTCCCGACGGCCGGTCAGCTGTCCCGGGAGCTGATCACCCAGGCGAAACAGACGCCGGAGCGCGCCTGGCTCGGTGAAGTGTCCGCAGTCGTCCTCCAGCAGTCTCTGCGGGACGCCGAGGCCGCGTACAAGAACTTCTTCGCCTCCCTTAAGGGCACCCGGAAGGGTCCGAAGCTGGGCCCGCCCCGGTTCAAGTCCCGCAAGGACAGCAGGCAGTCGATCCGGTTCACCGCCAACGCCCGCTGGAACATCACCGATCGGGGGCGGTTGAACCTGCCGAAGATTGGCGCGGTGAAGGTGAAGTGGTCCCGCATCCTGCCCACCACCCCCACCTCCGTCACCGTCATCAAGGACGCGGCCGGCAGATTTTTCGCCTCCTTCGTCATCGACACCGACCTGGACGTCGACCAGGCGCGGATGCCCGAGACCGACCAGGCGATCGGTATCGATCTCGGCCTCACCCACTTCGCGGTCCTCTCCGACGGCACGAAGATCGACTCCCCGCGCTTCCTTCGGCGCGCGGAGAAGAAGCTGAAGAAGGCGCAAAAGGAGTTGTCCCGCAAGCAGAAGGGATCGAAGAACCGGGCCAAGGCCCGCCTCAAGGTCGCCCGCGCCCATGCCAAGGTCGCTGACGCCCGCCGTGAGTTCCACCATCAGCTCTCCACGAGGCTGATCTCCGAGAACCAAGGGATCGCCGTGGAGGACCTGTCGGTGGCGGGACTGGCTCGTACCAGGCTGGCCAAGTCCGTGCACGACGCCGGATGGGCACAGTTCCTCCGCATGCTGGCGTACAAAGCGGAACGGTACGGGCGCACTCTGGTCACGATCGGTCGGTTCACACCGACCTCCCAGACCTGCCACGCCTGCGGTGTCAAGGACGGCCCCAAGCCCTTGAACGTGCGGGAATGGACCTGCATCGCCTGCGGCACCGTCCACGACCGGGACACCAACGCCGCACTCAACATCAAGACGGCCGCCGGACTGGCGGTGACGGCCTGCGGAGCGCCGGTAAGACCGGGAGCGATCCCGGCACAGCGCGAAGAAACAGGAAGCCACGGATTCCCGACCGGAAACCGTGCCGCGTAGCGGCACGGCAACCGGTCAAGGAAGGCCAGAATCCTCGCCCTTCAGGGCGAGGAGCATGTCAAACCCTCAAACACCCCAGGACGCTGGAGCTGATGGAGCGGCCGGAGATCACCGAGGTGCATCACGTGGTCGGCGAGGACTGCTGGATCCTCAAGGTCGCCGTCACCGACACCGTGCACCTGGAGGAGGTCCTGGAGGCGGTCTCGGTCCTGGGCCGCACCACCACCTCGATCGTGCTCACCTCACCCGTGTCCCACAAACCCCTCTTGCCTTGACGTCGGCGTCAAGCCGTACGTTCGTCCGTATGCGCATCGGAGAGCTGGCCGCGCGGGCCGGGACCACGACCCGGACGCTGCGGTACTACGAGTCGCGGGGGCTGCTGCCCGCGCGGCGCGCCGACAACGGATATCGCACGTACGACGAGAGCGATCTGCGGCTGCTCCGGCAGATCAGGACGCTCCAGGACTTCGGGTTCGACCTGGAGGAGACCCGGCCCTTCGTGGAGTGTCTGCGGGCCGGGCATCCCGAGGGCGACTCGTGTCCGGCGTCGCTCGCGGTCTACCGGCGCAAGCTGGGCGAGCTGGACGCGCTCATCGGCGAGCTGCAGGCGGTGCGCGAGACGGTCGCCGGGCAGCTGGTGCGGGCCGAGCGGGCGAGGGACGAGCTCGGCGCCGAGGCGCTGGTTCCGGGGGGTCCGGAACCCGGGTGCGAACTGGAGGCCGGTAAATGGGGACCGCTGTGACCGATGTGACGGACGACGACTTCGAGGCCGAGGTGATCGGCTCCGAGCTGCCGGTGCTCGTGGAGTTCACCGCGGACTGGTGTCCGCCGTGCCGGCAGATGGGGCCGGTGCTCGACGCGCTCGCCGCGGAGGAGGGCGGTCGGCTGAAGGTGGTGCAGCTGAACGTGGACCACAACCCGGAGACGACCAACGCCTACAAAGTGCTGTCGATGCCGACCTTCCTGGTCTTCCGGGGCGGCGAGCCGGTGAAGTCGATGGTGGGCGCCCGGCCCAAGCGCCGGCTTCTCGCGGAACTGTCCGAGGTGCTCCCGGACGCGGTGCGCTGACCTGACGTAATACGCAAAAGAACTCCCCCGAGCAATTGCGCTCGGGGGAGTTCTTTGCGTATATTTAATGGTTCGTGACTTCACGGAAATCAAGTCACAAAGAAGCTCAGTGAGCACAGTATATCCGGGCGGGAGCTGAATTGTCAAACAGCGAATTTCCAGACGATGAAATGTGTCGTGAGCAGGAATTCATCGACAGCGTGTACGCGCGCGTGGACGCCCTGCGCGGTGACACCGAGTCCTCCGTCACCGACGCCCTCGCCCAGGGCAACACGCCCATGCAGGCCCGGCTGGAGCGCGACATCCTCGTCGCCGAGCGCTCGGGGCTGCTGGCCGCGCTGAACGCGGTCGACGGCTCCCTCTGCTTCGGCCGCATCGACCTCTCCTCGGGCACCAAGCACCACATCGGCCGGATCGGGCTGCGGGCCGACGACGCCGAGCTCACGCCGATCCTGATCGACTGGCGAGCCGACGTCGCCCGCCCCTTCTACCTGGCCACCGGCCACACCCCGATGGGGCTGCGCCGCCGCCGGCACCTCACCACCGAGGGCCGCCGGGTCACCGCCCTGCACGACGAGATCCTCGACCTCGGCGACCAGGAGCGCACCGGCCACGAGGACCCGACCGGCGACGCCGTGCTGCTCGCCGCGCTCGGCGCCGCGCGCACCGGCCGGATGAGCGACATCGTGCAGACCATCCAGGCCGAGCAGGACGAGATCATCCGGGCGCCGCACCGCGGGGTGCTGGTCGTCGAGGGCGGCCCCGGCACCGGCAAGACGGCCGTCGCCCTGCACCGCGCCGCCTACCTGCTGTACGAGCACCGCGAGCTGCTCGCCAAGCGGGCCGTCCTGATCGTCGGCCCCAACCCCGCCTTCCTCGGCTACATCGGCGAGGTGCTGCCCGCGCTGGGCGAGACCGGCGTCCTGCTGGCCACGGTCGGCGAGCTGTACCCGGGCGTCCACGCGAGCGCCGCGGACCGGCCCGCGGCGGCGGCCGTCAAGGGCCGCGCCGACATGGCGGACGTCCTCGCGGCCGTCGTCCGCGACCGGCAGGCGCTGCCCGATCCGGTGATCACGATCGAGCACGACCGCGAGATCCTGATGCTCGACGACGGACTGGCCGGCGTAGCCCGCGACCGCACCCGCGCCGCCGGGCTGCCGCACAACGCGGCCCGCGAGCACTTCGAGGGCCACATCCTCAACGCGCTGACGGACATGGTCGCCGAACGCATCGGCACCGACCCCTACGACGGCTCCAACCTGCTCGACCCGAGCGACATCACCCAGATCCGCGACGAGCTCGCCGAGAACCCCGAAGTCCGGTCCGCCATCGACGAGTTGTGGCCGCACCTCACCCCGCAGCGCCTGGTCGCCGACTTCCTCGCCGCCCCCGAGGCCTACCTGAGCGCCGAGGACGCGGCCGCCGTCCGCCGCCCGGTGACCCGCGCCTGGACCGTGTCGGACGTGCCGCTGCTCGACGAGGCCGCCGAACTCCTCGGCGAGGACGACCGGTCGGCGCGGGCGCTCGCCGAGCGCGAGCGCGAGGCGCAGGTCGCCTACGCCCAGGGCGTGCTCGACGTGTCCTACGCCTCCCGGAGCTTCGAGTTCGAGGACAAGGAGGACGACGACCCCGAGGCCGGCGAAGTCCTCTCCGCGCACGACATCATCGACGCCGAGCGGTTCGCCGAGCGGCACGAGGAGGACGACCACCGCAGCGCCGCCGAGCGCGCGGCGGCCGACCGGACCTGGGCGTTCGGACACATCATCGTCGACGAGGCCCAGGAGCTGTCGCCGATGGCGTGGCGGCTGCTGATGCGGCGCAGCCCGACCCGCTCGATGACCCTGGTCGGCGACCCGGCCCAGACGGCCGAGGCCGCCGGGGTCGGTTCGTGGGCGCAGATCCTTGCGCCGTACGTCGAGGACCGCTGGGAGCACACGCGCCTCGGGGTCAACTACCGCACCCCGTCCGAGATCATGGACATGGCGGCCGCGGTGGTCCGCGCCGAGCAGCCGGACTTCGAGCCGCCGAGTTCGGTGCGCTCGACGGGCGTACGTCCGTGGGTACGGCGTGCGGTGGACGACCTGCCCGGCGCGGTGGCCAAGGCGGTGGCCGAACTCACTCCCGCCGAGGGACGACTGGCGGTGATCGCCCCGCGCGACCTGCACCGCGCGCTGGCCGCCCGGCTGGACGGGGTGACGGCGGGCGCGGAACCCGACCTGACACGGGCCGTCGTGCTGCTCGACCCGCGCCAGTCCAAGGGGCTGGAGTTCGATTCCGTGCTGGTGGTGGAGCCCGGGCGGTACGGCACGAGCGACCTGTACGTGGCGCTGACCCGGGCCACGCAGCGGCTGGGGGTGGTGTTCAGCGGCGAGGTGCCGGAAGCGTTGGCGCAGTACGGAGAGGCCGTCTCCTCCTCCGTATTCTCCGCTGCCGTGGCCTCCGGCACGGACGTCGCAGGACCGTAGCGGTTCGCCGGTCTGTCAGGAGGGCAGTGTCCAGCTCTGGTTGGCGGCGCCGTTGCACGTCCAGATCTGCAGCCGGGTGCCGTTGTCGGAGCTGGGGCCGGTCGCGTCCAGGCACTTCCCGGACACCGGGTTCACCAGCGAGCCGTTCGCGCCGGGCTGCCACTTCTGTGCGCCGGTGCCGTTGCAGTCGTAGAGCTGCACCTTGGTGCCGTTGGCGGTGCCGGCCGAGGCGATGTCCATGCACTTGCCGAGCGACCGCAGGCTGCCGTCCGTGGCCACCGTCCAGTTCTGTGCGCCGGTGCCGTTGCAGTCGTAGAGCTGCACCGCGGTGCCGTTGGCGCTGTTGGCGCCGGCGACGTCCACGCATTTGCCGCCGTAGCCGTGGATCGCCCCGGTGGGTTCGGTGGGCGGGGGGACCGGGCCGGACTGCCCGCCCAGCCAGCGCAGGCCCTGGATGAGCAGTTGGTTCTGCTGGGCGCTGGCGAAGGTGGAGGACAGGGCGGTGTCGGTGGAGTAGTCCATGTAGTTGTGGCCGAAGTTGGCGTAGAACATCTTGTAGTTGCGGTTGGTCCAGGCGATCGGGTAGTAGCCGCTGTACCAGGACTGGTTGGCGTCCGTGCCGACCGGGAAGGTCGAGGGCGCCATGGACGCCAGGATGTCGATGGCCGGGTTCTGCCGCAGGTCGTTCTGCCAGCTGTACCACTCGCTGACCGAGGACGTGATGGTGGCCGGCAGGCCTGCCGTCGCCGCATGGGTGCGGTCGTCGATCGTGAGCGTCTCGGCGGTCGGCCACCAGGTGTTGTTCCGGAAGGCGCCGGTGCCGAGCAAGGTGTTGTGGTACCAGGACCAGTCACTGCTGTCCGTGGTGAACGCCGAGACGTGGAACCCCAGGAAGCCGCCGCCGTTGTTCATGTACGTCTGGAACGCGGACCGCTGGGCGGCGGTGTGGGGATAGTCGTCGAGGAACATCACCACCTGGTAATTGGCCAGGTTGGCGGTGTTCAGCTGGTTCCAGTCGGTGGTCGCCGTGTACGAGAAGCCGTACTGCGCGCCGGCCTGCGGGAACCAGGAGTTGGCCTCCTTGTCGAAGCTGATGTGTGCCTGGTCCTCCGTACCGCCGTAGAAGGCGAGCACTTTGAAGTCGGCTGCCGCCCGGGCGGTCTGGGGCACCCCGGTCTGCAGTCCGAGCAGCACGGCGAGCAGCGTGAACAGCCTTAACAGGGACCGGGGCCACAGGCGGGCGGCGGCGGGTGTGAACATACGGGGCCCTTCTCGTGCGCGGAGCGGGGGATCTCGCACTGGTCCACCGCATTGAAGGGGGCCGACGATGGACATGTCAATGGTGTAGACCTTCTCCGCCCGTGCCGCTCCCGCCGCCCCCGGTCACCGCCGCCCCCGCCCCTCGCCGCCGTCGGTGCGCGGGCGCTCCGCCGCGCTCGGTGTGCGCTACGTCTCATCCGCGGGTTGTTACGGCGAACGGGCCGCCGGTGTCTTGGTGTCGAGTGCCCAACACGAGCCCTGTGTCGGGAAGTTCGACTGCCCAGTGGAAAGAGTGAGAGTGCCTGACGTGACGAACACCGAAGCCGAACCCAATCCGTTCGGCGCCGTCCTCGGCGAGGAGCGGCACGCCATGTACGCCGCCATGGCGGCCAAAGGGGTGATCCACCCCTTCACCTCGCCCATGGGAACGTCCGGCTGGCTGGTGACCGGCTATGAGGAATCCCGCGCGCTGATGGCCGATCCGCGACTCATCAGGGGCGGTTGGCGCGCCGGCTTCCTCGCCGACAAGCTCCCCGAGGACGTGGCTCGCGGCATTCATTCGAACGCGCTCCACAACGACCCGCCGGCCCACACTCGCCTGCGGAAACTGGTGGCCCCGCTGTTCACCAAGCGCAGGGTCGAGAAGCTGATTCCCCGTATCCAGGAGATGACCGACGAGCTCCTCGCCGCCGCCGATCAGACGGAACCCATCGACCTGATCACCGCTCTGGCGTACCCGCTGCCGCTGAACGTGATCTGCGAGCTGCTCGGCATCCCGGAAGAAGGCCGTGTCCACTTCCGCGAGTGGACGCACACGATCGCGAACATCGGCGCCTACGGCTACGAGGACTTCGAGAAGGCCGTCACGTCCTTGCTCGAATACAGCCGGGAACTGATCAGTGCGAAACGCCTTGAGCCCACGGACGACCTGCTGTCCGATCTCATCGCCATGCGCGACGGTGAGGACAGGCTCAGCGAGGACGAACTCACCTCGACGTTCTTCATCATGCTGCTCGCCGGCCACGAGACCACGGTCAACGTGATCGGCAACGGCGTGCACGCGCTGCTCACCCACCGCGATCAGCTGGAACTCCTGCGCGAGCGACCCGAGCTCATGGACTCCGCGATCGAGGAGTTCCTGCGCTTCGACGGTCCGGGGCAGGTCACGCAGAACGCCTACCTCGCGGAACCCATGGAGGTGGGCGGTGTGAGTCTCCCCGAGGGTGCGGTGGTGCACTTCGCGGTGATCGCCGCCAACCGGGACGAAGAGCGCTTCCCGTCGGCCGACACCCTGGACATCACCCGCAACGCGAACGGTCACCTGTCCTTCGGCCACGGCATCCACTACTGCCTGGGGGCGCAACTGGCCCGAGCCGAGGTCGGCATCGTGTTCAGCACTCTGCTCGACCGATACCCCGACCTGCGACTGGCGGTGCCCGAGGAAGAACTGCTCCGCTCGCCCTCACGCATGATGCACGGCCTGTCCACGCTGCCCGTGCTGCTGCACTGACCGCGCTGACGCGGTGACTGCACTGACGCGGTGACTGTTCGTCGTCCCGCGAGCCGCCCCGCCCACCAGGGCGGGGCGACGACCGTCACGCCGGGCGCAGCCACAGCGTGGCCAGGGGCGGCAGCGTCAGCCGGATGCCGGCCGGCCTGCCGTGCCAGGGTGTGGGCTCCGGTTTCAGCGGGTCCGGGTTACCGACGCCGCTGCCCCCGTACCCGGCCGCGTCCGTGTTGAGGATCTCGTGCCAGGCCGGGACGTCGTCGGGGACGCCCAGCGCGTAGTCGTGGCGGACGACGGGCGAGAGGTTGGAGACGGACAGCAGCGGGGCGCCCCCGGCGTCGTATCGCAGGAACGCGAAGACGTTGTCCTCGGCCGCGTCCCCCACCACCCACTGGAAGCCCGCGGGGTCGGTGTCGCGCTGCCACAGGGCCGGGGTCGACCGGTAGACGGTGTTGAGGTCCCGGACCAGGTCTCTGACCCCCCGGTGATCGGCCTCGGCGCCGTACGCCGGGTCCAGCAGCCACCAGTCCGGGCCGTGCGCCTCCGACCACTCCGCGCCCTGCGCGAACTCCTGCCCCATGAAGAGGAGTTGCTTGCCCGGGTGGGCCCACATGAACGCCAGGTACGCCCGCAGGTCGGCGCGCTGCTGCCACCAGTCCCCGGGCATCTTCGACACCAGCGAGCGCTTCCCGTGCACCACCTCGTCGTGCGACAGCGGCAGCACGTAGTTCTCGCTGTACGCGTAGACCATCGAGAAGGTCATCTCGTCGTGGTGGAAGCGGCGGTGCACCGGCTCGTGGCCCATGTACTGCAGCGAGTCGTGCATCCACCCCATGTTCCACTTCAGGCCGAAACCCAGCCCGCCGAAGCCGCTCGGCCCCGGATGGTGGGTGGCCCGCGTGACGCCGTCCCAGGCCGTGGACTCCTCCGCGATGGTGACGACCCCGGGACTGCGCCGGTACACCGTCGCGTTCATCTCCTGGAGGAACGCCACCGCGTCCAGGTTCTCCCGGCCGCCGTGCTCGTTCGGCGTCCACTGACCGTCCTCGCGCGAGTAGTCGAGGTAGAGCATGGAGGCGACGGCGTCCACCCGCAGCCCGTCGACATGGAACTCCTCGCACCAGTAACTGGCGTTGGCCACCAGGAAGTTGCGCACCTCGCGCCGCCCGAAGTCGAACTCCAGCGTCCCCCAGTCGGGGTGCGCGGCCCGCAGCGGGTCCTCGTGCTCGTACAGCGGACGCCCGTCGAACTCGGCCAGCGCCCACTCGTCGCGCGGGAAGTGCGCCGGCACCCAGTCCATCAGGACGCCGACGCCGGCCCGGTGCAGCGCGTCCACCAGGCACTTGAAGTCGTCCGGCGTGCCGAGCCGGGCCGTCGGCGCGTAGAAGCCGGTGACCTGGTAGCCCCACGAGCCGCCGAAGGGATGCTCGGCCACCGGCATCAGCTCGACGTGCGTGAAGCCCAGGTCCCTGACGTATGCGGGCAGCTGCTCGGCGAGTTGACGGTACGTCAGGCCCGGTCGCCAGGACGGCAGATGGACCTCGTAGACGGAGAACGGGGCCTCGTGCACCGGCGTCTCGGCCCGCCGGGCCAGCCACTCCTCGTCGCCCCACTCGTAGTGCGAGGCGGTCACGATCGACGAGGTCGCGGGCGGGACCTCCGTACGCCGCGCCATCGGGTCGGCGCGCAGGGTGTGCGAGCCGTCGGGGCGGGTGATGTCGAACTTGTACAGCTCGCCCTCGCCGATCCCGGGCACGAACAGCTCCCAGATCCCGGACGAGCCGAGGGAGCGCATCGGGTACCCGGTGCTGTCCCAGAAGTTGAAGGTGCCGGCCAGCCGCACCCCGCGCGCGTTCGGCGCCCACACGCAGAAACCCGTGCCGGGCACGCCCTCGTGGACCGTCGGGTGCGCGCCGAGCACCGTCCACAACTGCTCGTGCCGGCCCTCGCCGATCAGATGCAGGTCCAGGTCGCCCAGCGTGGGCAGGAAACGGTAGGCGTCCTCGGTCTCCACGGCCGTGCCGTCGTACTCCACGAGCAGCCGGTACGCCGGAACCTCGACCAGGGGCAGCAGACCGGAGAAGAAGCCGTCGCCGTCGTCGTGCAGCTCGGCGCGCAGAGCGCCCGACAGGACGGTGACGGACCGCGCGTACGGGCGCAGCGCCTGGAAGACGATCCCGCCGGACGCCGGATGCGCGCCGAGCACGGCGTGCGGATCGTGATGCGTGCCGTGCAGCAGCCGCTCACGGTCGACGGCGTCGAGAGCGGGGGTGGGGGAGGGGGTCGCTTCGAGCGGCGGCACGGGTGCCGCAGGCACCACGGGCGGCACTCGCACCACAGGCGCCACGGGCTGCTCGGGCTTCTTCGCGGCGGCTTTCGCGACTCCTGCCGCCTTCTTGGCCAGTGCCTGCTTGGCTGGTGCCTTTTTGGCCGGCGCCTTCTTGCCGACGGCCTTCTTGCTCACGGCCTTCTCGGCCACCCCCTCGTCGCCGGCCGCCTTCTTGTCCGCGGCCTTCTTGGTCACTGCTTTCTTCGCGGTGGCCTTCTTCTTCGGGGGAGTCACGTACGGAGCCTCCTCAAGGCAGGTCGGGCGCGGCGAGCCGATGTATCGCGGCCAGGGGGACGGGGAGCCAGTCGGGGCGGTGCCGGGCTTCGTAGACGACCTCGTAGACCGCCTTGTCCGTTTCGTAGGCACGCAGCAGCACGGGGTCGGTGCGCGGGTCGACGCCCGCCGCCTCGGCGTACCCGGAGCAGTACGCCGCCCGGCAGGCGTGCGCCCAGCCCGGGGCGGGCGGGTCGGCCGACCGGGCCGCGTAGTCGAAGGAGCGCAGCATGCCCGCCACGTCCCGCACGGCCGGCTGGGGCATCCGCCGCTCGGCCAGCGGCCGGGCGGGCTCCCCCTCGAAGTCGATCAGCGCCCACTGGCCGGAGGCCGCCCGCAGGCACTGCCCGAGGTGCAGATCGCCGTGGACGCGCTGGGCGGTCCAGGTGCAGCCCTCGGCGGCGAGGTCGGCCAGCGCGGTGAAGGCGGTGCGCAGCGCGGGCGCGTACGGGCGCAGCGCGGGCACCGCCTGCGCGGCCGCGTCGAGCCGCTCGGTCATGCCGTCCGCCATCGGCCCGATCTGCGCATGCCCCAGCGTCGCCGTGGGCAGCGCCCGGGCCAGGGCCCCGTGCACCTCGGCGGTGGCCCGGCCCAGCGCTCGCGCCTCCGCGACGAAGTCCTCGCCCTTGGCCAGTTCCCGCAGCGCCAGCTCCCAGCCGTCCGCCGCGCCCTGGACATAGGGCTGGAGCACCGCCAGCACGTACGCCTCGCCCTCGCCGTCCCTTTCGCCCTCGCCCTCGCCCGCGCTCGGGTCCGCGAGCAGCCACGCGGTCGGGGCGGGCACCCGGGGGCAGCCCTCGCGGGCCAGCGCCAGCGGCAGCTCCAGGTCGGGATTGACGCCCGGCACGACCCGGCGCAGAAGCTTCAGGATGAACGTATCTCCATAGATGACCGACGAGTTCGACTGTTCGCCGGTCAGGCGGCGCGGGACCAGCCCCGAGCGGATCTCCTGCCCCGGGTCGCGTTCGCAGCGCAGTCCGCCGATCCGGGCCCGGGTGCGCAAGGCCTCCAGCAGCACCTCGGCGGGCCGGGTGTCGTAGAGGGCGTCGAACACGGTCCGCCCGGCCAGCGGGCCGTCCGTCACATGGCCGATCAGGGCGGGGGCCAGCCGGGGCGGAAGGGCCGCGCGGACGCCGATCAGCAGTTGGTAGCAGTCGCCGGGCGCGGCTCCCTGACGGGCGCGCACCAGCAGGTGGTACAGACCGAGGCGGGCCCCGGCGGGCAGCAGCTCGGTGGCCGCCACCAGCGAGAAACCGGTGATCGGACGCCCCTTGCCGGCGAACCAGCGCTGCCGGGGGAGCCACTCCCGCAGCAGGGGGTCCAACGACGCGAGGAGGCCGGGGCTGGTTTTGCCGGAAAGTGTGACAGTCTCCGCCATATGTGTCACATTCCTTTCCCCGGGGGGTCGGGGTGTGAGTGATGCGTGCCCCGGGCGGGACAGCGGAAACCGTCCCGCCCCGGGGTTCTAGACCGCGTCCTTGCGCAGCCTGAACCAGTAGAAGCCGTGCCCGGCCAGGGTGAGCAGGTAGGGCAGTTCGCCGACCGCCGGGAAGCGCACCCCGCCGAACAGCTCCACCGGATACCGCCCGTTGAAGCGGCTCAGGTCCAGCTCGGTGGGCTGTGCGAAGCGTGAGAAGTTGTGCACGCACAGCACCAGGTCGTCCCCGCCGTCCGCGGTGAGGGGGGCCTCGCGCAGGAACGCGAGGACGGCCGGGTTGGAGGACTGCAGTTCGGTGTACGTCCCGAGCCCGAAGGCGGGATTCTGCTTGCGGATCTCGATCATGCGCCGGGTCCAGTGCAGCAGCGAGGAGGGCGACGACATCGACGCCTCGACGTTGGCCACCTGGTACCCGTAGACGGGATCCATGATGGTCGGCAGGAAGAGCCGCCCGGGGTCACAGGACGAAAAACCTGCGTTGCGATCCGGTGTCCACTGCATCGGCGTGCGGACGGCGTCGCGGTCGCCGAGCCAGATGTTGTCGCCCATGCCGATCTCGTCGCCGTAGTAGAGGATCGGCGAGCCGGGCAGGGAGAG
>NZ_JBSFEV010000028.1:0-129672 GCF_053594615.1 Streptomyces sp. NPDC001858
GGTCTTCTCCTCATGGTTCGTCGGGCCCGCCGATTCCAGCATGAATGCCCAGACGGGCGGCTCGCACGGAGCGCAACCAATGTCTGCCGTCCCGGGCAGGTCTCAGGCCCTGACCAGGAGCTGGAAGTCGAACGCGTAACGGGACGCACGGTAGATGTGCGTCCCGTACTCGACCGGGCGGCCGGTGTCGTCGTACGAGGTGCGCTGCATGGTCAGCACGGCCGCCCCCGCCTGTTCGGTGAGGAGGGCGGCTTCCTCGACGGTGGCGGAGCGGGCGCCGACGGTCTGGCGGGCGCTGTGCAGGGCGATGCCCGCCGAGCGCAGCAGCCGGTACAGACCGGTCGACTCCAGGCGCTCCGTGTCGAGGTCCAGGAGCGCCGGGGGCAGGTAGTTGCACAGGAACGCCACCGGCTGCCCATGGGTGGCGCGCAGCCGCTCCAGGACCGTGACCTCGCCGCCCTCCGCGATCCCGAGCGCCGCCGCGACGTCGGCGGGCGCCGGCACGCGTTCGTTGCGCAGGACGTGCGTGGTCGGTCCCTGGCCGGCGCTCTCCAGGTCGTCGTAGAGGCTGCTCAGTTCCAGCGGTCGTTTCACCTGGCTGTGCACGACCTGCGTGCCGACTCCGCGGCGGCGCACCAGCAGGCCCTTGTCGACCAGTGACTGGATGGCCTGGCGGACGGTCGGGCGGGACAGGCCGAGGCGGGTCGACAGGTCGATCTCATTGCCCAGCAGGTTGCCCGGGGCGAGCGCGCCCTGCTCGATCGCCGCCTCCAACTGCTGGGCGAGCTGGTAGTAGAGCGGCACGGGGCTCGTGCGGTCCAGCGCGAAGTGCAGCGCGTCGAGCGCGGAGCCGGGCACGGCGCGGGTGCGGCCGCCGGTCTTGGCCATGGGGGCGCCTCCTGGGGGCGGTGGGGTCGTGATCAGGTCCGGTGGCCGGGCCGGATGGGCGATTTGAGAGACTCCTTCGGTGGTCGGGGAATGGCGTGTCCCAGGTGTAGGTCCCAGAGGCTCACACTGTCAATACTTTGTTCTTACATTCGGACCTGCTCGTGAAATGATGTCTTAACAAAGTATTGACAGTGAGCTTCCCGAGGGAGTTGGATCCGGTCCCATCAGTGCACGGGCCGAGTCCGAGACAGCCGAACAGTCGCGGACCTGGCTCCATGGCCCCAATCTGAAGTGAAACGGGCCCCGGATCCCTGTGATCGCCTCCCCTTCCCCGTCATTTCCCCCCGTCGCACAGTGAGGTGCAGGAAAGATGGAAAGCTCTCCCTCCCGCTCGCGCAGAATCGCCCCGATCGTGGCCATGGCCGCGGCCGTGGCCCTGACCGTCGCGGGCTGCTCCAGCAGCTCCGGCGGCAAGAAGTCCGAGGAGAGCGCGGACGGCGCTTCCGCGGGCAAGGCGAGTACCCCTCAGATGACCGTCGCGCTGGTGACCCACCAGTCGCCCGGTGACACCTTCTGGGACATCGTCCGCAAGGGCGCCGAGGCCGCCGCTGCCAAGGACAACGTCAAGCTGGTCTACTCCGCCGACCCGAGCGCGGGCGGCCAGGCCAACCTGGTGCAGAACGCCATCGACCAGAAGGTCGACGGCATCGCGGTCACCCTCGCCAAGCCCGACGCCCTCAAGGACGTCATAGCCAAGGCGACGGCCGCGAAGATACCCGTGGTCGGCCTCAACTCCGGGGTGAGCGACTGGCAGAAGCTCGGGCTGATGGAGTTCTTCGGCCAGGACGAGACGGTGGCGGGCGAGGCGCTCGGCAAGCGGCTGAACGAGGCGGGCGCCAAGAAGGCCGTCTGCGTCATCCAGGAGCAGGGCAACATCGGCCTGACCCAGCGCTGCAACGGTGTGAAGAAGACGTTCACCGGATCCACCGAGGTCCTGTACGTCACCGGCACCGACATGCCGTCGGTGAAGTCGACGATCACCGCCAAGCTGACCCAGGACAAGGCCATCGACTACGTCGTCACCCTCGGCGCCCCCTTCGCCCTGACGGCGGGGCAGTCGGTGACCGACGCGGGCAGCAAGGCCAAGGTCGCCACCTTCGACCTCAACAAGGACCTGACCTCCGCCATCAGCAAGGGCACGGTCGAGTTCGCGGTCGACCAGCAGCCCTACCTCCAGGGCTACCTCGCGATCGACTCGCTCTGGCTGTACAAGAACAACGGCAACTACATGGGCGGCGGCGAGGCCCCGGTGCTGACCGGCCCCGCCTTCGTCGACAAGACGAACGTCGACGCGGTGGCCGCGTTCGCCGCGAAGGGCACCCGGTGATGAGCATGACCCAGCATGCCGAGCCGGCGGTGGGAACACCGCCGGCCTCCGGCCCGCAGAAGACCGACGGCCGGACCGCGCAACGCCCGCTAGCCCTACGTCTGTTGGCCCGTCCCGAAGTCGGCGTCTTCCTCGGCGCCGTCGCGGTGTACGTGTTCTTCCTGATCTCCGCGCCACCGGTGCGCGAGGGCAGCTCGATGGCCAACATCCTCTACCAGTCGTCGACGATCGGGATCATGGCGCTGCCCGTGGCGCTCCTGATGATCGGCGGCGAGTTCGACCTCTCGGCCGGTGTCGCCGTCATCACCTCGGCGCTCACCGCGAGCATGCTCGCCTACCAGCTCAGCATGAACGTGTGGGTGGGCGTCGTCGCCGCCCTGATCGTGTCGCTGGCGGTCGGCTTCTTCAACGGGTGGATGGTCGTCAAGACCGGGCTGCCCAGCTTCCTGATCACCCTGGGCACCTTCCTGATCCTCCAGGGCGTCAACCTCGCGGTGACCAAGCTGGTCACCACGAACGTGGCCACCGACGACATCAGCGACATGGACGGCTTCGGCCAGGCCAAGGACGTCTTCGCCTCGTCCTTCGAGGTCGGCGGCGTCCAGGTGAAGATCACCATCGTGTACTGGCTGGTCTTCGCGGCCCTGGCCACCTGGGTCCTGCTGCGCACCAAGTACGGCAACTGGATCTTCGCGGTCGGCGGCAACCAGGACAGTGCACGGGCGGTCGGCGTGCCCGTGACGTTCACGAAGATCTCGCTGTTCATGCTGGTCGGCTTCGGCGCCTGGTTCGTCGGCATGCACCAGCTCTTCACCTTCAACACCGTGCAGTCCGGCGAAGGCGTCGGCCAGGAGCTGATCTACATCTCCGCGGCGGTGATCGGCGGCTGTCTGCTGACCGGCGGCGCCGGCAGCGCGATCGGCCCGGTCTTCGGCGCGTTCATGTTCGGCATGGTGCAGCAGGGCATCGTCTACGCCGGCTGGAACCCCGACTGGTTCAAGGCCTTCCTCGGCGTCATGCTCCTGGGCGCCGTCCTGATCAATCTGTGGGTCAGCCGCACGGCGACCCGGAGGTGACCCCCATGACATCCAGCTCCAGCAAGAAGACCGGCACCCACGGGGCCGTCATCGCGGACATCGCTCCCGAGAGCACGGACGGGGCGATCGTCGAACTCCGCAACGCGGGCAAGGCGTACGGCAACATCCATGCCCTGCACGGGGTCAGCCTGACCGTGCACCCCGGCAAGGTGACCTGCGTCCTGGGCGACAACGGCGCCGGCAAGTCCACCCTCATCAAGATCATCTCCGGGCTGCACCAGCACACCGAGGGCGAGTTCCTCGTCGACGGCACGCCGGTGCGGTTCACCACCCCGCGCGAGGCCCTCGACAAGGGCATCGCCACCGTCTACCAGGACCTCGCGACGGTCCCGCTGATGCCGGTGTGGCGCAACTTCTTCCTCGGCTCCGAGCTGACCAAGGGCCCCTGGCCCGTACGCCGTCTCGACATCGAGAAGATGAAGAAGACCGCGGACGAAGAGCTGCGCAACATGGGCATCGTCCTGGACGACCTGGAGCAGCCCATCGGCACCCTGTCGGGCGGCCAGCGCCAGTGCGTGGCCATCGCCCGCGCGGTGTACTTCGGGGCCCGGGTCCTCATCCTGGACGAGCCCACCGCCGCCCTCGGCGTCAAGCAGTCCGGCGTCGTGCTCAAGTACATCGCCGCCGCCCGCGACCGCGGCCTCGGGGTCATCTTCATCACCCACAACCCGCACCACGCCTACATGGTCGGCGACCACTTCAGCGTGCTGCGCCTGGGCACCATGGAACTCACCGCCGACCGTAGCCAGGTCAGCCTGGAAGAACTCACCAACCACATGGCCGGCGGCACCGAACTCGCCGCCCTCAAGCACGAGTTGGCCCAGGTCCGCGGCGTCGACGTCGAGGAGCTCCCGGAGGAGAAGGACCTCACCGCCCCGGTGGCGACCCCCGCAGAGGAGACGCCCTGACATGACGAACGCGCTCGACCGCATCCGCGTCGGCTCGGCCCCCGACTCCTGGGGCGTGTGGTTCCCCGACGATCCCGGACAGGTGCCCTGGGAACGCTTCCTGGACGAGGTCGCCGAGGCCGGCTACTCATGGATCGAACTCGGCCCCTACGGGTATCTGCCGACCGACCCGGCGCGACTCACCGACGAGGTGGCCAAGCGCAGCCTGAAGGTGTCCGCGGGCACGGTCTTCACGGGGCTGCACCACGGCCCGTCGGTCTGGGAGGACACCTGGGCGCACGTGAGCCAGGTGGCCGCGCTCACCGAGGCGATGGGCGCGAAGCACCTCGTCGTCATCCCGTCCTTCTGGCGGGACGACAAGACGGCCGAGATCCTGGAACCGCCGGAGCTGACGGGCGAGCAGTGGGCGCACCTCACCAAGGGCATGGAGCGTCTCGGACACGAGGTGAAGGAGACGTACGGCCTGGACCTCGTCGTCCATCCGCACGCAGACACCCACATCGACACCGAGGACCACGTCGAGCGCTTCCTGGACTCCACCGACACCGAACTGGTCAACCTCTGCCTGGACACCGGTCATTACGCCTACTGCGGCGGCGACAGCGTCCAGCTGATCGAGACCTACGGCGAACGCATCGGCTACCTGCACCTCAAGCAGGTCGATCCGGCGATCCTCGCCGAGGTGGTGCGCGACGGGGTGCCGTTCGGTCCCGCCGTCCAGCGTGGAGTGATGTGCGAACCGCCGTCCGGCGTGCCGGAGTTGGAGCCGGTGCTGGTCGCGGCGCAGCGCCTGGGCGTCGAGTTGTTCGCGATCGTCGAACAGGACATGTACCCGTGCGAGCCGGACCGGCCGCTGCCCATCGCGGAGCGGACCCGGAAGTTCCTGCGGTCCTGCGGGGCCTGACGCGCATCACGGGTCGTCGGGCGTTCGTCACCGGGCGCGTCGCGCCGTCGTCGACAGGCGACGGCGCGCCCGCGCTCGTATGGTGGTGGTGATGGGCCGCATGCGGCCCGTGCCCCCTGGTGCGGCTGTGGCCTGCGGCGCAAACCTCCTCGATCGAGCGGGAGCGAGCCCATGACACACCCGTATCCTCGACTGCGCAGCGGGTTCGTCGTCGCCCTCGCGGCAGGGGCGCTGTTGATCCCGGCCGTGGGCGGGGCCGCGACGGCAGTGCCGTCCTCGGCCGCCGGCTTCGCGACCGTGACCGAACCGCCCTCGCCGTCCTCCTCCGGGGACGGCGTCGTGGCACTCACCCCCGCCGTGCAGCAACAGGTCGACGACGCCGTCCAGCGGGTCATGAAGCAGGCGAAGGTGCCCGGCGTCAGCGTCGGCATCTGGACGCCCGACAAGGGCCGGTACCTGAAGTCGTTCGGCGTCGCCGACAAGAGCACCGGGCGTGCGATGAACCCGGATCTGTTCATGCGGATCGGCAGCGAGACCAAGACGTTCACCGTCACGGGCCTGCTCCAGCTGGTCGACGAGGGCAAGGTCGGCCTCGACGACACCATCGACGAGTACGTCGACGACGTGCCGAACGGGGACAGGATCACCCTGCGGCAGCTGGCCGGCATGCGCAGCGGACTGTTCAACTACTCGGAGGACGAGGACTTCTTCAAGGCGCTGACGTCCGACCCGCAGCGGCCGTTCACCCCGCAGCAGCTGCTCGACTACTCCTTCAAGCACCCCGTGCTGTTCCAGCCGGGCGCGGAGTTCTACTACTGCAACACCAACCTGATCCTGCTCGGCCTGGTCATCGAGAAGATGAGCGGCCAGCAGCTCAACGACTACGTCCAGGAGCACATCCTGGACCCGGTGGGGCTGAAGGACACCCTCTTCCCGACCGGCAACGAGTTCCCGACCCCGCACTCCCAGGGCTACACGAACCAGACCGCGACCGGGAAGGTCGAGGACTCGGCCGACTGGAACCCCTCCTGGGGCTGGGCGGCCGGCGCGATGATCTCCACGCTGGAGGACCTGCGGATCTGGGCGCGCACCGTCGCCACGGGCGTACTGCCGGACGGCGACCGGATGATCAGCGCGGCCACCCAGCGGCAGCGGCTGATCACCCCGCCCACCACGATCCCGGGCGCCGGATACGGTCTCGGCATCTTCAATGTGCAGGGCTGGATCGGCCACAACGGCTCGCTGCCCGGCTACGAGTCGCTGACGATCTATCTGCCGTCCGAGCGCACGACGCTCGTCGTCGTGCTGAACACCGACATCAACTACAAGAACGAGGAGCCCAGCACCCTGTTCGGCGACGCGATCACGAAGATCATCTCGCCCGACCACATCTTCAACCTGCCGGCGGCGCCGGCCGCGAGGTGAGGACGGGCCGGGCGACGGGAAGCGCTGCACAGCGGTTCCCATCGCCCGGCCCGTGGGGTCAGGAGGCTCGCACCTCGGCGATCGTCACCGGCCGGTGCTCGTGCAGGGACAGCGTGCACGCGTCCGCGATCCAGCCCGCCTCCAGGGCGTCCTCGACCGTGCAGGGCGAGGTGCGGGTGCCGGCCACGACCTCGGTGAACGCGGTGAGTTCGGCGCGGTAGGCGGCCGTGAAGCGGTCCATGAAGAAGTCGTGCGGGGTGCCCGCGGGGAACGTGACGCCGGGCTCCACCGAGCGCAGCGGCAGCTTGTCCTCCAGGCCGACGGCGATCGAGTCCGTGAAGCCGTGGATCTCCATCCGGACGTCGTAACCGCGCGCGTTGTGGCGGGAGTTGGAGACCACCGCGATCGTGCCGTCGTCGAGGGTCAGGATCGCGCCGGTGGTGTCGGCGTCGCCCGCCTCCTTGATGTACTCGGCGCCCCGGTTGCCGCCGACCGCGTACACCTCGGTCACCTCGCGGCCCGTCACCCAGCGGATGATGTCGAAGTCGTGCACCGAGCAGTCCCGGAAGATGCCCCCGGAGGCGGCGATGTACGCGGCCGGCGGCGGGGCCGGGTCCAGCGTGGTCGAGCGGACCGTGTGCAGCTTGCCCAGCTCGCCCGACTGCACGGCCGCCCGCGCGGCGACGAAACCGGCGTCGAAGCGGCGGTTGTAGCCGATCTGGATGGGCACCGCGCTGCCCTGGACGGCCTTGAGGACCTCGACGCCCTCGGCCATCGTCTTGGCGACGGGCTTCTCGCAGAACACGGGGATGCCGGCCTCGACGCCGGCCAGGATCAGCGCGGGGTGGGCGTCGGTCGCGGCGGCGACGACGATGCCGTCCACGCCGGCGGCCAGCAGGGCCTCGGGCGAGTCGACGACCTCGGCCCCGAACCGCTCGGCGGCGGACTTGGCCGCCTCCGCGAACGGGTCGGTCACGACGAGCGACTCGACGACGTCGAGTCCGGAGAGGGTCTCGGCGTGGAAGGCGCCGATGCGGCCGAGGCCTAGGATTCCGATGCGCATGCGCTCCGCTGCTTTCGTGTGTGTTTTGGTTGCTGTCTGGTGCCGGGGCGCTGCCCCGGGCCCCGTTCGCCCTTCGGGCTCGTCCTCAATCGCCGGACGGGCTCAAAAGACCTTGTCCTCAATCGCCGGACGGGCTCAAAGGAAGAACTTGTCCTCAAACGTCGGACGGGCTCAAAGGAATCGCCGGACGGGATCGGAAAGGATCGCTGGACGGGATCGGAAAGGATCGCTGGACGGGTTGGAAAGGATTGCTGGGCGGGATCGGAGGGGGCGCTGGACGGGATCGGAGGGTGGTTGTTCAGTCCAGGCCGCCCAGGACGTTCTGGTCCCAGTCGATCACTGATCCGGTGACCACGCCCGATCGGTCGGACAGGAGGAAGACCACGAAGTCGGCGATCTCGTCCGGCTGGCCGAGCTTGCCCATGGGCAGTCTGGCCGCGGCCTGCTCGCGCCAGTCGTCGCCGGCGCCGTGGAACGCCCGCTGTGTCGCGTCCTCGCCCTCGGTGGCCGTCCAGCCGATGTTGAGGCCGTTGATCCGGACCCGGTCGAAGCGGTGGGCGTGCGCCGCGTTGCGGGTCAGGCCGATCAGGCCCGCCTTGGCGGCGACGTACGGCGCCAGGAACGGCTGGCCGCCGTGCGCCGACGAGGTGATGATGTTGACGATCGTGCCGGGCGCCTCGCGGGCCAGCATGTCGGCGACCACCGCCTGCATGGCGAAGAACGGCGCCTTGAGGTTGATCGCGATGTGCTGGTCGAACAGCTCCGGGGTGGTGTCCAGGAGCGTGCCCCGGGAGGTCAGCCCCGCCGAGTTGACGAGGCAGTCGACCCGGCCGTACGCGGCCACGGTCTCGGCCACCGCCGCCTTCGTCTGCGCGGCGTCCGTCAGGTCGGCCCGGACGAACAGCGCCGTGCCGCCCTCGGCGGTCAGCTCCTTCACCAGCGCCTCGCCCGGCTCCGGCCGCCGCCCCGTGACGGCGACGCGCGCGCCCTCGCGCACCGCGGCCCGCGCGATGGCCGCGCCGACCCCCTGGCTGCCGCCGTTGACGAGGACGACCTTGTCGTCGAGAAGTCCCATGTGCCGAAGATCCTTTCAGCTGACGCGGCGCTCGGCGCCGGCCCGCAGTGCGTCCCGGAGTGCCTGCGGGGTCCACTCCTCTTGCAGCGCCCGCCGTACGACGTCCGCCTGCGAGGGCGGGGCCAGGCCGTCCACCGGCGGATCGCTGTCGAGGTTGGTCGGGAAGGGGTAGCCCTCGGCGCTCGCGGCGACGACCCGCTCCAGCCACTCGTCGCCCACGCCCTGCGCCCGGCGCTTCAGCAGCACCGGGAAGACCGCGTTCGCCACCGCCTCCCGGTCCACGGTCTCCATCGCGCGCCCGAAGGCCGAGGACACCTGGAGCAGATTGGCCGCCCGGCGTACGTCGGTCGTGCGGTTGGTGCCCGCGGCGTGGAAGACGGCCGGGTTGAAGAAGGCCGCGTCGCCCTTGGCGAGCGGCAGCCGGACGCGGTGCTCGTCGAAGTACGCCTGGAACTCGGGCAGCCGCCACGCCAGATAGCCCGGCTCGTACGTCTGCGAGTACGGCAGGTACAGCGTGGGGCCCGACTCCACCGGCATGTCGCAGTGCGCGACCGCGCCCTGGAGCGTGAGCACGGGGGAGAGGCGGTGCACATGCGCCGGGTAGGCGGCGGCCGCCTCGTTCGAGAGGAAGCCGAGGTGGTAGTCGCGGTGCGCGCTCTGTGCCGCGCCGCCCGGGTTGACCACGTTGACCTGCGAGGTCACCTGGTAGCCGGGGCCCAGCCAGGCCCGCGAGACCAGCGCGAGGACGTCATTGGCGTAGTACTCGGCGAACGCCTCCGGGTCGTACAGGGCGGCCTTCTCCAGGGCGTTCCAGACGCGGTCGTTCGCGCCGGGCTTCGCGAAGTGGTCGCCGGCGGTCGCGCCCAAGGCGTGCTGCTCGGCGATCAGCGCGTCGAAGGCGGCGGTGAGCCGGTCGACGACTGCCGGGTCGGGGAAGGCGCCCCGGAAGACGACGATCCCGGGACCGTCGGCGAGGGCCCGCACCAGTTCGGCGCGCAGCTCACGGCCCGACCCGGGGGCAGCGGTGCGCAGGCGCTCGCTGTCGTAGACGAGGACGTTTCCCTCCACCGCCCCGGCGTGCGGGAAGTCGGCGAGGTCGGTCGTGCGCTCGACGAGCGAACGGAACACGTCCAGATCGCAGTCCTGCTCGGTCAGTCCGGCGTGACCGTGCGCGGAGGTGGCGGAGGTGAAGGACATCGGCGTCCCTTCGATGACAATGGCGGCTCAGCCCTGCCATTCTTGTCATGACAAACCCGTCGAACAACCGGCAGAGGGCCGTCAAAAACCCCTCAACGACTTCCGAGGAGCCTGCCGTGGGCCATCCCTTCCCGCTCCGTGAGATCGCACGTCAGGCCGGTCTGAGCGAGGCCACCGTCGACCGGGTGCTCAACGGCAGGGGAGGGGTGCGCGAGTCCACCGCGCAGGAGGTGCAGCGGGCCATCGCCGATCTGGACCGGCAGCGCACCCAGGTCAGACTCGTCGGCCGCACCTTCATGATCGACATAGTGATGCAGGCGCCGGAGCGGTTCACCACCGCCGTCCGGTCCGCTCTGGAGGCCGAGTTGCCCGCTCTGCACCCGGCCGTGCTGCGCTCCCGGTTCCACTTCCGGGAGACCGGACCGGTCGCGGAGCTGGTCGCGATCCTGGACCGGATCGCCCGGCGCGGCTCCCAGGGGGTGATCCTGAAGGCGCCGGACGTCCCCGAGGTCACCGCCGCCGTCGGCCGGCTGGTGGCCGCCGGCATCCCCGTGGTCACCCTGGTCACGGACCTGCCCGCCAGCGCCCGCCTCGCCTATGTCGGCATCGACGACCGGGCCGCCGGGGCCACCGCCGCCTACCTGATGGGGCAGTGGCTCGGCGACCGCCCCGGGAATGTGCTCACCAGCCTGAGCAGCGGCTTCTTCCGCAACGAGGAGGAGCGCGAGATGGGCTTCCGCAGCGCGATGCGGGCCCGCTGTCCCGAGCGCGCGCTCGTCGAGATCGCCGAGGGCCAGGGCCTGGACGCGACCCAGTACGACCTCGTCCGGTCCGCGCTGGAACGGGATCCGCAGATCCGCGCCGTGTACTCCATCGGCGGCGGCAACATCGCCACCCTGCGCGCCTTCGCCGACCTCGGCCGCGAGTGCGCCGTGTTCGTCGCGCACGACCTCGACCACGACAACACCCGGCTGCTGCACGAGCACCGGCTGTCGGTCGTCCTGCACCACGATCTGCGCCATGACGTGCGCGAGGCCTGCCACACCGTGATGCGGGCCCATGGCGCGCTGCCCCCGGCGGGGCCCCGGCTGCCGTCGGCGATCCAGGTGGTCACCCCGTACAACATGCCGCCCCAGACCGCGGCGGCCGGCTGACGCGGGCGGCCGCCTGGGGGCGCGGCTGTCGTTCGGCGGCTCTCAGCACGGGAGCGCCGGTGCGGTGCTCGCGCCCGCCCGGCTGATACCGGCCGCCTCTCGGGGGCGCAGCTACTGCTCGGCGGTGCTCAGGGCTGGAGCGCTGGTGCGGCTCGCACCCCCCGGCTGACGCCGGCCGCGCCGCCGCGCGTCGAGACGCCCACGGGCCGGGTCGATCGCGGTCCAGGATGTCCTTGCCGCCTGCCGCCTGCCGCCTGCCGCCTGCCGCCTGCCGCCTGCCGCCTGCCGCCTTCGGGCTGCGCGGCCGCCGGCCCGGGAAGCGGGACGGGGCGGTCCCGTCGTCAGCTCTGCGGGTCGACGTCCACCCAGGAGCGGGTCTCGGCGGAGCGGCTCATCGCCTCCAGCACGGTCGCGCTGTGCACCGCGTCCGCGAGCGTCGCCCCGTGCGGGGCGCCCTCGGCGATCGACCGCAGGAACCGGTACGCCTCGACGACCTTGAGGTCGTCGTAGCCCATGGCGTTCGCCGCGCCCGGCTGGAACGCGCCGAACTCGCCGTCGCCCGGACCGACGTACACCGTGCTGACGGGCTGGTCCTGGTACGTCGTGCCGCGGCTGACGCCGAGCTCGTTCATCCGCCGGAAGTCCCAGAACACCGCGCCCTTGGTGCCGTGCACCTCGAAGCCGTAGTTGTTCTGCTCGCCGACCGAGACCCGGCAGGCCTCCAGCACGCCCCGCGCGCCGGAGGCGAAGCGCAGCAGACAGTTGACGTAGTCCTCGTTCTCGACCGGGCCGAGCTCGCCGCCGGCCGCGCGGCTGTGGCCGGCCGTCGCGCCCGTCGGCCGGGCCCGCTCGGGGACGAAGACCGCCGTGTCGGCCGTCAGCGACGCGATGTCGCCGAGCAGGAAACGGGCCAGGTCGGCGCCGTGCGAGGCCAGGTCGCCGAGCACCCCGCTGCCGCCCCGCTCGCGCTCGTAGCGCCAGGTCAGGGCGCCGTCAGGGTGGGCCGCGTAGTCGCTGAAGAGGCGCACGCGGACATGGGTGACCGTGCCGAGCTCGCCGGAGGCGATCAGCTCGCGGGCCGTCTCGACGGCGGGCGCGTTGCGGTAGTTGAAGCCGACCGCGCCCTGGACGCCGGCCTTCGCGACCGCGTCGGCCACGGCGCGGGCGTCCGCGGCCGTGAGGCCCACCGGCTTCTCGATCCAGATGTGCTTGCCGGCCTCGGCCATCGCGACGCCGATCTCGCGGTGCAGGAAGTTCGGCGCGGTGATGCTGACGGCCCGCACCCGCGGATCGGCGACGACCTCCCGCCAGTCCCGGGTGGTGGACGCGAAGCCGAACTGGTCCGCGGCCTCCTCCGCCCGGCCGGGCACCTCCTCGGCGACGGTCACCAGCCGGGGGCGCAGGGCGAGCTGCGGATAGTGGTGCCGGACGCGGGCGTACGCCTGGGAGTGCACCCGCCCCATCCACCCGAACCCCACGACGGCTACCCCGAGCGAATCCACGGCCTCCGCCGCAGCTACCGCGTTCACCGAATCCATCGACTCGACCATGACTGACAGCCCCTCTTTGGACCGGTCCATTTTCTGTCCAGGCCACCCTGCGGGCGGTTTCCCGAGGATGTCAAGGCTTACCGGCGCCCTTCCGACCCTTTGACAAGCCCAGGCTCGCATGGAACGGTCCACCGCATGAGACCGCCGACCATCCGCGACGTCGCCGACCGGGCCGGAGTGTCCAAGTCGCTGGTCTCCCTCGTGCTCCGCGGCTCCGACCAGGTGCGCGCCGAGAAGCGGGAGGCCGTCCTGCGCGCCGTGCGCGAACTGGGCTACCGGCCCAACGCGGCGGCGCGCAGCCTCAGCGAGCAGCGCACCCGCACCATCGGCGTCCTGCTGCACGACCTGCGCAACCCCTGGTACGTCGACCTCCTGGACGGCCTCAACTCCCTGCTGCACGCCGGCGGCCTGCACATGCTGCTCGCCGACGCCCGGCTGAACCGGCATGTCGGCCAGGACCCGGCCGGGCCCTTCCTGGACCTGGGGGCGGACGGGCTGGTCGTGGTCGGCACCCTGCCCGACCCGGCGGCCCTGGAGGCGGTCGCCGCCCGGATGCCGGTGGTGGTCGCCGGGGCCCGGGAGCCGGTCCCGGCCGGGGTGGACCTGGTCGCCAACGACGACGAGCACGGCGCCCGCCTGGTCACCGAGCACCTCGTCGGACTCGGGCACCGCCGGATCGCCCACCTCGCGGGGTACGGCGCGGTGGCCGACCTGCGCCGGCGCGGCTTCGAGGCCACGATGCGGGCGTCGGGACCGGCCGAGGGGGCGTTGATCGAGGCCGGGGACATGACCGAGGAGGGCGGCTACCGGGCGACGGTGCGGCTGCTGGCCCGCGCCGACCGGCCCACGGCCGTGTTCGCCGTCAACGACATGACGGCGGTGGGGGTGCTGTCCGCGGCCGAGGAACTGGGCCTGCGGGTGCCGCGCGACCTGTCCGTCGTCGGCTACGACAACACCAGCATCTCCCGGCTGCGCCATCTGTGGCTCACGACCGTCGACGGCGCCGGCCGCGAGGTCGGCCGTCGAGCCGCCCGCTGCCTCCTCGACCGGCTCGAACGGCCCGGGGGAGCGGGGCGGCTGCACCTGGCGGCGCCGACGCTGGAGGTCCGGGGGACGACGGGACCGCCGCCCACGGACTGAGCGCGTGCCGCGTCCGTCTGGCGAGCCGCCCGGGACCGGGTGATCGTGGAGCGCATGGCGGATGACCCCGCGGCGCCGGCCGGACCGCACCCGCACGAGCCGCACGCGGACGAGCCGCACCGGCATGAGCCGCAGGCACACGAGCCGCACCCGCACGACACGCGTGAGGCGCTTCTCTTCGGCGGGGTCTACGGCGCGGTCCTGGCGAGCTCGATGGTGGCCGCCCTCAGCACGTACGGGCACGCCTCGCGAGGCAGCCGCCGCTACGACGCCCTGTGGCTGCTGGTGACCGCCCTGGCCTCGGCGCTCGCGCACGGCTACGCCCACTACATCGCCGAGCGCGCCCCGCACCGCCGCGGGGACGCCTTGCGCACCCTGGCGCTGGAGTGGCCGCTGGTCGCGGCCGTGCTGCCGACCGTCGCGCTGCTCGCGGGCGCGGGCTGGGGCTGGTGGCCGGCGAACGGGGTGGAGTACCCGGCGTTCGCGCTGAACATCTGTCTGCTGTTCACCCTGGGCCTGGTCACGGCCCGCTGGGCGCACCGCCGGTGGCCGGTCGCGATACTGATCGGTGCGGTGGACGCGCTGCTCGGGGTGATCGTGGTCGTCGCGAACGCCGTCATCAAGTGACGCGGTCGCCGAACAGCGAGTCCGTGCACAGAGAGTCCGTGCACAGCGGGTCCTTGCACAGCGGGTCCGTGCACAGCGGGTCCGTGCACAGCAGTCATCCGTGTCCCTAATACCTCAGACAAAATTGTTGACAATCTTGTTTGGCTAGATTTAGGTTCGACACGCACTCACTCACTCAGGGAGGGCACCCATGCCGAAAGAAGCCCGTCCGAGCACCGGGGAGCAGGCCAAGCAGCATGCGCTCGCGCAGCTGCGGCAGGCGATCCTGCACGGCGAGATGGCACCGGCCCAGCGGCTGGTGGAGCAGGAGCTCGCCGAGCAGTTCGGTGTGACGCGGGCCAGTATCCGCGCGGCGCTCATCGATCTGGAGTCCCAGGGACTCGTCGAGCGGATCCGCAACCGCGGCTCGCGGGTGCGGGTGGTGACCGTGGACGAAGCGGTCGCCATCACCGAGTGCCGGATGGTCCTCGAAGGGCTGTGCGCGGCGAAGGCCGCCGCGCTGGCCAGCGACGACCAGTTGAGCGAGCTGACCGATCTCGGCACCGCCATGACCAAGGCCGTCGCCGACGGCGAGCCGGTCACCTACTCCGACCTCAACCATGAACTGCACGTCCGCATCCGGGAGTTCTCCGGCCAGCAGACCGCGCAGGAGCTGCTGGAGCGGCTGAACGCCCAACTGGTGCGTCACCGCTTCCAGTTGGCGCTGAGGCCGGGGCGGCCGCAGCAATCCCTGAACGAGCACCTGACCATGATCGAAGCGATCCGGGCCAGAGACCCGCAGGCGGCCGACCAGGCCGTCCGCGCCCACCTCACCAGCGTGATCGGGGCACTGCGCGACTGATCACGGCTGCGCGGGCGGGCGCCCAGCCACCATCAAGGAGATCTGAGAATGACCCAGGCCAACGCGCCCGCCCCCCCACCCCGATCGAGCTCGCGATCGACCCTCGTCGTCACCGCGCATGCCGGGGACTTCGTGTGGCGGGCGGGCGGTGCCATCGCCCTGGCCGCCTCCCGCGGGGAGAAGGTCATCATCGCCTGTCTGACCTTCGGTGAGCGCGGCGAGTCCGCCAAAGCGTGGCGCGAGGGCAAGAAGCTGGAGGAGATCAAGGCGATCCGCCGGGACGAGGCCGAGCGCGCCGCCGCCACCCTGGGCGCCGAGGTCCGCTTCTTCGACGCCGGCGACTACCCGCTCCTCGTCACCCCCGAACTGACCGACCGGCTCGTCGAGGTCTACCGCGACACCCAGCCCGACGTCGTGCTCACCCACCCCGTCGAGGACCCGTACAACGGCGACCACCCGGCCGCCCACCGCATGGCCCTTGACGCCCGGGTCCTGGCGCAGGCCATCGGTTACCCCGGCCCCGGCGAGATCATCGGCGCCCCGCCGGTCTTCTTCTTCGAGCCGCACCAGCCCGAGATGAGCGGCTTCAAGCCCGAGGTCCTGCTCGACATCACCGAGGTGTGGGACACCAAGCGCAAGGCGATGGAGTGCCTGGGCGCGCAGCAGCATCTGTGGGACTACTACACCGATCTCGCCGTCCGCCGCGGCGTCCAGCTCAAGCGCAACGCGGGCCCGAACCTGGGTCTGGCCCACAAGACCATGGCCGAGGCGTACATGCGCCCCTACCCGCAGATCGCGAAGGAGCTGGCATGAGCGGCGTGATCGTCACCGACCCGCCGAAGGCGGAGCTGAAGGACGTCGACGCGCTGGCCGGCTACGGCGTGGCCACCGTCAGCGAGGCGATGGGGCGAACCGGCCTGCTGGGCCCGGAGATCCGCCCCGTCCAGCAGGGCGTACGGGTGGCCGGCACCGCCGTCACCGTGCTCAGCTGGCCCGGCGACAACCTCATGATCCACGCGGCCGTCGAGCAGTGCGGCGAGGGCGACATCCTGGTGGTCACCACCACCTCGCCCTGCACGGACGGCCTGTTCGGCGAGCTGTTCGCCACCGCCCTGAAGCAGCGCGGCGTTCGTGGCGTCGTGATGAACACCGGCATCCGTGACACGCAGGAGCTGCGGGACCTGGGCTTCGCCGCCTGGTCCCGCGCGGTCTCCTCGCAGGGCACCGTCAAGGCCACCGGCGGCTCGGTCAATGTGCCGATCGCCATCGACGGCCAGGTGATCCGCCCCGGCGACGTGATCCTCGCCGACGACGACGGCGTCGTGGTCGTCCCGCGCGAGCGCGCCCACGAGACCGTCGAGAAGTCCGAGGCCCGCGAGGCCAAGGAGGCCGCCACCCGGGCCGCCTTCATCGACGGCCAACTCGGTCTGGACCGCTACGGGTTGAGGGACACCCTCAAGCGGCTCGGCGTCGAGTACCGGACGTACGACGAGTACGCGGGGGAGTCCTCGTGACCTCCGTGCCCGAGGAGGTATCCGTGCCCGAGGAGGCGTCCGGTCCCGAAGAGGTGCCCTGTCTGCTGATGCGGGGCGGCACCTCCAAGGGCGCCTACTTCCGCGCCGCCGACCTCCCGGCCGAACCCGCCCTGCGCGACGCGCTGTTGCTGCGCGTGATGGGCAGCCCGGACGAGCGGCAGATCGACGGTCTGGGCGGCGCGCACCCGCTCACCAGCAAGGTGGCGGTGATCTCGCCCTCGGCGGACCCGGGTGCCGACGTCGACTACCTCTTCCTTCAAGTCGCCGTCGACAAACCCGAGGTGAGCGACCGTCAGAACTGCGGGAACATCCTCGCCGGCGTCGGCCCGTTCGCCGTCGAGCGCGGACTGGTCCGGGCGGGGGAGGAGCACACCTCCGTCCGGATCCGCATGGTCAACTCCGGCGACCACGCCACGGCGACCTTCCCCACTCCCGGCGGCCGGGTCGACTACACCGGCGGCGCGCAGATCTCCGGAGTGCCGGGGACGGCCGCTCCGGTGGTCATCGAGTTCCCGGCCGGCGCGGGGAAGCTGCTGCCCACGGGAAGCGTCCGCGACGAGATCGACGGCGTCCAGGTGACCTGCGTGGACAACGGCATGCCGACCGTGCTGATCGCCGCCACCTCGCTGAAGGTCACCGGGTACGAGTCCCCCAAGGACCTGGAGCAGGACGTGGCGCTCGCCGACCGGCTCCACCGGATCCGCCTGGCGGCGGGCCGGCTGATGGGCCTCGGCGACGTCTCCGACACCACCGTCCCCAAGCTCACGCTGCTCGCCCCGCCCCGCGGCGGTGGCGCGGTCACCACCCGCACCTTCATACCGGTGCGCTGCCACACCTCGATCGGTGTGCTCGGCGCGGCGAGTGTGGCCGCCGGGCTGCGGATCGACGGCAGCGTGGGGGCGGATCTCGCGGAGCTTTCTCCGGACAGCGACCGAATTCGCATAGAACATCCCACCGGATTCCTGGACATCGAAAGCAGCCTCGGGACCACCCCCGAAGGCCTCCCCACCGCCCGCCGCACGGCCGTGGTCCGCACGGCCCGCAAGATCTTCGACGGCACCGTCTTCCCCCGGGCTGCCGCACGACCCCAAGGAGGTCAACGATGACTCCGCCGCTCGGCGACATCGCCCACATCGGCCACGCCCAGCTCTTCACCCCGGACCTGGACGCCAGCGTCGGCTTCTTCACCGACTTTCTGGGCCTCACGGTCAACGGGCAGGACGGCGACACCGTCTATCTGCGGACCTTCGACGACTACGAGCACCACAGCCTGGTCCTCACCGCCCGCGCAGAGCCCGGCCTCGGCCGGCTGGCCCTGCGCACCTCCAGCGAGGTGGCCCTCCAGCGCCGGATCAAGGCCGTCGAGCAGGCGGGCGGCGCCGGCCGCTGGGTCGAGGACGAACCCGGCCTCGGCAAGCTCTACGTCACCGCCGACCCGGACGGCCACGAGCACGCCCTGTACTGGGAGAGCGAGTACTACCGGGCGCCGGACGAGCTGAAGCCGGCCCTGAAGAATCAGCCGCAGGCCAAGCCCAACCGGGGCGTGGGGGTGCGGCGGCTGGACCACGTCAACTTCCTCGCCGCCGACGTGCTCGCCAACTCCGAGTTCCAGCAGCAGGTGCTCGGCGCCCGGCCCACCGAGCAGATCCGGCTCGACACCGGGAAGATCGCGGCCCGCTGGCTGACGTACACGAACAAGTCGTACGACGTCGTCTACACCTCGGACTGGACCGGCAGCGCCGGGCGGCTGCACCACATCGCGTTCGCGACCGACACCCGCGAGGACATCCTGCGGGCGGCCGACCTCGCCATCGACAGCGGGGTGTTCATCGAGACGGGCCCGCACAAGCACGCCATCCAGCAGACGTTCTTCCTCTACGTCTACGAGCCCGGCGGCAACCGCATCGAGCTGTGCAACCCGCTCACCCGGCTCGTCCTGGCCCCCGACTGGCCGCTCGTCACCTGGACCGAGGAGGAGCGCAAGAAGGGCCAGGCCTGGGGCCTGAAGACGATCGAGTCCTTCCACACGCACGGCACCCCGCCGGTGAGCTAGCTCGCGAGCCGGCCCGCGAGCCGGCCCGTTCCCGGTGCATCTCGGGGCCGGGAACCGATCGTCAATGAGATTGTTGACAAAAACGTTGACACTTTTGGTTCCCGCTCCCTAGCGTGTGCGCACCACGGTCCCCCCCCAGGGCACGCCTCCTGGACGAGAGGAAAACAAAGATGTCCTCCTCCCCCGCTCCGACCGCCCGCGTCGGCAGACTGGCCCTGCTGGTCGTCGGCCTGTGCTGGCTGGCCGTCCTCTTCGACGGCCTCGACATGTTCATCTACGGCTCGGTGCTCCCCCACCTGCTGGAGACGAAGACCTTCGGCCTCACCCCCGACACGGCCGGCGACCTCGGCAGCTACGCCACCTTCGGCATGCTGGTCGGCGCGCTGACCGCGGGCACGGTGGCCGACCGCATCGGGCGCAAGAAGCTGATGGTCGGCTGCGTGACGCTCTTCTCGCTGGCCTCCGGCGTGTGCGCCATGGCCGGCAGCGTCGAGGTCTTCGGCCTCGGCCGGACCCTGGCCGGCGTCGGCCTCGGCGGGCTGCTGCCCACCGCGATCAGCATGGTCTCCGACTACGCGCCGCGCGGCCGCGGCGCCCTCGTCATCGGCCTGCTGATGACCGCCCACCACGCCGGCGGCATCCTCTCCGCCTACGTCGCCAAGTGGCTCATCGAACCGGCCGGCTGGCGCGCCGCGTTCTGGGTGTGCGTGCTTCCCCTGCTCTTCGCCCCGGTGCTCGCGAGGCTCCTGCCCGAGTCGCTGAGCTTCCTCGTGGCCAAGGGCCGCACCGACGAGGCCCGCGAGCTCGCCGCCCGCCACGACGTCGAACTGCCCGCAGTGAAGTCCGCCAAGCAGGGCGCGGCCGACCGCTGGAACGCGCTCAAGGACCTGTTCCGCGGCGGCGAGTGGACCCAGACCCTGCTGTACTGGCTGGCCTCCTTCGGCGGTCTCCTCCTCGTGTACGGCGTCGCCACCTGGCTGCCCACCCTGATGCGCGCCGAGGGCTACGAGCTCGGCTCCGCCCTGTCCTTCGTGGTCGTCTTCAACCTCGGCGGGATCGTGGGCATGCTGGTCGCCGGGCGCGCCGCCGACCGGTTCGGCGCTCCGCGCATCTCGGCGATCTGGTTCGCGCTGACTGCCGCCGGCGTCTTCCTGCTCAGCGTCCACATGCCGATGAGCGTGACCATGGTCGTCGTCTTCCTCACCGGCGTGTTCCTGAACAGCGCTCAGACGATGATCTACGCGACGGTCTCCATCCGCTCCGACGCGGACAACCGGGCCACGGCGGTCGGCTGGACCTCCGGCATGGGCCGCTTCGGCGCGGTCTTCGGCCCGTGGCTGGGCGGCCAGCTGCTCGCCGCGGACCACGGCGACTGGGGGTTCACCGCGTTCGCGATCGCCGGGCTGTCGTCCATGGTCTTCATCGGGATCGCCGCGCTGCGCACCGGGCGGAGCGCTCCGCGCAGCGTGGACGAGGAGCTGGTCGGCGTGCGCTGACCGGCGCCCGGCGTGTTTGTCGGGTGCGGGTCGGTGGGGGCTGGTCGCGCAGTTCCCCGCGCCCCTGGGGGGTTGTGGTTGCCGGTGTTGTCCGGCGCCCGGCGCTTCTAGGGGCTGCGGGTGGTGCGTCGGGTGCGGGTGGGGGAGACCAGCACCGGGGTGGGGCTGCTCGGCGTGCGGGGCGGGCTGTCTCGCGGGACGCTCGTTGTATGGGTGAGCGTTGGGAACTGCGGCGGGCGGGGGCGGCGGATGCCTCGCATCGGGTGCTGATGATTCCGGGGGCGCTGTGCACGACCGAGTTCTACGCGGACGTCATGGCGCAGCCCGCCCTGGCGGGCCTCGGGATGGTCGCGGCGACCCAGCCGGGGTTCGGGCGGACCGAGGCGCCCGCGGACGTCTCCATGGAGAGCTACGCCCGGCTGATGGCGGACTTCGCCGCCGAGGCCCGCTGCGACGCCGTCGTCGGGCACAGCCTGGGCGCGAACGTGGCGATCGAGATGGCCGCGCTGGGCCTGTTCAAGGGGCCGCTCGTGCTGCTGTCGCCGACCTTCTCGCGCGGTGACGAGGAGCGGTTCCTCACGGTGCTGAACAGCGTGGGCAAGGTGCCGGTGCTCGGCACCGGGGCCTGGAAGGCCATGCTCGCGCTGCTGCCCCGGGCCGTGAAACACGAACTGCCGCCGCGTCGCGCCGAGGCGCTGGCGGCGGTCATGGGCCGCCACGACCCGGCGGCCTGCCGCCGGATCGTGAACGGTTACTACGCGTATCTGGACCGGTATCCGTCCCTGGTGCCGAGGCTGTGCGAGGCCGGGGTCCCGGCGTGGGTGGTGCGCGGCGACCGCGACGCCATCGGTCTGACCGACGCCGAGCGGCAGGGGCTCGAAGCCTGCCCGAGTGTGCGCATGGTGACCGTGTCCGACGCGGGGCATCTCCTCCTCGTCGACCAGCCGGCCGCGGTCGCCGAGGTCATCGCGCAGGCGGCCACGGCTGCGGTGCGCTGACGGCCGTCGGCAGCCCTCAGTCGTCCGAGCCCATCTGGTCCTCCGCCGAGAGGTGTTCCACCGTCCGGCCGGTCTCGGTGAACGTGCGCGTCACATGGCCCGAGGAGTACACCCACAGGATCCGCAGCGGGACGTCGCCGATGTTGCGGAAGAGGTGGGGGATCGGGGAGGGGACGTAGGTGGTGTCGAAGCGCTCCAGCTTCGTCACCTCGCCGTCGACCCACACCTCCGCCTCGCCCTCGAGGATCGTCACGTGCTCGTCGCAGTTGTGCGAGTGCAGCGGGGCGCCGGAGCCGACCGGGTAGACGCTCATCCCGCTGGTGATCCGGTTCTCGCCGTGTGCCGAGGACGTGGTGACGAGCGGGGTCGTCACCACGGCGCCGCCGCGGTCGAGCAGCGGGACCGACGCGGCTTTGATGATGGTGGTCATGTCCGACGACGTTAGGTCGCCGCTCGCCGAATGGGGGGCCTCGGGCGTGCAGTTTTACGTTGCGTTCCGAGGTGGGTGAGCTTCTCGGACACGGCTGTACCTTCACCTGGCACCGCACGGCTTCCCGACCCGTGCCCGTCATGCGCAGGAAAGAAAAGGCAGGTATCGGCCCGATGAGGCTTCCCGTTCTCAGCGAAGACGAAATGGACGCGCGGCAGCAGGAGTTGGCCGCCCGGATCGCCGGCCGCCGTGGCGCGGTGCGCGGTCCCTTCCGGGTCTGGCTGCACAGCCCCCAGATGTGCGAACGGGCCGAGTCGCTCGGCGCGTTCGCCCGTTTCGACTGCAGTCTCCCGAAGCATCTGCGCGAGCTGACCCTGCTGATGGCCGCCCGCAACTGGGACGCGCAGTACTCCTGGAACGCACATGTGCACCAGGCCATCGAGGCCGGCATCCCCGAGGCCGCGGTGCAGGCCATCGCCGAGCGGCGCGAGGCGGTCTTCGACGACGAGGCGGACCAGGCCTTCTACCGGTTCTGCCGGGAGATCCTCGACGAGCACTTCGTCACCGACGAGACCTTCGCCGCGGCCCACGCGCACTTCGGCTCCAGGGGACTGGTGGACGCCGTCGGCGCGCTCGGCAACTTCACCATGCTCGGCATGTGCCTGAACACCTTCCAGGTGGACCTCCAGGCCGACAAGGAGCCCCCCTTCCCCGACATCCGCGGCTACGGACGTCTCGCCCCCGACGGCGACCGGACATGACGGCCGTGCTGCGGGTCCGGGGCGTCACCAAGAGCTTCGGCGGGGCGGCCGCGCTGAAAGGCGTCGACATCGACCTGTATCCCGGTGAGATCCACGCCCTGATGGGTATGAACGGGGCCGGCAAGTCGACCCTCGTGCAGGTGCTGTCCGGCGTCCACCGGGCCGACGGCGGCACGATCGAGGTCGACGGGCAGGAGCAGCACGCGCTCAGCGTGCGCCGGGCGCGCCGCCTCGGCATCGCGTCCGTGCCGCAGCGCCGTGAGCTGGCCATGGGCCTCAGCGTGGCCGAGAACGTCCTGCTCGGCGATCTGCCCACGCGGGCTCGCGCCGTGCGCTGGAAGGCCGTGCGGGAGGAGGCCCGGCGGGCCCTCGCCGCCCTCGGCATCGTCATCGACGTGGAGCGCACCGCCGGTTCGCTCACCGTCGCCGAGCAGACCATGGTCGAGGTGGCCCGCGAGGTCCGCCGGGGCGGCCGGATCCTGATCCTGGACGAGCCGACCGCGTGCCTGAGCGCCAAGGACGCCGACCGGATCCGGGCCCTGGTGCGCACCCTGCGCGACGAGGGCGTCGCCGTCGTCTACATCTCGCACTACATCGACGAGGTGATGGCCGTCGCCGACCGGCTCACCGTGCTGCGGGACGGGGCCGTGGTGACGAGCGCGCCCGCCGCCGAGCTGGACCACGCGGGACTGGTGCGCGCCATGGTCGGCCGGGACGTCGTCTCCACCCGGCCCGAGCGTCCCGGGCCGAAGCCGGAAGTCGGCCTCTCCGTCAGGGGGTTGAGCGACGGCCGGGCGGTCCGCGACTTCACCGTGGAGGTGCGCAGGGGCGAGATCGTCGCCGTCCTCGGACCTGCCGGGGACGCCCAGTCGCGGCTGTTCGACCTGCTGTCCGGGCGGCGCCGGCCGGACCGCGGCGACCTGCACGTCGACGGCCGCTCCGTGCCGTTCGGCAAGGTCGCGGCCTCGCTCGGCAGCGGTCTGCGCTGCGTCACCGGCGACCGGCGCGCCCTGGGCCTGGTCCCGGGCCTGTCCCTGGACGAGAACCTGATGCTCGCCGACGACCGGCTCGCCCGCCGTCGGCTGCACCGCCGGGGCGAACTCGCCCGCCGCGCGGCCCCCTCCCGGCTCCGCTACGGGGTCAGGGCGCTGGCCGGGAACCCGCCGGTGAGCGTGCTGTCGGGCGGCAACCAGCAGAAGGTGCTGCTCGGCAAGTGGCTGGAGACCTCGCCCGCCGCCTGCTTCCTGGAGGACCCCACCAACGGCGTGGACATCGCGGCCATGTCCGACATCCACGCCCTCGTCGACGACCTCGCCTCCCGGGGCGTGGCCGTCCTGCTGGCCTCCTCCTCCGCCGAGGAGGTCATGCGGCTCGCCGACCGGGTCCTCGTCGTGAGCGCCGGCCGCACGGTCGCCGAGCACGACATCACCGCCATCACCCGCGACGAGCTCGTCGCCACGGCCCTCGGAGGACAACCGCAGTGAGCGTCAAGACACTTCGCCGTGCGCCCGGCGCCTCCGAACGGACCGAGACCCCCGACTCCCGTTTCTCCGTGGGCAGGTTGCGCGATCTGCCGCACGCCGGTCTGATCGCCGTACTCGTCCTCGTCGTGGTGTTCACCGCCGTGCAGAGCGAGACGTTCGCCACCGACCGCAACATCGTCAACATCCTCAGCCAGGTCAGCGTCAACGCCGTACTCGCCGCGGGACTCACGCTGTTGATGACCGCGGGCGGCATGGACTTCTCCATGGGCAGCAACGTCGCCGTCACGGCCGCCGTCTCGGCGAAACTCCTCGCCGACGGCCAGCCCACCGGGTACGCCGTCGTCGTCGCGCTGCTGCTCGGCACCGCCATCGGACTCGTCAACGGGCTGGTGGTCACGTTCACCAGCGTCGCGCCGTTCGTCGTGACGCTCGCCTCGGCCACCCTGCTCGACGGGGTCGCGCTCCTCGTCCACGACGGCAACACCGTCTCCATCGGCACCCGGATGTCCGCGCTCGGCAACGACAAGGTGCTCGGCGTGCCCTATCTGCTCGTCGTCGCCGTGCTGGTGCTGGTCGTGACGGCGCTGGTCATGCGGTTCACGGTGTTCGGCCGGGACGCCTTCGCGATCGGCGGCAACGAGCATGTGGCCCGCCTCAGCGGCATCGACGTCACCGCCCGCAAGCTCACCCTGTACGGCCTCACCGGCACCCTCTCCGGGCTGGCCGGGCTGATGCTGCTGTCCCGGCTCGGCTCCTCCAGCCCCGGCGGGACGGCGGGGCTCTCGCTCCAGCTGGCGGTGGTCGCGGCGGTCGTCATCGGCGGCACCTCGCTGGCCGGCGGTCACGGCACGGTCATCGGCACCGCCCTCGGCCTGGTGCTGCTCGGCGTGGTGGCCAACGCCCTGAACCTTCTGGACTTCTCCAGCAACTACCAGCCGGTCTCGGTCGGCGCCGTGCTGCTCGTCGCGGCCGTCGCCAACGAGATGCACAAGGCCCGCTCGGGCTCCGCCCGCCACTGACCTTCTGTCTGTTCATGCTTCGCCCTGAAAGGCGGTTCACCATGAGACTCTCCGCCCGTTCGCGCCACGCGCTGTTCGCCACCGTCGCCGGCTCCACGCTGGTGCTCAGCGGTTGCGGCGACGGTGAGGCCGGCAGCTCCGACAGCGTCTCCCTCGGCTTCGTCAACGGCGGCGACACGCACTTCCACAGCTGTCTGCTGAAGGCCGTCGAGGGCCAGGCGAAGACGGAGGGCGCCAAGGTCTACACGGCCAACTCCCACCAGAACGCCGGAACCGAGCTGTCCAACATCGAGGACATGATCTCGCGCGATGTGAGCGCGCTGATCGTGCAGACGGTCAACGTGGACGCGCTCAAGGGCGACATCGCCAAGGCGAAGGCCTCGGGCATCCCGATCTATCTGACCTCGGTGTCCACCGGCGAGGTGAACGACATCCTCGGCGCGGCCGTCGTCGACCTGGAGCAGGTCGGCAGTCTCGACGCCGGCTGGATCGCGAAGGACGCCGGCACGAAGGAGGTGCGGGTCGGCATCGTCGCCGGGGCCCCCGGCGCGGCCTCGGACCTGCTGGTCGGCGGCTTCGAGGCCGGCCTGCCGGCCACCGCGAAGGTCGTCGCCAACCAGCCCGGCATGTTCAATCCGGCGAAGGCCCAGGACGTCGCGGAGAACATGATCCAGGCCAATCCGGACCTCGACTACGCCTTCGTCGCGAACGAGGAGATGGCGTTCGCCGTCCGCAAGGCGTTCGACGCGGCCGGCGCCACGGACGTCAAGATCGTCACGGTGAACGGCACCGAGGACGGCCTGGCCGCCGTCAAGAGCGGGGACTTCTCGGCGACCGTCGCGAATTCGGCGAAGACGATCGGGGAGACGGCGGTGAAGAACGCGGTGGGTCTGCTGCACGAACAGAAGGTTGACAAAATTGCCGACATTCCACTTCTGTTGGTGACCGAGGACAACCTGAGCGAGGCCCCCCAGTACTGCCCGAAGTGAGAAGAAGGATCCATGGACCGCTTGCTGCTGATGCACAGCTTCGTCACCGTCGCCCAGGCCGGAAGCTTCAACGGAGCCGCGAAGAAACTGGGCTCCTCCGGATCGCTGGTGTCACGGCATGTGGCCGAGCTGGAACGGCAGGTCGGGGTACGCCTGGTCAACCGCACCGCCCGCTCGGTCAGCCTCACCGAGCCGGGCGTGAGGTACGCGGAGTTCGCCGCCCGCATCCTCGACGAGATCGAGGCCCAGGACGCGGCGCTCGCCGACTCGCACGACCGGGCCGAGGGCGCCCTCAGCATCATCTGCCCGAAATGGATAGGCAGCCTGGATCTCGGTGACGCGATCGCCGCCTTTTCCGCGGCCCATCCGAAAATCCAGGTCCGTTTCGAACTCGGCGGAATGTCCGACCGTACCTACGATTTCCTGGACAGCGGATTCGACGTCGCTTTCCACACCCGGGACCTGAGGGACTCCAGCGTCCGGCTCAAGAAGATCTCCTCGCTGCCCTTCGTGCTCTGCGCGTCGGAGGCGTACATCGAACGGCACGGCGCCCTCGCCCACCCCAACGACATCGCCGGCCACGACTGCCTGGTCCACGTCAACGACCCGGTGTGGCGCATCGGCCACGGACATGCGAGCACCCTGCACAAGATCCGCAACATCGCCTTCTCGTCCAACTCGTACATCGCCCTGCAGAAGGCGGCCGTGCACGGCCGGGGCATCGCGTTGCTCCCGCAGCGTCCGGCCTACGACGATCTGCTCTCCGGCGCCCTCCAGGTGCTGCTGCCCGGCCTTACCGTGCCCGACCGCCCGCTGTACGCGATCTACGGTCCCGGTCAGGACACCCCGCGCAAGGTCAGCGTGTTCCTCGACTTTCTCGCCGAGTGGTTCTCGCAGAATCCGATGCCGGCGATCCGGCCCTAGGGCGCCCTTACCGCAGGAAACGAGGAGTCCATGGGAATCCAGAGAATCGAATCGGTCACCTACGGCCTCGCGGAGAGCAGCGAGGAAAGCAGCGACGCCCTCGACGCATGCGTCCGCTTCTTCGACGACTTCGGACTGTTCCTCGTGGAGCGGACCGACGACCACGCCGTGTTCGAGACGCTCACCGGCCAGACCCTCTGCCTCGACGCCCGGCCGGGCCCGCCGCTGCCGCCCCCGGTGGAGCCCGGGCCCACCCTGCGCGAGGTCGTGTGGGGCGTCGACACCCGGGAGGAGCTGGCGCGGCTGGCGGCCGCCGCGGGCAAGGACCGCGAGATCCGCGAGAGCGCCGACGGCGTCCACCACACCGTGGACGAGACCGGCTTCGGCGTCGGCCTCACCCTGGCCCGCCCCAAGCCGGCGCCCGTCACCCCGCGAGCCGCCAACGCGCTCGGCGCCGTGAACCGCTGGAACACCGCCCTGGAGCCGATCGAGCGGGTCCGTCCGCTGCGGATGTGCCATGTGGCCCTCAACATCCCCAAGCCCGGCAAGGACGACGCCGTCGCCTTCTACACCGAACGGCTCGGCTTCCGGCCCACCGACGTCGTCGAGCCCATGGGCGTCTTCATGCAGGCCCCCGGCGACGACGACCAGCACACGATGCTGCTGTGCCACCGCCCCGACCGGGCCGGCGTCAACCACATCGCCTACGAGGTCCCCGGCTTCGACGACGTCGTCGAGGGCGGCAACCACATGATCGAGCGCGGCTGGCGGGAGGCCCGCAGGCTCGGCCGCCACACCGTCGGCTCCAACGTCTTCCGCTTCCTGCACGCCCCCTGCGGCGGTCGCGTCGAGTACGCCGCCGACATGGACCGGGTCGACGACAGCTACGAGACGCGCGTCCACGAGACCACCCCGCCCCACCACATCTGGGCCCTGCGCACCAACCGCGACCAGGAAGACTCCGCCCGGTCCTGACCCTGAGAGGGCATCCACCCATGACCACCGACCACGGCTATCCCGCCGTCCGCATGTACATAGCGGGCGAGTGGCGCCAGGGCGGCTCCGGCGCCACCGCCCCGATCGTGAACCCGGCCACCGAGAAGGCGATCGGAGCAGTGCCCCTCGCCACCGCCGCCGACCTCGACCGCGCACTCGCCGCCGCCGAAGAGGGCTTCCGCAACTGGCGCGCGACGCCCGTCGCGCGGCGCACCGCGATCCTGCACACCGCCGCCGACCTGATCGCCGAGCGCGCCGTCGAGCTCGGCCGCATCAGCACCCTGGAGCAGGGCAAGCCCCTCGCGGAGTCGACCGGCGAGGCCCGCCGCACCGCCGAGACCCTGCGCTGGCACGCCGACGACGCCCGCCGCGCGTACGGCCGCATCATCCCGTCCGAACCCGGCACCGTGCTGACGGTACGACGCGAGCCCATCGGACCCGTCGCCGCCTTCGTCCCGTGGAACTTCCCCGTCGGCGGCCCGAACCGGAAGATCTCCTCCGCGCTGTCCGCGGGCTGCTCCCTGGTGATCAAGGCGTCGGAGGAGACTCCCGCCACGGCCATGGAACTGGTGCGCTGCTACGCCGACGCGGGTCTGCCCGCCGGTGTCCTCAACCTCGTCTTCGGCGAGCCCGCGGAGGTCTCCGCCCACCTCATCGCCTCGCCGGTCACCCGGCTGGTCGCCTTCACCGGCTCGGTCCCCGTCGGCAAGCTGCTGGCCGCCGAGGCCGGCAAGGTCATGAAGCCCGCCCTGATGGAGCTGGGCGGCCACGCCCCGGTGATCGTGTGCGCCGACGCCGACCCCGTGCAGGCCGCCCGCAAGGCCGCGCAGGCCAAGTTCGCCAACGCCGGCCAGGTGTGCACCTCGCCCAGCCGCTTCCTGGTCCACGACAGCCTCGTCGAGGAGTTCACCGCCGAGTTCGTCAAGGCCGCCGAGGAGATCGCGGTCGGCGACGGGCTGACGGAGGGCACGAGGATGGGCCCGCTCGCCAACGAGCGCCGGCTGGTGGCTGTCGAACGCCTCACCGCCGACGCCGTGGCCCGTGGCGCCGAGGTGCGCACCGGCGGCGAACGGCTCGACCGCGCCGGGTACTTCTTCGCCCCGACCGTCCTGACCGACGTCCCCGCGGACGCGGAGCTGCTGCACGAGGAGCCGTTCGGACCCCTCGCGCCGATCCTGCCCTTCACCGACCTCGACGACGCGCTCGCCACCGCGAACGCGCTGCCGTACGGCCTCGCCGCGTACGGCTTCACCCGGTCCGCCGCCACCGCCGAACGGCTCTCCGCCGCCCTGGAGGCGGGGATCCTGTCGCTCAACCACTGCGGCGGCTCGGTCCACGAGGCCCCCTCGGGCGGGGTGAAGGACAGCGGCTACGGCCGCGAGGGCGGCCCCGAGGCGCTGGACGCCTACCTGGTCACCAAGCGCGTCTCCCACCTGCTGGCGCCATGAGGTACACGCGCGTCTCGGTCGACGGCCGGGCGGTGTGGGGCCGGGTGGGGGAGGAGGACGTCGAGCTGCTGTCCGGCTCCCCGATCGAGGGCGAGCCGACCGTCACCGGTCGGGTGCCGCGGGCAACGGCCCGTTGGCTGCCGCCCGTCGTGCCGCCCGTGTTCTACGCCGTCGGCTTCAACTACCCCCGGCACATCGCGCACGCGGGAGCCGCGACCCCCGAGCGGCCCGAGGTCGGCTACCGCGCCAACAACGCGCTCACCGGCCACGGTTCGCCCATCGTCAGGCCGGCCGAGGTCGAGGGCCGGTTCGAGGCCGAGCCCGAACTCGTCGCCGTCATCGGCCGGACCATCCGGCACGCCACCCCCGAGGAGGCGCGCGGGTCCGTCTTCGGCTGGACCATCGGCAACGACGTCAGCGCCCGCACCTGGCAGCACCAGGACCGCACGTTCTGGCGCAGCAAGAACAGCGACACCTTCAAACCGATGGGCCCCTGGATCGACACGGACGTCGACGCCATGGCCCAGACGACCACGCTGCGCGTCAACGGCGAGATCCGGGCCGAGTTCCCGACCGGCGACATGGTCTTCGACCCCTTCGACCACATCGTCGAGATCACCCGGCACATCACCCTGCACCCCGGCGACGTGCTGTGGATGGGCGCCGAGTCCACCTGCCAGATCGAGCCGGGAGACACCGTGGAGGTCGAGATCAGCGGCATCGGTGCGCTGTCCAACCCCGTACGACTCGAAGGGAATCGAGCATGAGCAAGGAACCCCGCTACATCCACCACGTCAACTTCCCCACCACCGACCCCGACCGGACCGCCGAGTGGTACACGAAGGTCTTCGGGATGAAGCGCATCCAGCCCAAGTCCAACACCAAGGTGGTGCTGATGACCCGGGGCAACTTCGACCTGCACTTCACCCCGGTCGAGGAGATGGAGCGCATGGCGCCCTACCACTTCGCCGTAGAGGTCGACGACTGGGACGACTTTCTGGAGCACCTGGGGGAGTTGGGCATCCGGCACACCCGGCCGATCCAACGCCCCGAGAACCAGTCGAAGTTCTGCTACATCCACGACCCCGACCACACCATGATCGAACTGGTCCACCACGCCAAGCGTCCCAACTGACCGCGCCTGCAAGAGAGTTCACCACGATGCCTATCGCCGACTCCGACGGCACCTCCATCTACTACGAGCGCCACGGCAGCGGCCCGCCGATCCTGTTCGTGCACGGCAGCGGCGGCCACCACGCCGCCTGGTGGCAGCAGGTAGCCGCACTGCGGGACGAGTTCACGATCGTCACCGTCGACCTGCGCGGCTTCGGCAAGTCCGACTCCTCGATGCCCGAGTTCGACGGCCAGGACTTCCCCGGCGACGTCGTCGCCGTCCTCGACCAGGAGGACCTGACCGACGCCATGCTGGTCGGCCAGTCCATCGGCTCCGTCGCCGCCCTGCGCGCCGCACTGCTGCGCCCCGAGCGGGTCTCCTCCGTCGCCCTCGGCCACTCCCTGGGCGGCATCAGCCACCCGGAGCTCACGGAGCTGGCCGCCGCCGACCGCGCCGAGGCCGTCAAACTGCCCGTCATCGACCGGCTGCTCACCAAGCCGTTCCAGCAGGAGCGCGCCGACCTCACCTTCCTGTTCCAGCAGCTGGGCACCTTCAACGTCGCCAAGATGCAGGATCTGCGCAACCTCGACACCAACGGCCCGTCCCTGGAGGAGATCCAGGCCTCGGGCGTCAAGGTCGCCTTCCTCGCCGGCGAGAAGGACGCGGTGCTCAGCGTCAAGACCGTCACCCGCGCCCATGAACTGCTCCCCGGCTCGCACCTGGAGATCGTCCCGGGCGCGCCGCACTCCATGTACTGGGAGACGCCCGACGCCTACAACGCGGCCGTCGCCCGCCTGCGCCGCACCCTCACCGCACCGAAGGAAGCAGCATGAGCAGCCTGACCCTGGCCGCCGCCGAGGAGATCATCGAGGCCGCCCACCGGCGCGCCCAGGCGATCGGCAAGGCGGTGAGCGTCGCCGTCGTGGACGCCGGCGGCTTCCCCATCGCCATCCGCCGCCCGGACGGAGCCCGCCCCCTCACCCCGGACATCGCCCGGGCCAAGGCGTACACCGCGGCCGTGATGCAGCGACCCGGCAAGATGCTGAAGAAATGGCAGGAGAGCCAGCCCGTCTTCTTCGCCCAGCTCTCCCAACTGCCCGGCGCCGCCGTGCCGATCATGGCGACCGAGGGCAGCATGACCATCAAGAAGGACGGCGAGATCATCGGCGGCCTCGGCATCGCGGGCGGCACCGCGGACGAGGACCAGCGCATCGCCGACGAGGTCCTCGAATCCCTCGGCTACGAGCTGGAGTTCGCCGCCTGGGGCGTCGCCGGCGGACCGGCCGGTCCCGGAAAGGACGCCTGAGCCATGGCGGACACCTTCAACTACCGCATCGACCACCACGGCAGCCTGGTCCGCCCGACCGGCCTCGCCGCGATCGGCGCACAGCAGGCGGTCGAGGACGCGGTGGCCTTCCAGCGCAAGCTGCGCTCCACGGTCGTCACCGACGGAGACTTCCCCCGGGAGGACTTCCGCAGCGCGATTCTTGACGGTGTGTCAGGAATGCGCCGCACGGACGAGACCGGCCCCGACGGCCTGGTCCGGTGGGTCGCCGAGGCCCTGCCGAAGGCCGACGGCCCGCTGGTCGCCGAGTGGGCCGAACGGCTCGCCGAGCTGACGGCGATCGCGCCCAAGGTGTCGCTGCCGTCCCCGGCGTACCTCGCCGCCACGACGTACCGGCCCGGCCTCGGCCCGTCCTGCGCCCGGGAACTGGGCGAGGCGCTGGCCGAGATCGTCCGGGCGGAGATCGCGCTGCTGGTGTCGAAGGGCGTACGGCTGATCCAGCTCAACAACCCGCTCCTGCTGGGCCAGTTGAGCACCGATCCGGCCGACCCGGGCGTGCTCTCCTTCGAGGACGCCCTGGCCGTCGAGGCGCTCGCGGTACGGCTCGACGAACGCCCCGAGGGCGTCCGGATCGGAGTCTGCCCCGGCTGGGCGGCCCCCGTCGAGGTGGACCGGGCGGCGGCCGAGCGGCTCTACGCCGAGATCCCGGCGGACCGCTGGATCCTGCCGCTCCTGTACGCCGACGAGGCCGAACTCGACCTGCTCAGAGCACTGCCGGAGGACCGGGACGCCTGCCTGGGCGTGGTCGACGCGACGGTGGCCGCACTGGAGGACCTTGACACGGTCCTGGCCCGCATCGACGCGGCAGGCGAACTCAAGGACTTGGAGGACGCGGCCCTGTCCCCGTCGAGGGGCTTCGCCGACACGGCAAGCAGCCCTTTGCTGACCACCGAGCAGCAGCGCAAGAAGCTGGTCCTGGTGGAGACACTCGCCCGGTACGTATGGGGCAACGAGTTCTGAAACACCCCCAGGGGCGCGGGGCTGTATCCGATATGCGGCTCCGCCGCGTGTGCGCGACAAGCCACAGATCACCCGCGCCCCGACACGAAACACAAGCCACGCAGACGCTAAAGCACCTCGCCAAACGTCACAGAGCGCTCCGTGAGCAAGGGCCATACCGTCCCCACGACCAGCTCCCGAAAGTGGCCGGAGGCCTTGTGCGCCTCGAACCCGGCCTGATCGGCATACTGCTCGTACAACACGAAACTGCCGGGCTCGCCCGCCTCGGCGTGCACCTCGTACGCGAGGTTCGCGGGCTCGGCCCGGGTCTGCTCGCGCACCTTCAGCAGCGCGGCGCGCACGATCGCCTCGTCGGCGGGGTCGCAGTGGTAGCGGGCGATGACGGCGTAGGACATCGGTCTTCTCCTCATGGTTCGTCGGGCCCGCCGATTCCAGCATGAATGCCCAGACGGGCGGCTCGCACGGAGCGCAACCAATGTCTGCCGTCCCGGAGCTGGTCCCATCGCTACCAGTGAGGTGTCGTGAACGGCATGCTTACTGTGGAAATCCTCTCCGGCGGGGAGTGGGTGACGACCGGCGAGTGGATCGACGTCCACGACCCGGCCGACGTCCGCGCCCCCTTCGCCCGTGTCCCCGCCCTCGCCGCCAAGGACGTGACCCGGGCCTTCGACCACGCGGAGCGCGGGTTCGCCCTCTGGAAGCGCACCAGCCCCTTCGAGCGGGCGCGGGTCTTCAGCGACGCGGCCCGGCTGATCCGCGAGCGGGTCGAGGAGATCGCCGCCGACGTGACGGCGGAGAACGGCAAGACCCGCGCGGAGGCGACCGGCGAGACCCTCAAGGCCGCCGACTTCCTGGAGTACTACGCCGGTCTCGCCCGCCAGGGCTACGGCACCCTCCTGCACGACGTACGGCCGAACCACCGCACCCACACCCAGCGTGAGCCGATCGGCGTGATCCTGGTGATCAGCCCGTGGAACGACCCGCTGATCACCCCGGCCCGCAAGCTGGCCCCGCTGCTCGCGGCCGGCAACGCGGCCGTCTTCAAGCCGGCCACCGAGACCCCGCTGTCGGGCCTGCACTTCGCGAGAGCCCTGCACGACGCCGGGCTGCCCGCGGGCGTGCTGAACGTCGTGACCGGCCGGACCGCCGAGATCGAGGACGCGCTGCTCGACGACGCGCGGATCGTCGGCATCACCTTCACCGGCTCCAACGCCGTCGGTAACCGTATTCGACGGCGTCTCCTCGACCGCAACGTCCGCTTCCAGGGCGAACTCGGCGGCAAGAACGCCTCCGTGGTCCTCCGGGACGCCGATCTGCCGGCCGCCGCCAGGGCCGTCGTGGCGGCCTCCTTCGGTCAGGCGGGCCAGCGCTGCACCGCCACCAGCCGGGTCGTCGTCGAGCGGCCGGTGTACGAGGAGTTCACCCGGCTGCTGGTCGCCGAGGTGGAGGCCCTCAGGGTCGGTCCGGGGAGCGACCCGGCGACCACGCTGTGCCCGCTGTCGAGCCCCCGGCAGCGCGACAGCGTCCTCGCCGATCTGGCCGGGGCCGTGGAGGCGGGCGCGACCGTCCTCACCGGCGGCGGGGCCGACACCGAGGGCGAACGGGCGCACGGCTGCTATGTGCGGCCCACCGTGCTCGGCGAGGTCACGCCGGAGATGGCGATCTGGCGCGAGGAGGTCTTCGGGCCGGTGCTCGCGGTGCGGGCGGTAACCGGTTTCGACGCGGCCGTCGCCGCCGTCAACGACTCCGACTTCGGCCTTGCCGCCGCCGTCTTCACCCGCGATCTGGCGTACGCGCACCGTTTCGCCGACGAGGTCGAGTGCGGCCAGGTCGCCGTCAACACCACGACCACCGGCTGGGACGTCCACCTGCCGTTCGGCGGGTTTCACGACTCCGGCACGGCCTACAAGGAACAGGGCGAGGAAGTCCTGCGTTTCTCCACGCGCGTCAAGACCGTCGCCGTCCACTTCGGCGGCTGACGGTCGCAAGCAGCGAGAGAGAGGAACTGTCGATGGCTGACGAGACGATCGGCATCGTCGGGGCCGGCATCGTGGGGCTGGCCACCGCCCGCGAGATCGCCCTGAGCCGGCCCGGCGCCCGGGTCGTGGTCTTCGAGAAGGAGCAGGAGGTCGCGCTCCACCAGACCGGCCACAACTCGGGCGTCGTCCACGCCGGCATCTACTACACGCCCGGCAGTCTCAAGGCCGACCTGACCGTGCGGGGCGTGTCGCTGCTGCGCGAGTACTGCCAGGACCGCGGGCTGCCCTACCGCGAGCTAGGCAAACTCGTCGTGGCCGTCCGCGAGGACGAGCTGGGCCGGATGAACGACCTCTACGACCGCGCCCGCAACAACCATGTGCCCGAGCTGCGCAGGATCTCCCGCGAGGAGATCCGGGAGATCGAGCCGCACGCCGGCGGTGTCGCCGCCCTGCACTCCCCGCGCACCGCGATCACCGACTACCCGGCCGTCGCCCGCGCGTTCGCCGCGGACGTCGTCGACTCCGGCGGGAAGATGAGGCTCGGCTTCCCGGTCACGGGCGTCACCGAGGTGCGCGGCGGCATCGAGGTGGCCTCCGGGCCGGAACGCGTGCGCGTGGACCGGCTGGTCCTCTGCGCGGGCCTGCACTCCGATGCCGTGGCCCGGCTCGCGCAGGACCGGCCGGAACCGCGGATCGTCCCGTTCCGGGGCGAGTACATGCTGCTCAGACGGGAGAAGACGGAGCTGGTGCGCGGGCTGATCTACCCGGTGCCCGATCCGCGCTACCCGTTCCTCGGCGTCCACTTCACACCGCGCGTCGACGGCTCCGTGGAGGTCGGCCCCAACGCCGTCCTGGCCCTCGCCAGAGAGGGCTACACCCGCACCCGGGTCTCCCCGAGGGACCTGCTCGGCCTGGCCGCCTACCCGGGCGCCTGGAAGATGGCGGCCCGGCACTGGCGCACGGGCCTGCGGGAGTACCGCGGGTCGTTCTCGGCGGCGGCCTTCATGAAGGACGCCGCGCTGTACGTCCCCGGCGTCGGCGTCCAGGACGTCGTACGCGGCGGAGCGGGCGTGCGCGCCCAGGCCCTGGACCGGGACGGCACCCTCCTGGACGACTTCCGCATCCATCGGGTGGGCCGGGTCACCGCCGTGCGCAACGCGCCCTCGCCGGCCGCCACGGCCTCCATGGCGATCGCCGAGCACATCGCCGCCGCGGTTTTCGCAACCGGTTCCACAACATGACGCCCGCGGGCCGGGAAATGCGCTGCGAACAGGGCGGATTCACGCAACAACAGCTTGCGCTCCCAGGGGCTCCGCAAGGCCTTTCCGCCCGCCTAGCGTTCCCTGCGCAACGCCCCACCACCTGCCTCACCGAGAGAAGGAAGTACGGGACATGTTCGTCGTCGACACGCAGATCCACATCTGGCTGGAAGAGACCCCGGACCGCCCCTGGGTCCCGGGAGCCCGGGAGCGGATCCGCCTCAACGGCCACCGCGAGGACCCCTTCTCCTACGAAGAGGCCCTGGAGCTGATGGACGAGGCCGGCGTGAACCGCGCGCTGATCCTGCCGCCGTCCTGGGAGGGCGACCGCATCGACTACGCCCTCGAAGCGTGCGAGGCGCATCCGGACCGCTTCGGCATCATGGCCCGCATCCCGCAGAACAAGCCCGAAGAGGGCAAGGCGATGCTCGCCGACTTCGCGCAGAACCCGCACGTCAAGGGCACCCGCCTCACCTTCCACCGGCCGCAGGACCGCAACTGGATGATCGACGGCACCAACGACTGGTACTGGCCGGTGGCCGAGCAGCTCGGCATCCCGACCATGGTCCACGCCCCCATCTGGAAGCGGGAGCTGGGACAGATCGCCGAGAAGCACCCCGAGCTGAAGATCATCATCGATCACATGGGCATCATGGCCCGCTGCGTCGACGACTCGATCGGCTACTGGGTCTCGGAGACCGCCGACCTGGCCGCCCACCCGAACATCTACGTCAAGGTCTCGGCGCTGCCCGGCTACTCGACGCAGCCGTTCCCGAACAACAACATCCAGAAGTACGTGCGCGAGATGGTCGACCGGATGGGCCCGCAGCGCTGCTTCTACGGCACCGACATCACCCGCCTGCTGGGCCACGGCATCACCTACACCGACACCGTCGAGCAGTTCACCAAGCACTGGGACTTCACGCCCGAGGAGCTGGAGTGGATCATGGGCCGCGGTATCTCCGAGGTCCTGAACTGGCCGATCGAGGGCTGAGGACACACCAGAGATGACGGACAGCACCCACGCGCCCGGCCGTGACGGCGGTGATGCCTTCGTAGCCGCCTTCAACGCCGTCGGCGCCGACTACCTCTTCTGCTCGTCGGGGTCCGAGTGGGCCCCGGTGTGGGAGTCCCTGGCCCGGCGCCACCGCGACGGCGAGCCCGCGCCGCGCTACCTCGACCTCACCCACGAGACCGTCGCCGTCGGCATGGCCACCGGCTACGGCCTCGTCGAGCGCCGCCCGCAGGGCGTGCTGCTGCACGCGGCCCCCGGTCTGCTCCAGGGCTCCATGGCCGTCCACGGGGCACTGCTCGCGGGCGTCCCCATGGTGGTCTCCTCCTCGGAGTCGACCACCTACGGCGACGGCCCCGGACCGGACCCGGGCGGCCAGTGGTACCGCAACCTGTCCATCGTGGGCGGCCCGCACGGCGTCGCGGGTCCGTTCACCAAGTGGTCCAACGAGGCCGCGAGCGTGCACACCCTGCCGACCATGATCACGCGGGCGGCGGAGCTGGCCCGGCGGGCGCCCACGGGACCGGCATACCTCAACATCCCGCTGGAGATCCTCCTGGCGGACTGGGACGGCCGCGAGGCCGAACCCGTCGTGCCGCCGGGCTCCACCCACAGCTCGCCCGAGGAGGTCGACCCGGTCGCCCAGCTGATCCGGGAGGCGCGCAACCCGGTCGTCGTGACCGAGACGGCCGGCCGTGAGGCGGGCGGCTTCGAGGCCCTCGTCGCCTTCGCCGAGGCGTGGAGCCTTCCGGTCGTCGAGCCCGACTCGGCCGTGTGCGGCAACTTCCCGCGCACCCATCCGCTGCACGCCGGCAGCGACATCGGGCCATGGATGGACGAGGCCGACCTCATCCTCCTCGTCAACTGCCGTGCCCCCTTCTACCCGCCGTCGCGCCGCCCCTCCAAGGCGCGGATCGTGGTCATCGACGAGGTGCCGCAGCGCCCGCACATCGCCTACCAAGTCCTGTTCGCGGACCGCTACTTGGAGGGCAACGTCGCCAACACCCTGCGCCAGCTGACCAAACGGGCGAAGGATCTCGACGACGGCGCCGTGGCGGTCCGCCGTGCGGCGCAGGAGGAGCGGCGCACCGCCGAACAGGCCGCGATCGCCGCCGCCGAGGCCGAGGCCGCCGCCCAGGCGGAGGGCATCGACCCGGTCCTGGTCGCCGCGACCCTGCGCCGGCTGCTCGACGGACGGGACGGCATCGTCGTCGACGAGACCATCACCCACAGCCGGACCGTCAGACGGCATCTGCGGACCGACGCCCCTGACTCGTACTTCTATGTGCAGGGCGGCCTCGGCCAGGGCATCGCGGTCGCGCTCGGCGTCAAACTCGCCGCGCGGGACCGGCCGGTGGTGCTCACGATCGGCGACGGCGCGTTCGCGTACAACCCGGTCATCCCGTCGTACGACGCCAGCGCCTCCTATCAACTGCCGCTGCTGATCGTGGTGTTCAACAACCGCGTCTACAAGTCCATGAACCTCAACCACCGCAGGTTCTACCCCGAGGGCGCCGCCGCCGAGACGGGGGAGTGGCTCGGCACGGATCTGCACCGGCTGCCCCGACTCGCCTCGTTCGCCGAGGCGTTCGGGATGCACACGGAGACCGTCGACACGCCGGACTCGTTGGCGCCCGCGTTGGAGCGGGCGCTCAAGGCTGTCGCCGAGGGCACCACCGCCGTCGTCGATGTGCTCGTCGATCGCTGAGCGCTTTGCCGGACGTGTCGTCCACACACTGCGGGCCGTTCGTGGCTGGTCGCGCCCACGCGGCGGAGCCGCACATCGATACAGCCCCGCGCCCCTTTCGGGGCGCTGCAACCCAGGAGGTCTCGTCATCATGTCCGCCACACCCCCCAAAGTCCTGGTGCCCGCAGAGGACCTGCGGTCCTTCTCCGCCGCCCTCCTGGAGAAGGGCGGTCTGAGCGCCGAGCACGCCCGCATCACCGCCGACGTGTTCGTGTGGGCGGCCCTGCGGGGCGTCGACTCGCACGGCATCGCCCGGATCCCCGCCTACCTGGATCTGCTCGCCAAGGGCGTCGCCCATGCGCAGGCCGAGATCAAGATCGAGTCGACGACCCCGGCCGCGGCCGTCCTCGACGCCGACCGCGCCCCCGGTCCGGTGGCGCTGAGCGCCGCCGCCGAGGAGGCGGTACGGCGGGCCAGGACGACCGGCATCGCCTCCGTCGGGGTCCGGCGCACCGTGCACACCGGCGCCATCGGCTACTACGTGTCGAAGATCGCCGAACAGGGCATGATCGGGCTCGGGTTCGTCGCCGGGATGCCGAACATGGGGTACACCGGCGTCAAGGGCGCGGCGGTCGCCACCAGCCCCCTCGCCATCGCCGTACCGACCGCCGCATCCTCGGCGCACGCCCCGCTGCTGCTCGACATGGCCACCGCCACCATCGCCCTCGGCCGGATCCGCCAGGCGAAGGCGAGCGGCACGCCGTTGCCGGCGGGCGCGGCGGCCACCGCGGACGGCACCCCGACCACCGACCCGGAGCAGGCGGTCATGCCGCTGCCGCTGGGCGGGGCGAAGGGCTCGGGCATGTCCTTGGCCTTCGAGCTGCTGACCAGCGTGCTCGTCGGCGCGCCGATCTTCGCGTCGTTCCACTCGGACGACCCGGACGGCCGTGCGCACCGGCAGAACGCGCTGCTCATCGCCGTCGACCCGGCGGCCTTCGGGGGCGCGGACGCGTTCGCCGAGGCCGTCGACGCCACCCTGGACACGCTCAAGGGCCTGCCGGTCGCGGACGACGCCGAGGGCGTGTTCTACCCCGGCGAGCGCAGCGCCGCCGTGGCCGACGGCCGCGCGGACAAGGGCATCCCCGTGGCGCCGAAGGTCTGGCGCGACCTCGCCGAGCGGGCCGGACAGCTGGGCGTCGCCCTCCCGGAAACCGCCGGGTAGGGGGAGCGCGCGGGGGACCCGCTCGGGGCGTCCCTCCCGGTTCCCCCCGGTTCCTCCCGGTTCCCTTCAGGAGGCCGCGGCGGTCGCCTGTCTGATGTGACGGGCGATCAGGGCGTAGGTGGCGCGGGCCCGTTCGTCGTCCTTGGTGTCGTAGCCGTGGTCGGCGCCGTCGACCTCGTGGTGCTCGACGAGCGCACCGGCCGTGCCGAGGCGCTCGGCGTACCGCGCCGCCTCGTTGCGGAGCAGGTCGTACTCGGCGGTGATCACCAGCGCCGGGGCGATGCCCTTGAGGTCGGCGGTGTCCGCGGCGCCCGCGGGCGAGACGAGCCGGTGGACGCGCTCGCGCGGGTCGGGCACATAGGAGGTGTCGAAGATCTCGCCCATCCACGGCCGCAGCAGCGGCTTGGCGACGGCCGCCTTCTTGGCCTTCGCGGGGGTCGCGAGGTCCAGCGGCGGATAGTGCAGCACCTGGAGCGCCGGCGTGGGGCCGCCCTGCTCCAGCGACTGCCGGGCCACCGCCGCGGTGAGTCCGCCGCCGGCGCTCTGCCCGCCCACGGTGAGCCGCCCGCCGTCCCAGCCGTGCTCCGCGCCGTGCTCGGCCACCCAGCGCACGACGTCGTACGCCTGTGTGGTCGGCGCCGGGAACGGGTGCTGCGGGGCGACGACGTACTTGACGTTGACGACGACCACGCCCGCCTCGACGGCCAGGAACCGGCACAGCGCGTCGTCCACCTCCGGCGCCGAGATGACGTAGCCGCCGCCGTGGAAGTTGATGTGCACGGGCGGGCGCGTCGCGGTCCCGGCCGGCGGCGCGTACACCGTGACCGGGGCCGGGGCGACGGAGGTCGGGACCGTCAACTCGCTGACATCGCGCGGGTATTCGGGGAAGCGGGCCTGCCAGGCGGCCGCCGAGCCCGGGCCGCCGGAGCGTCGGCTCGCCAGCCCGGTGAGGCCCTGCAACGTCTTGGCGGCGAGGGCGGCCACCGCCGGTCTGGCCAGGATGGACATACGCGTTCCGTTCGTCGAGCCGTACCGTCAATCGCCAGGATTCCTGATGATGGGAACGGGGCGAAGCTAGCACGGAGCGACCCGGATGCGCACCCGTGCGTCACTCGCGCCGGGCCACGATCCGGTAGGCGTTGGACAGGCCCAGCCGGTGCGACAGCGGCCGCACCGCGAGCCGGTCGAGCAGGGCGCCCGCGATCAGCGCCGGAATCCCGGCGAGCAGCAGCGCCCCGCGCACCGCGCGGCGCAGCGCGTTCGGCGGCTCGGGCAGCCACGGCGCGTCCTCGCGCGGCGCCGCGTGGTCCAGCGCCAGCCAGACGGCGGCCAGCAGATCGACCGGGTCGTGCGGTGCGGCGTGCTGCTCCGCCACCACGGTGAAGCCCAGCCGCGCGAGCCGTTCGCGCAGGTTGGCCACCGGCACGAAGTGCAGGTGCTGCGGCTGCAGCCAGGGCAGCCACCAGCGGCCCAGGAGCCGGGCGTATCGGCTCTCGGGGTCCGGTACCTCGATGAGGAGATGGCCGCCGGGCCGTACCGTCTCGCGGGCGGCGCGCAGTTCCCGGTCCGGGTCGTTGCTGTGCTCCAGGTAGTGGAACATGCTCACCACGTCGTAACGGGCGGCCAGTTCGGGCGCGAGGTCGGGGAAGTCGCCCCGGTAGCCGTGCGCCACCCGGCCCTCCCGCTGGGCGAGTTCGACGCCGTCGGTGAAGTCGAGGCCGTCGAACGTCGTGTCGGGCAGCACCCCCTGGGCGGTCGCGCAGAAGTGACCGTGCCCGGTGCCGACGTCCAGCCAGGTCTTCGGCGCGGCGTCGTGCGGCAGCAGCGACTCGGCCCGCCCCCGGTACATCTTCGTCCGGCCCCCGAAGGTGTCGCCGAGCTTCTTCTCGCCCAGTCCGTCGTAGAAGTCCCGGTAGTAGAACTCCAGCCCCGCCGCGCTCAGTCGGGGGTTCTGGAAGGTGTGCCCGCAGCCGCCGCAGCGGTCGAGGACGAAGCGGCCCGGCTTGTGCTGGAGCAGATCGGTGGTGCGCAGCCGGGTGGTCAGCTCCGGCGATCCGCACCAGGGACAGTCGGTGCGCCGGGGCTCGAAGAGGCGGTCCGGGCCGGCGGCTATGTCCGCCTGGTAGCCGGGACGCAGTGCGGCGATCCGCTCGGCGGGCTTGGTCTCATCGCTCATCTGCACTCCCTGGCCAGCTCGTCGAGTCGGTCCGCCGCCGCGCCGGCGCCGCCCGCGGCGCGGAACGCCTTGCGGATCCGGTCGGCCGCGAGGCGGTGTCCGGGGTCGTCCAGGACGGCGTCGATCGCCGCGCCCACCTGCCGTGCGCCGGCCCGGCCGAACCGCACCCGCACCCCGGCCCCCGCCTGCGCGACCTGCCCGGCGATCACCGGCTGATCGTCGCGGATGGGGGCCACCACGAGCGGCGCCCCGTGCCACAGCGCCTCGCACACGCTGTTGTGCCCGGCATGGCAGACGACCGCCCCGACTCCCCTTTTCAGCAAAGCGAGTTGGGGCACGGACGGCACGACGAGCACGTCCTTGTCCGCCGTGCCGCTCCCGCCGTCGTCCTTGTCCGGCTCCAGCGTGCCGCCGGGGTCGACGATCACCGCCTGCACCCGGTCGGCCCGCTCCCGCAGCGCGCTGCGGCACACGTCGAGGAACCGGCCGCCGACGTCGGTGTTGGCCGTTCCGAGCGTGACCAGCACGGTCGGGCGAGCAGTGTCGCCAGACGCGTCGAGCCACTGCCAGGGGAAGTCGGACGCGGCCGGGCGGGCCGTGATCGACGGCCCGACCCAGCTGATCCCCTCGCGCGAGTCGCCCGCCAACTCCGGTGTGCTGAAGGCGAGGACGAGATGCGGCGAGAAGCGGGGGTCGGCGGTGCCCGCCGGATCCCCGACGGCCGCCCGGAGCCCGGCCAGCCGGCCGTCCAGCCACTGCCGGACCTTGGGCAGCCCGGACAGGGGGTCGGTGAACTCGGCCGACGTGGTCGCCGAGGTCGCCCACGGCAGCCCCAGCCGCTCCGCGACCAGCGCACCGGCGAAGGCCTGCTGGTCGGCGACGACGACGTCCGGGCGGAACGCCTCGACGGCCGTCCGCACCCCCGGCGCCATCGCCTCGGCCAGCGGCAACAGGTACCACTCCCAGAGGAACTTCAGCGCTTCCGGGCCGCGCAGGTCGGCGGGCCGCTCGCCCCGCGGAGCCCCGCCGCACGCGAAGACCGCCCCGGCCCCGGAACCCGCCAGCCGCAGGACCGGCTCCGGGTCGGAGCACGCCCACGCCACCACGTGTCCCCGCGCGGTGAGTTCGGCGGCGACGCCGACCGTCGGATTGATGTGGCCGACCAACGGCGGTACTACGAACAGGAATCGGCTCACCCGGCCGCCTCCGCCGTGAGCCGCCCGACCCCGTCGACGAGGGACAGGATGTGTCCGCCGACCGTCCCCGGCGCCTCCACCAGGACCGAGTGCTCGTGCCCCGGGATCAGCACGGTCCGGCAGTCGGGCAGCACCGTCTCCAGCCAGGGCGCCAGTTCGGCCAGGTCGGAGTCGCCGCCGAACACGCCCAGCACCGGGCAGCTCACCGACGCGATCTGATTTTCCGTCAGCACCCGGCTGGCAGGGATGTCCAGGCAGAGGGAGGTCTCGCGCACCAGACGGGCCGCTCCCTTGGCGAGGCGGGCGGTGTGGTGGCCGCGATGGGCGGCGATCCAGTCGATGGTCTCGGACTCGCTGTGGGCGAGCTGCGTCACCACCCGGCTCAGGATGTCCTCCAGCTTCACCGCCCAGGCGGGGGTGGCCGGTTCGGACTCGATGAGACCGACGCTCGCCGCCCGCCCCGGATGCCGGACCGCGTAGCCGAACGCGATCGTGCCGCCGTAGGAGTTGCCGACCAGATGCACCGGACCGGTCACCGCCAGCCGGTCGAGCAGGGCGGCCAGGTCGTCCACGTTGTCGTCCAACGTGTAGCCCTCGGCGGGGCGTTGGCTGCGCCCGTGGCCGCGCAGGTCGTACATGACGACGTCGAGACCGGCCGCCGCGAACGCGGGCGCGACGGTGAAGTAGTAGCTGGCCAGGCTGTCGGTGAGCAGACCGTGCACCAGCACCACGGTGGCGGTGGCCGGCCGGCCCTCCCGGGGGCCGAGCCGCTGTACGTGCAACCGGACCGCGCCGGTGTCGACCATCGCCATGACTCAGCTCGCCTCCGCGGCCTTCAGACTCGTCACGACGTACTCGACGAGCCGTCCGACGGTCAGTTCGATGATCTCGTCGAACTCCATGCCGGCCAGGAACTCGGCGAAGTTGACCCGGTCGCCGTACCGCTCCTGGAGCAGACCGGCCAGGGTGACCAGGTCGATGCTCTCCAGCTCCAGATCGCGGTTGAAGGTCGTCCGCATGCCGATCTCGACGTCGTCGAGGCCGTACTCGTCCTCCAGGAGCCGCGCGAGCATGCCGCTGAGATCGGCGAGGACGGACTCCTGGTCGGCGGCGACCGGCGGCTCGTCGCCGGTGACGGGGGTGTGGGGCGTGGGAGAGGTCATCGGGCGTCGTGCTCCTTCGTGGTCGGGGGTCCCGTCGTCCATGCCACTACGTAGGCGCGGTCCGGCAGCCGGGGCGGGTTGGCGGCCGGGGCGCAGTGCACGTCGTAGGCGCGTTCCAGGCGGCCCGAGACGGTCAGCCGGTCGCCGGACCGTGCCGCGTCCAGCACCGTGAAGTCCCGTGGCCTGCCGCCGAATCCGGTGCCCTCCGCCTTGGCGACGGCCTCCTTCGCCGTCCAGAAGCGGGTGAACCACAGGGCCTCGCAGTCGCCGGTGTCCGCCGACAGCCGGTGCAGCAGCCGCAGTTCCTCCGGGCCGAGCGCGGTCGCGAGGGTCTCCGGGGCGCGGTCGGCGACCTCCTCGATGTCGATCCCCGGACCGGGGCCCGGCGTGTGCGGCCGGACGATCGCCGCGCCCGCCTCCGCGCAGTGGGCCAACGACACGTCCAGCGCGGGCAGTTCACGGCCGTGCACACCGGTGACGTACGGGCGGCCCGCCTCGTCGTTGCGCACCCGCAGCTCCGCCGGGAAGACCGGGCCCTCGCCCTGGTCCCACAGCCACCGGCGCACCGCGTCCTTGACCGCGATCCGGCCCAGCAGCCACTGCCGGCGTCCGCGCGGCGCGTGCCGCGCGTACTCCGAACGCTCCACCCCGCCCAGCGAGTTGCGCATGATCAGCTCGCGGGAGGCCAGGTCCGGCCAGCGCTCGTGCAGCAGCTGCCAGCCGCCCGGCCGGGACTCGGACAGCGTGTTGCGGTCGGGGAAGCGCTCGACGGGCCGGGTCTTCGGATCGTTGTCGAAGCGGCGGTCCTGCCAGCCGTACAGCTCCGCCCACACCGCGCCGCCGACCGTGAGCTGGACGTCGGCCTCCAGGAACGCGTCGGTGAGCGAGCTGATCCGCACCAGGCAGCCCACCTCGGTCCCCGGCGTCGGATGCGGCCCGTGGAAGCGCATCTCCCGCATCCCGACCGGGAACACCACGGTCCGCTCCGTACGGGTCGCCATGATCCAGTAGCCGAGGATCTGGCCCACGTTGTCCAGCAGCGCGCCGGGCGCGGGCGGCGTGGTGATGACCCCGCGCACGTGCCGGTCGCCGATCGCGGTGAGTTCCGTGACGCCCTGGAACGCCGGGCCGTGGAACATCCAGCGCTCGGCGTAGAGCTGGGCGGCGGTGTGGTCGGGGGTGCGTTCGGTCGCCGGATCGGTGGTCCAGGGGGCGGGGGGCCGGGCGGGGTAGGCGGCGGCGAGCCGCACCGTGGCGCGGGCCCGGGGACCGAAGGAGACGGCCACCCGGTCGGGGCCCTCGGGAGTCGCCGTCACCGGCACGTCGACGGCCGGGGTGGCGGTGAGCCACTCCTCGAACCGGGCCCCGTGCACGGCGACCGGCACGGTGCCGGGGGCCGTCGCGGCGGCCGTGTCCACGATGTGCTGCACGATCGTCGTCGCCGGGACCACCGGCCAGCGGTCGGCGACGTCCGGCCAGCCGGGGCGCTGGGGGTAGAAGCAGTGGTCCAGGAGGTACGGCATGGTGTCGGGGGACACCTGGAAGGTGATGCGGCGCGGGGCGAGCGGGGCCGGCCGGGCCGGGGCGGCGGTCATAAGAGCCGCGGCCGTGTCCGCCGTCTCCCGCAGCAGCGCGCTCAACTCGGCTGCCACCGGGGAGCGTTCGACGAGCGCGTCGAGTGGCGAGGGGCCTGCGGTCGCGGTGCGAGGGCGCAGTACCCCGCGCAGTTCGGCCAGCTTCTCCGGCGGGAGCGACACCAGCGCTCCGCCCAAGTCCAGGCGAACGGAAGGTCGTTGCGCTTTGGCCGCGGTGGCGGCGGCCGGGGCCGGTGCCACCGCAGCTCCCGCCGTCCACAGCGCGGTGGCCGCCCGGCGGAGTTGGGCGAGGCCCGTGCGGTGCGGGGAGTTGGCGGCGACGACCAGGTGGTCCCGGCCGCCGAGGGTGTCGCCCACCAGGGAGCCGAGCTGACCGGGCCCGACCTGGACGAACACCCGGTGACCGGCCGCGTACAGAGCCTCGGTCAACTGCCGGAAGCGGACGGGTTCCAGCAGATGCCGCACGAACAGCGCCCGTATCCCGGCCTCGTCCGCGGGGAAGGGCGCGGCGGTGGTCCCCGACCAGAGCGGGGTGTGCGGCCGCTGCAGCCGGAACCGGTGGGCGGCCTCCTCGATCGGGCCGAGATGGGGGCGCAGCATCGGCGTGTGGAAGCCGGACCGGAACGGCAGCACCTGGCTGAGCACGCCCTGCGCGCGAAAGGCCCGCACGAACGTCTCCACCGCCGCCTCGGGGCCGCACACCATCGACTGGCCGGGCGCGTTGTCGTGCGAGAGCACGACGCCCGACCCGGTGTCGCCCTCCTCGCGCAGGGCGGTCAGGACGCGCTCGGCGGACGCGCCGATCGCGCCGAAGGCCAGCCCGGGGACCGTCACGGAGTCCGGGTCGAAGCCGGCCATGAACGCGTCGACCTCGTCCCCGGAGTACATCCCGGCCGCCGCCATCGCCGTCCACTCGCCCACGCTGTGCCCGGCGACCGCGTCCGGCACGATCCCGCTGCGGCGCAGCGCCGCGTCGAGGAGGCGGCCCACGGCGACGACGCCGAACCCGTGCCGGCCGACGTCGCCCGCCCGGCCCGCGTCGACCGACAGGGCGGGCAGGCCGAAGTGGACGGCCACGTCGTCGACTTGAGGAGTGAAGTCGCCCTCCAGGCCGGGGAACAGGAACGCGAGGCCGCCCCGGCCGGCGCCCAGGAGGGGGCTCGGCCGGAACCAGACGTCGCTGCGGCCGTGCCAGGCGCGCTCCTTGGCGACCGCGCGGCGGGCCAGGGCGAGCCGCTTGGCGGTCGGGTCGACGATGCCGAGGCGCGCCGGGCCCGCGTCCGGGTGCGGCCGGGCGGCGTCGAGTCCGGCGGCCCGTAGGGCGCTGTCGTCGGCTTCCAGGAGGGCGGCGAGGCGTGCGGGGGAGTCGGCGGCGAGCAGCAACACCCGTTCGGGCTCGGCGACTTCCAGCGTCGGGGATTTCGGCGCCGGCACGGTCGCGCGGGCGACGCGTGCGCCCGGCGCCTCCTCCAGCACCACGTGCGCGTTGATCCCGCCGAACCCGAACGCGTTCACGGCGGCCCGGCGCACGGGCCGGCCCGCGGCGGTCTCCCAGTCGGTCGCCTTCTCCAGGGTGCGGAACCGGGTGCGGGCCAGGGCGGGGTGCGGGTCGTCGCAGTGCAGCGTCGGGAGCAGCGTGCGGTGGTGGACCGCGAGGGCGGCCTTGACCAGTCCGGCGACCCCGGCGGCGGGCATGGTGTGCCCGATCATCGACTTCACCGACCCCAGGACCGCGTCGCCGTCCCCGGGCCCGCCGAACACCTCGGCCAGTGTGGCCAGTTCGGCTCCGTCGCCGGCCGGGGTCGCGGTGCCGTGCGCCTCCAGCAGACCGACCGAGCCGGGCTCGGCGGGATCGAGCCCGGCCGCCCGCCAGGCCTGCCGTACCGCCTGCGCCTGCCCGCCGGGATCGGGGTTGACCAGCCCGGCCGCCCGGCCGTCGCTCGCCACGCCGGTGCCCCGGATCACGGCGTAGATCCGGTCGCCGTCGCGCTCGGCGTCGGACAGCCGTTTCAGGACGACGACGCCCGTCCCCTCGCCGATCAGGATGCCGTCGGCGTCCCGGTGGAAGGGGCGGCTGCGCTGGCTGGGGGAGAGCGCGCGGAGCTGGGAGAAGACGCTCCACAGGGTGATGTCGTGGCAGTGGTGGACGCCCCCGGCGAGCATCAGGTCGCAGCGCCCGGAGGCGAGCTCGCCGACCGCTTGGTCCACCGCGACCAGCGACGAGGCGCAGGCCGCGTCCACGGTGTACGCGGGGCCCCGCAGGTCGAGCCGGTTGGCGACCCGGGACGCGGCGAGGTTGGGCACCAGACCGATCGCCGACTCGGGGCTGTCCGGACCGAGCCGCTCGGTGAACGCCGTGCGCACGAGGTCGAGTTGGGCACCGGTCAGATCGGGCAGCAACTCGCCCAGGGTGCGCACGAGTTGGCCCGCGGTGCGGACCCGCTGGTCGAGTCGGACCAGACCGGGGGTGAGGTAGCCGCCCCGACCGAGGACGACGCCGACCCGCCCCCGGTCGGGGAGGCGGTCCACGCCCCCGGCGTCCTCGACGGCGGCCGCGGCCACATGCAGGGCGATGAGCTGGTCGGGCTCGGTCCCGGCCACCGAGTTCGGCATGATCCCGAACCGGGTGACCTCCACCTGCGCCAGCTCGTCCACGAACCCGCCCCGCCGCGCGTACACGCGGTCGGCGACGGCCGGTTCGGAGGCGGTGCCGGGGCGGTAGAACTCGGCGTCCCAGCGGCCGTCCGGCACCTCGCCGATCGCGTCCACGCCGTCGCGCAGGTTGCGCCAGTAGGCGTCCAGATCGGCGGCCCCCGGCAGCAGCACCGCCATCCCGACGATGGCGACCGGAGTCTGACGCGCCGTCACCGACTGGCTCACCAGCCCGAGGCGGTGTAGACGACGGCGGTGGCGGACTCCTCGCCCCAGGCCAGCTCCCGCAGCAGCGCCGCGGTGCCCTCCTCGGGGTCGATCAGCCGGATGCCGCGGCGGGCGTACTCGCGGGCCAGCTCCACCCCGACCATGCCGGCGTGCGCGGCCGAGGGCGCCCACGGGCCCCAGTGCACGGTCACCGCGCGCCGCCCGGTGCGGGCGGCGAAGGCCGCGCCGAGGGTCTCCAGCGCGTCGTTGGCGGCCGCGTAGTCCACCTGGCCCCGATTGCCCAGGACGCCCGAGATCGAGCCGAACAGCACGGTGAACGCGGGCGGCGCGGGCAGTTCCTCCAGCGCGGTGAGCAGGGCGTCCGCGCCGGTCGCCTTGGTGCCGTAGACCCGCTGGAAGGACTCGGCGCTCTTCTCGGCGATCAGCTTGTCCTCGATGACCCCGGCCGCGTGGACCGCGCCGTCGAGCCGGCCGTGCTCGGCGTGGATCTCCTTCACCGCCTGGAGCACCGCCGCCGGCTCCCGGAAGTCGACCGAGCGATAACGGGCCCGGCTGCCGAGCGCGGTGAGTTCGGCCAGGGTCGCCCTGATCTCCCGCTGGGCCAACAGGAGTTCGGCCGCCCGGTTGATCTCCGCGGGCTTCCCGCCGCCCCGGGCGGCGAGCGCCGCGCGCAGCTCGGCCGGCGTCCGCGCGGCCGCGGTGTCCGCGTCCTCGGGAGCGTCCGGCGCCGGAGTGCGGCCGAGCAGTTCCAGGCGGCAGCGGGAGGCGGTGGCGAGCGCGGCGGCGAACTGCGCGGTGATGCCTCGCGCCCCGCCGGCCAGCAGCACCACCGAGTCCTGGTCCAGGCCGAGCGCGGCGGCCTCCGCGACTCCGTCCCCGGCCGGTCCGGCGCCCGTGCTGCCGAGGGCGCCCAGCGGCGCTTCGACCAGCTCGAAGCCGTGCCGGCCGGCCGCCGTGCGCAGCACGACCGGGGTGCGGTCCGGCGCGAGGGCCTCGGCGACGACGGCGTCCGCGACGGCCGACGGCGAGGCGTCGGCGAGTTCGACGACCCGGGCGAGCGTCTCCGGGTACTCGCGGGCCACGGTCCGGAACAGGCCGCGCAGCCCCGCGGTCCGGGCGTCGGGCGTCTCGCCGTCGGCGGCCCGCAGGGCGAGGAGCCGCCGCGGGCCGCGCGCCAGGGCCGCCTTCAGGACGGGGAACGCGTCGGGCAGCACGGCCGTGTCGTCGGCGCCGGCGAGGGCCCCGAGCCACAGCACGCCGTCGACCGGCCCGTCCGCCTCCGTCAGGACGTGATCAGGGGCGCGTACGACGACGTCGGCGCCGTGGGACACCAGACGGGCGGCGGCCTCGGGGGCGTCCCCGAGGAGGATCCAGCGGGCGCCGGACAGGACGGCGGCGGGGGCGGGCCGGTCGGCGGGCTCGTCGAGCGGGACCGGCCGCAGCACGTGCCGCCGCGGCGGCTCACCCGTCACCTCCTGGGGGACGATCGTCTGCGGGTCCTGCTCCGTGACCTGGTGGGGGACGGCTGCGGCGACGGGCGCGGGCTCCCCGGCCGTCGGTGCGGGGGCCGGTGCGCCGAGCCGGGCGGTGAGCCAGTCGGTCACCGCGGCGGCCGTGCGCGCCTTCGCCAGCTCCTCCAGCTCGTCGTCGCCCATCGCGGCCAGGTCGGCGTCGGCCCCCGCGCCGAGGCGCTTGGCCAGCTCGCCCGCGATCTCGGCCCGCTTGATGGAGTCGATGCTGAGGTCCGCCTCCAGATCGAGGTCGGGCTCGATCATGTCGATCGGGTAGCCGGTGCGTTCGCTGATGATCTCCAGGACGACCTGCTGGACGTCGACCGTCCCGGCGGGTTCCACGGAAGCGGGCACGGGGGCAGCGGGTACCGGGGCAGTGGGTATCGGGGTCGCCATCTCCGTGTGCGGGGAGGGGAGTTGGGCGACCGCCTGGATCACCTGCGGTGCCGCCGGCGGGGGCAGGGCGGGCTGCGCGCCCGGGGCGGACCCGAAGTAGGCGAGCAGCACGTCCCGTTGGGCGGCGATCATCTCCCGGCTGGTGCGCAGGAATTCGGCGACGATCGCGTCCCGCTGGTCGGACGGGACGCCGTGCGGGGGGTTCGTCGTCACAGTCGTCTCCCGGGTCTGCGGGGTCTGCAGGGTGTGCAGGGTCTGTGGGGTCTGTGGGGTCTGTGGGGTCTCCACGACTCGGCGGGCCGGTGCCAGCGCACCGGGCAGGAGGGCGCCGGCGGCGGTGCGGACCAACTGCCCGTCCACCGTCCAGCCGGGCCGCTTGGGCACGGGGGTCCGCACCGCGTCCACCGCGTCCCGGCCGCGCAGCAGCCACCCGGTGCGCACCGGCAGCCCCGCGACGGCGAGCGCGGCCAGGGCGTCGAGCCAGTCGCGCAGTCCGCCGCCGGGCCGGGGCTCGCAGGCCACCGTGCGGTGCGGGCGGTCGCCGAGGATCTGGCCGACCAGCCGGGTCAGCACCGACCCGGGACCGGCTTCCACGAAGACCCGGGCCCCTGCCTCGTACATCGCCTCGATCTGTTCGGCGAAGGCGACCGGGGCGCCGATCTGGGCGGCGAGCTCGGCGCGTACCGCGTCGGCGTCGGCGGGGTAGGGGGCGGCCGTGCGGTTGGACCACACCGGGAACTCGGGTGCGTGCACCGGGCGTTCGGCGAGCGCCCCGGCGAACCGGTCGCCGGCCCCGGCGACCAGCGGGCTGTGGAAGGCGCAGGCGACGGGGATGCGCTTGGCCCCGAGACCGGCCTCGCGCAGCAGCCGCACGGCCTCGGCGACATCGGCCGACGGCCCCGAAATCACCGTCTGCTCGGGCGAGTTGCGGTTGGCGATGACGACGGAGTCCGGTGCGGCCGCCGCCTTGAGCGCCTGCGCCGTCTCCGCCGCGCCCGCCGAGACGGCGGCCATGGTCCCCGGATCGCTTCCCCGCTCTCCCGCGGCTTCGAGGATCGCCGTCGCCCGCTCCGAGCTGAGTTCGAGCAACGTCTCGGGCGTCACGGCGCCGGCCGCGCAGAGGGCGACCAGCTCGCCGTAGCTGTGTCCGGCGGCCATGTCGGGGCGTATCCCGGCCGCGGTGAGCACGGCGTGGGCGGCGAGGCCCGCGATGCCGAGGGCCGGCTGCGCGACCCGGGTGTCGGTCAGCGCGGCCTGCTGCCGACCGCGTACGGCGTCGTCGAAGGCGCTGGGCGGGTACAGGGCGTCGGCGTGGGCGCGGCCGAGCTCCAGGTAGGGGCGCAGCTCGGGGAGGGCGACGAACAGCTCGGCGAGCATGCCGGTGCGCTGGCTGCCCTGGCCGGGGAAGAGGAAGGCGACCTTGGCCTCGCCGGGGGCGGCTTCCTGGTCGGCTCCGGCGCGGTGGACGCCCCGCGGCGCACCGTCCTGGGCCGGGTCGGTCAGCGCCCGGCGCAGTTTCTCGATCAGGTCGGCCACGTCCGACGCCACGATCGCGAGCCGCGCCGGATCCCCGCTCGCGTCCGACCGCCGTGCCGCGGCGAGCGCCAGGTCCCGCAGCCGCCAGGGGCCGCCCTCCGCCTGCGCCGCCTTGAGGAGCTCCTCCATCGAGCGGCGGGCCGTCGCTTCGTCCCGGCCGCGGAAGACGAACAGTTCGGCCGGCCAGGCGTCCAGTCCGCGCACGGGCGGCACGCCGTCGGCGTAAGCGCTCAGCACCACATGGAAGTTGGTCCCGCCGAAGCCGAACGCGCTGACTCCCGCGACCCGTTCCGCCGCGGGCACGGCCCAGGGGCGGGCCTGCGCATGGAAGGCGAAGGGGCTGTCGGCCGCGTCCCAGGCCGGGTTGGGGGCCTGGACGTGCAGCGTGGGCGGCCGGACGCCGGTGTGCAGAGCCAGCAGCGTCTTGATCAGCCCGGCCAGTCCGGCGGCGCACTTCGTATGGCCGATCTGCGACTTCACCGAACCGATGACACAGCCGCCCGGCCGCGCCCCCGCCTCGCCGAACACCTCGCTGAGGATGCGCAGTTCGGTGCGGTCGCCGACGACCGTCCCGGTGCCGTGCGCCTCGACCAGTCCGACGTCGGCCGGGGAGACGCCCGCGTTGCGGTAGGCGCGCTCCAGGGCCGAGCGCTGGCCCTCCGGTCTGGGCGCGGTCAGCCCGAGGGAACGGCCGTCGCTGGAGGAGCCCAGGCCCTTGATCACGCCGTAGATCCGGTCGCCGTCGCGCTCGGCGTCCGCGAGCCGCTTGAGGACGACGCAGGCCACGCCCTCGCCCAGCGCGATGCCGTCCGCCGAGCCGCCGAAGGCGCGGGAGCGGCCGGTGGGCGACAGGGCGTGCACGGACGAGAAGAGGACGTAGTCGTTGATGCCGTTGTGCAGGTCGGCGCCGCCGCACAGCACGGTGTCGGAGGTGCCGCCGACCAGTTCCTTGCAGGCGACGTCCACCGCGGCCAGCGAGGAGGCGCAGGCGGCGTCGACGGTGTAGTTGGCGCCGCCGAGGTCGAGGCGGTTGGCGATCCGCCCGGAGATGACGTTGGCGAGCATGCCCGGGAAGGAGTCCTCGGTGAGCTGCGGGAGCTGGTCGTCCAGGCCCGCCGGGACCTTCCCGTAGTACGAGGGCAGCACCGCGCGTAGCGTCGCCGCGTTCGACAGGTCGCTGCCGGCCTCCGCGCCGAACACCACGGAGGTGCGGGAGCGGTCGAACTCCCGTCCCCCGTCCCCGTATCCGGCGTCCTCCAGTGCGCGCCGCGCGGCCTCCAGGGACAGCAGCTGCACCGGCTCGACGCTGCCGAGGGACGCGGGCGGAATGCCGTAGCGCAGGGGGTCGAACGGGATGCGGGGCAGGAAGCCGCCCCACTTGGACGGGGTGGACTCCCCGTGGTGGACGGCCGGGTCCCACCGGTCGGGCGGGACCTCGCCGACCGCGTCCACGCCCCCGACGACGTTCGCCCAGAAGGTCGGAAGGTCGGGCGCCTGCGGGAACATGCACGCCATGCCGACGACGGCGATGTCGAGCGGCGCGGGGGCGGGAGCGATCGGCTCCCGCGCTTCGCCCGGTAGTCCTAACTCGGCTGCACGCAAGGCGAGATGCTCGTCCGCACCCATGGTCACGGACTCGTGGAGCGCCGCGACCGTAGTGATCGCCGAGCGCAGCACGGCCACCTCGCCGGCCATGAACATCCCCTCGGCGAGCTGGCGTTGCTCGTCGACGGCGGCGAGGGTCCCGTCGGCGTCCCGGGTCGTCCCCTTGCTGGCGAGGCGCAGCCGGCCGACGTTGAGCCGCTCCAGCTCCTCCCAGATCCGCCGGTCCGGGACGCCCTCGGCGCGTAACCGCACCTCCTGGTCGCGGTAGTCGGCGGCGAACGGGCTCGGCACACAACGCGTGGCGTGCCCCGGCGCCGACTCCAGGAGCGTGGTGCGCTCGGCGTCCATGACCTGCCGCTGGAAGAGCGGCTGGATCGCGCCGTGCGCCACCGCCTCCTCGGTGAACAGGTACGCGGTGCCCATCAGCACGCCGACGGCCGCCCCGCGCGCGGTCAGCGGCGCGGCGAGCGCGGCGACCATCGCGGCCGACCGCTCGTCGTGGACACCGCCCGCGAAGAACACCTCGACGTCATCGGCCCCGCGGCCCGCCAGAAAGTCCTCCAGGACGGCGAGTTGGGCCTCCCAGAGCGGAAAGGAGGCGCGCGGTCCGACGTGTCCGCCGCACTCCGAGCCCTCGAACACGAACCGGCGCGCCCCGGCCTCCAGGAACTGCCGCAGCAGGCCCGGCGACGGCACGTGCAGGAAGGTGCGGATGCCGTCCCGCTCCAACGCCTGCGCCTGGGACGGCCGTCCGCCCGCGATGATCGCGTGCGTCGGCCGCAGCTCCCGTACCGCCTCCAGCTGGGCGGTGCGCACGTCCTCCGGTGCGAAGCCGAGGACGCCCACGCCCCAAGGACGGCCGCCCACCGCGTCCCGGGTCTCGGCCAGCATCGTGCGCGTCCGCGCGCCGTCCGCCAGAGCCAGCGCCAGGAACGGCAGCGCGCCGTCCGCCGCCACCGCCGCGGCGAACGCGGGCCCGTCGCTCACCCGGGTCATCGGCCCCTGCGCGACCGGGAGCCGGGTCCCGAGCGCCCGGCTCATCGGCGACCCGGCCCGCAGCGCCCGGCCCGCCGTGTCGTCGCGCAGGGCGTGCAGAGCCGCGTCCCGCAGCCCGCGCACCGTCCGCCGCACATCGCCCCAGCGCTCGGCGAACCGGGCGGCGAGGAAGCCGTCCTGGCCCACCGGAAGCAGCTGGGTGCGGGGATCCTGCGCGCCCAGCAGCGCCGCCACCGTCTCCGGTCCGGCGTCCTCCGCGATCCGCGGCGCGTCCGGGCCGCGCCGCAGCAGAACGCGGTGACCGGCCAGGACGACGGTCTCCGAGCCGTCCAGGGTGCGCAGCGCCGCCGCGGCCGACTCGGGCAGCGCCGACTCGGCGAGCAGCGCGAGCTGGCTGTCCAGGACGACCCCGGCCGCCCCGCCGGCCACCGCGGCGGCGGCCGTGTGCGGGCCGATGCCGCCGCACGCCCACACCGGCACGCTCACCTCGGGGGCGGCGAGGAGCTGCTGGAGCAGCACGAAGGTGCTCAGCTCGCCGATCCGGCCGCCGGACTCCGCGCCCCGGGCGATCAGGCCGTGCGCCCCGGCGCGCACCGCGTCCCGCGCGCCCGCCAGGTCGGTGACCTCCACCAGCACGCGGTGGTGCGCCACGAGCTCGGCGATCGGCCGGCGTGCCCTGACGGAATCTGCGGCGCCGACGGAATCTGCGGCACCGGCGGAATCCGGGGCAGCTCCGGCGCCGGCGGCTGCGGTATCTCCGGCTTCCGCCGCCGGCCGGGCTGCGGCCGTCGTGAGGATCACCGTGTGCGGGCCGTACGGCTCCAGGTCGGCGGGGGTGAGCCGGCAGTGTGCGTCGACCCGGACGCCGAAGGCGCCGGGCGACGCGCGGCGCAGGCGGGAGAGGGCCTCCCGCGTTCTTCGGTCGCCGGACCCCAGGTCGAGCACGCCTAGCCCGCCGGCCCGGCCGACCGCCAGCGCGAGCCCGGCGTCGGGTTCGCCGAATGGTGTGATGCCGATGATCATGTCCTCGGAACGCACAGCGGACGTCATGATTCTCCGAATCAAGGGTCAGACAGCACGGTGGGGGGTTCGGGACAGCAATGGCGGCTCACCGGATTCCGGCGGGGAGGGTCAAGGGAGGTCCACCGCGGAACGCCGTTCTAAAGCGCGTGCTCGAAACGCGTTGAAAGGTAGTGCGCTTGTTACTCACTGGTCAACGTTCGAACGGTCGGCCGGTATGCAGCCGCTATGATTCGGTCAGCCGCGGACGGAGGGCCAGGGCGTAGGAAATCGGCTGAATTCCTTTCGCGAGTGGTCCCGTTCACTCTCCACTCACATGGTGGAAACGTGAATGACCGCAGGAAATACGTTCCTTAAACCGCATGTCCGACTTGGCTCTCGCATTCCCGGCATCGCGCGGGCCGCTGGGAAAATTCTGTGTGTCCGCCGCGGAGTGACCGGGAAAGGCTTGTCGACATGGCAACCCTCATGGCTTCCGGCCGTCCGGTGAGACAGCTCTTGACGCGGGCCGGGCTGCCGCCAAGACTGGAATGACTACGTAGTCAAGCCGGTCCTCGGGAGGTCGTCGACCGGTTTGGCTACGTGGTCACCCGGTGGCTTCGACCTCGTCCACCAGCCCCCAGCCGACCGCCTCCCACGCGGTGAGCGGGACCCCGGACAGCGCCAGCCAGGCGGTGCGTTCACGGCCGATGCGCGGCGGAAGGCTCGCGGTGCCGCCCGCGCCCGGGATCAGGCCCATCCCGATCTCCGGGAGCCGGACCGTCGTGTCCGGCGTGGCGGAAACCCGCCCCGCGAACGCCGCCAGCTCGATGCCCGCACCCACACAGGGCCCGTGCAGACGGGCCGTCACCTTCGCCGCGCACCGCTGGAGCAACGCGGCCGGACTGCGCGCCACACGCACGCGATGCGCCTCGGCGGGGTCCCTGGACGTACCGAACTCGGCCAGATCGCCCCCGCTGCAGAACACCGGCCCCGCGCCGCGCAGCTCGACGCGGGCGACGGAGGGATCCGCCACGGCGACCTCCAGCGCCTCGCAGAGCGCGTCGCGGGTGGCGGCGTCGAACGCGTTGCGCACCCAGGGCCGGTTCAGGGTGACGGTCAGCAGTTCGCCGTCCCGACGCAGCAGCACCGGCTCGGCGGCCGGGCGCGGGACGCGCGGCCGGGCGTCGGCGAGCCAGGCGCGATAGCCCCTGCCGCCCTGGAGCGTCGAGTAGGCGAGTGACTCGACGACCAGCCGTTCGGCCGGGCCCAACGCCGCCCCCATGCGCAGGACTTGAACCAGTGCGACGGCGGCGGCCGGCTGCCGGGCAACGGCCTCGCGCAGCTCGCGGGCGGCGGCGTACGGATCCACGCACCCCACCCAAGGCCGCGGCGGATCCGGGACGTTGGTGAGGAGAACGTCGAACTGCCCATAGACGGGACGCGGTTCGGCCGCCACTCCCACCAGGACGCGGTCCGCCGACGGGGGCGGCTCCGGCGCTGCGGTGCGGTCGAGGGCGACGTCGAAGTCGACGTCCAGGTCGACCAGCACGAACGGCGGCTCCATGACCACCGGAGTGTAATCTTGCCTGACCTGCGAAGAGAAGGGTGTTCACTGAATGAAGAACGCCTCTCTCGGAGATCGCCGGACGCCCGAAGACCGCCGGACACTCGAAGGCCGTCAGACGGGCGAAGACCGTTGGATGGATGCCGTGGCCCCGCGCCTCGGCCCCCTCGCGGCGGCCGTGCGCGACTTCACCGCCCTCACGGGCGTTCCCGTCGACCTGCCCACCGCCCTGTTCCTGCGGGCCCGGCTGGCCGGTCTCGGGCCGCCGGGCCGCACCTCCGCGGGCGGCTCCTGCCGGCTGCTCGCCACCGCCGACGGCTGGGCCGCCGTCAACCTGGCCCGCCCCGACGACACCGCCGCCCTGCCCGCCCTGCTGGCCCTCCTGGGGGCCGAGGGCGCCGACCTGGCCACGGCGGCTCGGGGTGTAGAGGCGCGGCAACTCGCCGAACAGGCCCAGCTGTTGGGAATCCCCGCCGCCGGGCTCGGCTCGGCCGGGGCCGATCGCGCTCCGGTACGCGCGCAGCGCCACGGCGAGCGCCTCGTGCGCCCGCTGCCCGGTCTTCGTGTCGTCGACCTCTCCGCACTGTGGGCGGGACCGCTGTGCGCCCGGCTGCTGGGCCTGGCCGGGGCCCGCGTCGTCAAGGCGGAGAGCGCCACCCGGCCCGACGGGGCCCGCTTCGGACACCCCGACTTCTACCGGTGGCTGCACGACGGACACGAGAGCCGCGTCCTCGACTTCGCCACCGGATCCCTCGCCGCGCTCGTCGACGAGGCGGACATCGTCATCGAGGCCTCCCGGCCGAGGGCGCTGCGCCGGCTCGGCATCCGTGCCGAAGACTTCCTCGCCGCCCGTCCCGGACGGGTCTGGGTGAGCATCACCGGGTACGGCCGCGACGACGACCGGATCGCCTTCGGCGACGACGCGGCCGTGGCCGCCGGACTGACCGGCCGCGACCGGCACGGCGACCCGGTGTTCCTCGGCGACGCCCTCGCCGACCCCGTCACCGGCCTGTTCGCCGCCCACGCCGCCGCTCGCTCGCTGGCCGCCGGAGGCGGAGACCTCTTGTGCGTGTCCATGACCGCCTGCGCGGCCGCGCTCGCCGAGGCGGGCACGGGGCGCGGACCTGCGCCGAACCGGGTGCGGTCGTGCTGATCCGGGACGTGGAGGTGGCGGGCCGTGGCCGGGTCGACGTCCGGGTCGCGGGCGGGCGGGTCGTGGAGCTCGGGCGGGGACTGGCCGGGCCGGTCGACGTGGACGGGCGGGGCGGCGCGCTGCTGCCGGGCCTGCACGACCATCACATCCACCTGGCCGCCCTCGCGGCGCAGCCGGCCTCGGTGCGGGTCGGCCCCGCCGAGGTGCAGGGCCGCGCCGGGTTCGCGGCGGCGTTGCGCGCCGGGGAGCCGGGGGAGTGGGTCCGGGCCACCGGCTACCACGAGAGCGTCGCCGGGGAGCTCGATCGGTGGGCGCTGGACGCCGTGGCCGCCGACCGGCCGGTGCGCGTCCAGCACCGCAGCGGCGCGATGTGGTTCCTGAACAGCGCCGCCCTGCACGCGACCGGCCTCGACGGGGATCGGTACTCGGACGGGCCGCACAACGGGCGTTTCTGGCGGGCGGACGAACGGTTGCGGCACCTCGTCCCGCCCACACCGCTCGACCTCGAAGGGGTCGGGCGGCGCGCCGCCCGTCTCGGCGTCACCGGGTTCACCAACGCCGACCCACACCCCGGGCCCGGCCTCGCCCAGACCCTGTCGGTGCTGCCCCAGAGGCTGCTCGTGATGGGCGTCGACCCGCCGACGAAGCTCGTGCTCGACGACCCCACCCTCCCCACGCCGGCCGAACTCGCCGTGACCGTCGCGCAGTTGCGTCCTCGGCCGGTCGCCGTGCACTGCGTGACCCGGGTGCAGCTGCTCGTGACGCTGCTCGCGCTGGACGAGGCCGGCCCGGTCGGCGGCGACCGCATCGAGCACGCGGCGGTCGTCCCGGCGGAGACCGTCGACTGGATCCGGCGGCTCGGCGTGACCGTGGTGACCCAGCCGCACTTCCCCGTGGAACGCGCCCACGCCTACGCCACCGACGTCCACCCGGACGACCGGCCGCACCTCTACCGCTGCCGCAGCCTGGCCGAGGCCGGCATCCCGGTCGCCGCGGGCACGGACGCGCCGTACGGCACCCACGACCCGTGGGCCGTGATGCGGGCCGCGGTGCGGCGCGACGACGGGGAGGCCGTCCCGCCCGGGACCGCGCTGCGGATGTTCCTCGGCCGCCCCGAACGGCCGTCGCTCGTACGGCGGGTGGAGACCGGCGCCGACGCCGACCTGTGCCTGCTCCACACGCCCCTGCGCGAGGCGCTCGACGCGCTCTCCGCCGACGTCGTACGGGCCGCCTATGTCGGGGGCCGGGCGCTTCACCGGCAGTAGTCGCCATCACACGCTGTAGCCGCCGTCCACCCCCAGCACCTGCCCCTTGATGAACCCGGCCCGGTCCGAGGCGAGGAAGGACACCGGGTCGCGAAGGACCGCGGCAGGTCGCGGAGGTCAGACCGATGCGGCCGTCAGGCCAACTCCTCCGTACGGGTCCGGGGTGACGGTGTCCGGAGTGTTGGCGTCGGAGCCGGTGTGAAGATCAGCCCATAGTGCGCATATGACCCGTACCCGTACGGCGGTCCTGTGCGCCGCCGCTCTCCTCGCCTCGACACTCCAGACGGCGGTCGCCGCGGCCGCCCCCGAACACCACGACCAGGCGTGCACCGCCACCCGTAACCCCGAGGGCCGGGCGCGGCAGGTCATGGACATCGTCCGTCAGGCGCAGCAGGAACTCGATCTCGAGGCCGCCCTCGTCAAGGTCACGGTCGACGGACGTGAACTCGTCACCGGCGCGGTCGGCGAGTCCATGACGGACGTGCCGGCCACCCCTGCGATGCACTTCCGCACCGGCTCGGTCGGCATCGCCTTCATGGGCACCGTGCTGCTCCAGCTCGTCGACGAGCACAAGGTCCGCCTCGACGACCCGGTGTCGCGCTGGCTGCCCGACCTCCCGCACGGCGACGAGATCACCCTGCGCATGCTCGGCGACTCCACCTCCGGCCTGCACGACTACGTCACCGACCCGGTCTTCCTGGAGAAGCTCTACGCAGACCCGTGGCAGCACTGGACGCCCGAGGAGGTCGTCGGGATCTCGCTCAGCCACCCCCTGTGGTACGAGCCCGGCACCAACTGGAGCTACTCGCACGCCAACTTCGTCCTCCTCGGCCAGGCCCTGGAGAAGATCACCGGCACCCCGCTGGAGCAGCTGCTCGAGGAGCGGATCCTGAAGCCGCTCGATCTGCGCAACACCCGCAACAACGACACCGCGGTCATCCCGCGTCCCGTCCTGCACGCCTACGACGACGAGCGCGGCACCTACGAGGAGTCGACCTACTTCAACCCGTCCTGGACCACCGCCCCCGGCGCGATCCTGACCCAGGACATCTGCGACCTCGCCCGCTCCGGCCAGGGCATCGGCGCGGGCGAGCTGCTCTCCCGGCGCGCCCACCGCACCCAGCTGAACCCGGGCACGGTCGGCCTCGGACAGCCGACGGACACCTGTCCGGCCACCGTCTGTCTGCCGATGACCGAGGACTTCCACTTCGGCGTCGGCGTCGTCGTCAAGAACGGCTGGGTGGTGCAGAACCCGTCCTTCTTCGGGTACGCGGCCGTGATGGCGTACGAGCCGCACGAGCGGCTGTCCATCGCCGTGTCGACGACCGTCGGCCCGGACGCCCCCGCCGGCAACAACGCCCAGACGATCACCGAGCGGATCGCGGACCTGCTGGCCCCCGAGTATCCGCTGGCGGACTGACCGGCCGGCCGTTCTCAGCGCCCGGCGCGCACCCCGTCCAGGGCGATGGCCAGGACGCGGTCGCGCTGGGCGTCGTCGGTGAACGTCGTCGCGGTGATGCCGGCCACCAGCCGCAGCAGGTCGCCGAAGTCCATGTCCTTGCGGGCCGCGCCGGCGTCCTGGGCCCGCTGGAACAGCGGTCCGCCCGCCGCGAACATCGACTCGCGGCAGGCCCCGAAGATCTCCGACTCGTCCTCCAGCGCCTCGCGCACCGCCCGCTTGGTCACCATGTAGCCCGCGAACCGCCCGAGCCAGGCCGTCAACGCCTCCCAAGGGGGGAGATCGCCGAGTTCGAGCGCCGCCTGGCACAGCGCGTTGACCTCGTCCGCGTACACGCTTTCGAACAGGGCGCGACGGGTCGGGAAGTTCCGGTAGAGCGTGCCGATGCCGACGCCGGCCCGGCGGGCGATGTCCTCCAGCGAGGCCTCCGAGCCGTTCTCGGCGAACGCCTCGCGCGCGGCGTCCAGCAGGGCGTCGTAGTTGCGGGCGGCGTCCTTACGGTGCGGGCGCTGGGCGGCGACGATCTCGCCGACGGGGAACGGCTGGGCCGTCACTGCTGCCTCCTGGGCGGACTCGGTTGAACCGGAGGGGTGCCTCCGCTACAGTGGAGGAGTGCCTCCACTTTACCAGTCCGAGGCCCCTCTCCCTTCTTTCCTCTCTTTCCTCCTGCCTTCCTTTCGCCGTTTCCGGGTTTCCGAGAGGCTTCTCATGCCCCGCAAGTCCACGCGCCTCACGTTCGCGGTCCTCGCGACCGGTGCGGGCGTGTTCTCCATGCTCCAGTCGCTGATAGCGCCGGCCCTGCCCACCGTGCAGCACGCCCTGCACGCCTCGCAGTCCACCGCGACCTGGGTGATGACCGCCTATCTGCTGTCCGCGTCCGTCTTCACGCCGATCCTGGGCCGGGTCGGCGACCTGATCGGCAAGAAACGCACGCTCGTCGCGGTCCTGCTGGCCGTCCTGGCGGGCTGTCTGCTCGCCGCGCTCGCGCCGGACATCGGCGTCCTGATCGTCGCCCGGGTGATCCAGGGCGTCGGCGGCGCGCTGGTCCCGCTCTCCTTCGGCATCATCCGGGACGAGTTCGACGCCTCCCGGGTGCCCGGCACCATCGGCAACCTGTCCGCCGTGATCGCGGCCGGCGGCGGGGTCGGCATGGTCGCGGCCGGACCGATCGTCTCCGCGCTCGACTACCGCTGGCTCTTCTGGATCCCCGTCGGCATTGTCGCCGCCGCTGCCCTGATCGCCCTGCGCTATGTGCCCGAGTCGCCCAACCGGGCGCAGGGAAAGGTCAGTTGGCTCGGCGCGGTGCTGCTGTCGGGCTGGCTGGTCGCCCTGCTGCTGCCGCTCAGCCAGGCGGGCAGCTGGGGTTGGGGCTCGGCCCGCGTGATCGGCCTGTTCACCGTGGCGGTGGCCCTCTTCGCGCTGTGGCTCGCCTTCGAGGCGGGCTCCCGCAACCCGCTGATCGACCTGCGCATCATGCGACTCCCGGCCGTGTGGACCACGAACCTCGCCGCGCTGCTCTTCGGCGCGGGCATGTACGCGATCTGGACCTTCCTGCCCGGCTTCGTCCAGACCCCGAGCACGGCCGGCTACGGCTTCGGCGCGAGCGTCACCACCTCCGGGCTGCTCATGCTGCCGATGCTGGTCGCGATGTTCGTCTCGGGCGTGCTCAGCGGACGGCTCGAACCCCGCGTCGGCGCGAAGGCGTTGCTGACGACCGGTGCCGCACTCGGTGCGCTCGCCCTGGGCTTCCTCGCGCTGTGGCACGACGCCCAGTGGCAAGTCGCCTTCGTCGCAGGCGTGTTCGGCCTCGGCATCGGTCTGGCCTTCGCCTCGATGGCCAACCTGATCGTGGGCAGCGTCCCCGCCGGACAGACCGGCGCGGCCACCGGGATGAACGCCAACATCCGCACCATCGGCGGCTCCATCGGCGCGGCCGTCACCAGCGTCCTGGTCACCGGCCGCCTCCAGCCGTCGGGCCTGCCGTACGACTCCGGCTACACCCACGGCTTCACGCTGCTCGCCGTGCTCTGCCTCGGCGCGGCGCTCGCCGCCCTGCTGGTCCCCGTCAGCCGCACGGGCCGCCCGTCGCAGCCGGCCCCACACCGGACGCCGACCGCCGCGCCCACCCCCGTACGGTAAGGTTCACCTGCGCGTTCCCGCAGCTCACCGCGGCGGAGACGCCGCGGGACGTGGCGCAGCTTGGTAGCGCACTTGACTGGGGGTCAAGGGGTCGCAGGTTCAAATCCTGTCGTCCCGACTGGAGACAGTCGCAGGTCAGGGCCGGTTTCGGAGGCATCCGAAACCGGCCTTGAGCATTCTTGGGGACCAGTTGGGGACGGGCCTATGCCAAGTCATGGCCGAACGTCGTCCGTATCCGATTGATCTGTCCGATGCCCGCTGGGAGTTGATCGAGCCGGAGCGACGACGGCGGCGGCGAACTGCTGGCCTGCGCCCCCGGTGAGAACATGGATGACGCCGTCGCGATCGCCTTCCCGACCGCGACCAGGGGCATCACCGCCGACGGCTCCTGGCTGTACGGCGGCGGTTCCTTCGCCGCCGCGGGCACGGACGCGCTCTTCGGCACCGCCATCGACGAGTGATGCGACCGAAACCGCCACCCCGACCGGTCACCGGCCCGGGCACCGCCCGCCGTCACCGGCGTCAGGGCCCGGTCCGGGGCGTCCTGCGCGGCTGGTCGGGCGGACGTCCGGACGCGAGGGTGCGGCAGGGCCGCCACTTCGGGCGACGGCGCTCGCTCACGGTGTCCCGGTCGGCCACCGTCGGCGGTTTCCTCGGCGCCGCCTTGGATGCCGGCGCCACAGTACTGAAGCCCGCCGCGAAGTCGCTCCGAACAACTGCGAACAGTGACGAACTCGAGGGTGGGCCTGGTAGGGCAGAGGCCCGCCGAATGGATTCCGGCGGGCCGAACACCGCTCCTGGCGCCTACTTGAGGAGGTAGGCCTTGATCACGGTCTGCTTGAAGGAGTTGCCTGCGGCGTCCTTCACGTACGTGCGCAGCGAGACGGCGCCACCCGACGGGTGGCGCGGGTGCTTCACGGACACGGTCCGCTGGTCACCGAAGCCCTTGACCTTGGCGTCGTGCCAGGTCTTGCCCTCGTCGTAGGAGACCTCGGTGGTGAAGGTGCGGATCGGCGTCTGAGCGGCGCCGACGGGGCGTTGGATCTGGACCGGGATATCGAACGAACGTCCGCTCTTGGCCCGGTTCCACTCGTCCAGCTCCGGCGACATCCGCACCGCGTACAACGGCAACGCCTGCTGTTGCGACGTGGTCTGCGACCGGAACCGCCATTCCGCCCGCAGGTCCGTGGAGATGGAGGAGCCGGGAGCGAGGTCGCGCTGCTGCCGGAACGTCAGACGGTAGTCGGCCGGGGCGGCGTCGGCCGGCACCTCGGCCTGGTCCCCGGCATGCGGGACCGGTTCGCCATTGCGCCGCAGCTCCCAGGTGCGCTGACTGCCCGTCGTCGTGGTGGCCGAACGGTCGAGGTTGCCGTTGGCCGCATCGTTCATGATCCACGTCATGACGTCGCCGTCACGGTGAGTTCGCATGTCCACGGGGGAGAAGCCCATGGCCTGCACGCCGTTGTTCCAGCGCTCCTCGACCACGGTGCCGCCCTTGTAGCTGTGCGGGACGCTGACGAACGTCTGTCCGCGAACCTCCGGGTCCATCATGGACGCCTGGATGAAGACGGTGTCCCAGCTCGCGCCTTCGTGCGCCGAGAAGTAGTCCACCCGACGGCTCGGAAGCGGAATGCCTTGCACCGCGTGTCCGCCCGCAATCAGGGCGCCGCCGACTCGCATGTAGACGTAGCGGTCGGCGGTGGTCCCCGGTGCGGTCGCGGCGAAGGTGGAGTTCACCGTGGCCAGTTCCGACTTGCGGGGGTGGTAACCGGGATCGGCCGGGATGCCGCCCTGCACCGGCCGAAGGAGGTAGTACGCCGGGGACGGGTTCGTTCCGCCGGAGCCGGGCTCAGCCCAGGTGGTGTTGATGACATAGGCGAACTTCGAGTTCTTGACCCGCGCCGTCGGGACCGCGTACACGCCCTCGACGCGGTCGCCACCGATGACGTCCTGCAGGTACGGAGACGACTCCTCGCCGCCGAGGCCTATGGTGCCGACGCGGGCCGACGCGATGCGGGCCGAGCGGCTCGGGGCCGACGCCGTCACGGGCTTCGCCTGCCGGGCGTCGATGGTGACGCTCCGGTCTCCGCCCATGACGATCTCCGGCGCACCCACCACGGTGGTCTCGGTGAGTGACTCGTTCAGGAAGAATCCGCTCAAGGAGTAGGTCTTACCCTTGAGCACCCTCGTCACCAGCTCGGTCTGACCGCGCAGTGTCAGGTCGTGCCGTACACCGTCGGCCGAGGTGAGCAGCAGGTTGGCATAGGCGGGCGCCTTGCCCGACCGGTCCTTGAGGTTGAGGCGGAGGTCGTAGGACGGCTGCTCGACGTCGATGCCGAGCGGGGTACGCACCGAGACGGACTTGTCCGCGGTGGAGGCGATGACGACGCCGCTGAGAGCGCCGTAGACCGTGGTCGCTTCCGGGGTCGCGGTGAGAGTGACGTCCGCGAAGCCGTGCGCGGGCACGGTGACCTTGTCGCTGCTGAGGCGGAACAGGTCCTTGGGTGCGGGCCTGCTCGCGAGGTACGTCACATTGAGCGCGAGGTCGAAGGTGAGCGGCTCGCTGCCCGGGTTGCGGTAGGTGAGCGTCTTGCTGACCGGCGGCCGGCCGCTGTCGGAGTAGCGGACGTGCCCGAAGGACAGTCCGGAGGGTTCGGCGGTGACCTGCTGGGTGATGGCCCGGGCGATGTCGACGCGACCGGCGCCCTGGTAGTAGGCACCGCGCTCGAAGCCGCCGGTCGTGGTCTGCATCAGCTGACGCTTGACCTGCTCCGGGGTCCAGTCGGGGTGCTGCTGGAACAGGATCGCGGCGGCGCCGACGACGTGCGGGGTCGACATCGACGTACCGGACAACTCGGTGTAGCCGTCCTCGGCGGTGGTGCCGCCCGCCTTGGCGGCGACGACATCGACACCGGGTGCGACCAGGTCGGGCTTGAGGCCGAAGTCGCCCACCCGCGGGCCGATCGAGGTGAACTTGGCCAGATCGTCGTGGATCTGGGTGGCGCCGACGGCCAGCGCACGATCGGCGGAGGCGGGGGAACTGACCCTGCTGCTCGAACCGCCGTTGCCGGCTGCGGCCACGACCAGGGTGTCGAAGTCACGGGTGACCGTGTCGACCATGGCCTCGAGGACGTCGATCCCCGCAGTGTCCGTATCGCCCACGCTCAGGTTGATCACCTTGGCGCCCTGCTGGGCGGCCCAGGCCATACCCTCGATGATGTCGGAGTTGTCGCACCAGCCGTTCGCGGTGCACACCTTGCCCGACAGGATCCGCGCGCCGGGCGCCACACCCTTGTACGTGCCGCCGGAGGCCGCGCCGGAACCCGCGACGGTCGAGGTCACATGGGTGCCGTGGCCGTTCAAGTCATCGGTGTTCGGCTCGGCGGTGAAGTTCGCCGATCCGGCGATGAGGCCCTTGAGGTCAGGGTGGTTCGCATCGAAACCGGTGTCGAGCACCGCGACCTTGACCCCGTCGCCCTTGTAGCCCTTCTCCCAGGCCTGCGGCGCTCCGATACGCGCCACCGTCCGGTCGAGCTGGACCTTGGAGCGGCCGTCGAGCCACACCCGCTGGATGCCCGCCCCGAAGGAGTCGGCGCCCGCCTCGGCAGAAGTGATGCCCTTCCAGAAATCCGCCGCGCCCTTGCCGTCTTCGCTGAGCGTCGCGAAGGAAGTCCCGGATATGGTGCGGACCTTGCCGGCACCGGCCGCGGTCAGGCTGCGCCGTGCGGCATCCGCCGCCCCCGCGTACTCGACGATCAGCGGCAGGCTCGCCCGGTCCGCGTACTTCTCCTCGACCAGCGCCGAAACGTCGAACAGGGCCTTGTCGATGCGGTCCGCCGCCAGCAGCGGAAGCACGTCGAGCGGGATGACCGTCCAGTTGCCACCGTCCTGACGCTGCAGGAACCTGATGTGCTCCCGTCCTTGCGCGGGCTCCACCGCAACGCTCTGCCGACCTGCCGGGCCGATCGTCAGCGTGACACGATCACCGGTGATCAGTGTGACATCGTGTTGGGTGGATCCGGCTGCCGCCGTCTCTCCCTGGACCTCCGAACCGGCCTGTCCGGCTGTCCGGTCGGCGCTCTGAGCAGCACCAGGCGTGGCTGTCATTCCGGCCAGCAGGGCCACGAGCGCGGCGCCGACCACGTACTGCGACCGAGGTCTGTGGGCCTTTGGGCCCAACCTGTCGTTCCTCTTTCCCATGGTGTGACAGCGTGACATGTCAGATGGCTGCAGGGCACGGCTTCTCGCTGTCCAAAAGCGACACGTCACATCTACGCCACGCAGACACGGGTTGAAACGGTGCGCACGGTGACGACAGTCAAATTCTCGGCCCTGAGGGGACCGAGCTTGTGGGCTCGGTTCTGGGGGCCGGGACGACAAGTGGAGGGCGGCCGGCTGCCGCATGGTCCCCTGAGTCCTGTCCCGTCCTGACGGTGGGACCGGGGCGATTGACCGCGCCCCGCTGCCACGCGGCATCGGCCCGGGGGCGATGTGGCGGAAGCCGTTGTGGCGGACTTGGTGCGCTTCCTCTGGAGCTTCTTGCGCAGGTCGTGGGTCCGTTCGCGGTGCCGGTCGACCTGGCGGCCGGACATGATCCGGCCGTCGGGAGGTGGTGGCGATGTCGACGATGCCGAGATCGACGCCGAGCCGGCCGCCAGGGCGATGTCGTCCAAGGGGCGGCGGTTTGACGGCCGGCCGATGCGGGCCGGCCGTCGGTGCCATCGCGAGCGGAGCCGACGCGACGGCCGGCTTTGGTTCAGACCCGGCCGGTGATCAGGTAGTCGACCGCGCGATCGAGGGTCTGCGGGGAGTTGAGGAACGCGGTGTGGCCCACACCGTCCCAGGTGAGGAGCTTCGAACCGTCGATCTGCGAGGCCATCCCCTCACCCCAGTGGTGCGGCGTGGCCGGGTCGTGGGTGCCCGCCACCACGAGCAACGGCGGGGTACCGGTCACCGGGATCTCACCCCACGGGTTCGCCGCCTTGATCGGCCAGCCGAGGCAACTGGCCTGGATGTCCCAGCCCTCGACGTAACCGCCGGTGACCGGGGCCAGCCGGCGTGCCTCCGCCAGGCGGGCGGTGAACTTCTCGTAACTGACTTTCCCCGTGGGCATGTCGTGGCAGGCGATCACCCGGTACGCGGGGCTGGGTGAGCCGACCGTGGCGAAGGCGGCGGCGTTGGTGGAAGCGTCGGCGAGGTCCTTCGCCAGTGCACCCCAGGAGCTGCGGAAGATCAGCTTGGAATAGGCGCCGAAGCCGATCTGGTCCGCGGTCACGCCGTTGGGGAACCCGGCGGCCGGCAGCGGAGCGCGGTCGAGCAGCGCTCGGTACTCGGCCCTCACGTCGCGGCCGTACAGCGCGCAACTCTGGTCGGACTCGCACCAGTCGGCGAAGACGCCGAACGCGTCCTCGGCCCCGGCCGCGTCGTCGGAAGCGAGCCTGCGGGATCCGATGGAGTGGTCCAGGGCTCCGTCCAGCACGGCGGCCCGGACCCGCTCCGGGAACAGTCGGGCGTAAGTCGCGGTGAGTACGGTCCCGTAGGACAGACCGAGCCAGCTCACCTGCCGTTCGCCGAGGGCCTTGCGCACCAGGTCGAAGTCGCGGGCCGCGCTGACCGTGTCCACGTGGTCGATGAGCGGGCCGGTGGCCCGCCGGCATCCTTCGGCCACGCTGCGGTTGTAGGCGATCAGCCGGTCGTAGGCGGCGCGGGTTTCGGGGTACCGCCCGCCGTCCATTTCGGCGGTCGGCTTCTCACAGGCGATCAGTGGGCGGCTGTCACCTATGCCGCGTGGGTCCACCCCGACGATGTCGAAGCGCTCGCGCAGTTCAGCGGGGAACATCTGCGTCGCCATGTCCCGGATCCAGGGGCGGGCGGCGTTGCCCGGCCCGCCCGGATTGAAGAACACGGTGCCGATCCGTTGCGCGGGATCGGCCGCCTTGAGTCGACTCACCGCCACGGTGACGGTCCCGGCAGACGGCCGGGACCAGTCGAGCGGCACCGGCAGCGAGGCGCACTCGGCGCCCTGTGTACCGCAGGCTTGCCAGCTGAGCGAAGAAGTGGCGGGGGCGGCGGCCACGGGGGGCGTCGCGGCCGTGACGGTCGGGGCGACGACCGCCGTCAGCGCGGCCACCACCAGCGCGCGCACTCGTTTTCTCATCACGTTCTCTCACTTGTAGCGCAGTCGAGGGATGACCGGGTGGTGTGAACCCCTCGCTCACCCAGCCGGTCGGTATTGCACTCAGGCCGGACCGGCCGGAACCAGGCCTGCCCGCCGAAACGTCGACGCACCGGGCCCACGCCCGGCGGTCGGGAAGGGTTCCAGGCCGTACAGGGCAGACGCCGCGTCGCGCGGTCGCAGAGGGGTGGCCGAACCGTGTGCCGACATCAGTGTCAACACAGTGGCAAACATGGTCCCGAGGACAAGGACCCTGAGCCGACGGTGAGTTGCAGAGGTAGTCTGGCACCGCAACCCTCGGACCGGCAAACATTTGACCGAACCGCCCCGAGGTCCGGTGGAGATTTCAGATTGTGGTTGTGACCTGTGGTTTCCTGGAGTTGCAGCGGCATTCATGCCCGGCGCTTGCAGTGCTTCTGCGCGCGAGCCGTTTCTACGCGTATGAGAGGGCGTTACGTCCGTTTCCGGTAGCGGCCTCGTCCGGGTTGGGGGAGGAAGCCGAGGCCGGGTGAGGCGTCCGAGACAGCTGCGGGTGACGTTCAGGGCCGGGGCGTTCGGTGGGCATGCCGAGGAGTTCGGGCGGTTCGCGGCCACGGAAATGCCTGCCGGGTGCCTGTTGGAGGCGTTCCCGATGGCCTGGTAGGCAGTGCTCGACTCGGGCGGATCCGGTGCGTCCCCGGTGGTGCGAGTTCGGTGATGACCTTCCGGGTGGTGGCCAGGTCCGCGAGACGTGCTTCGGCCTCGGTGAGAGCGGTGGTGAAGTGCTGCATCTGGCCGCGTAGTTCGCCGACCGGGCGGCGGCCTCGGGAGCTTCGGTTCACCGCAGGTCAGTACGAGGCCGAGGCCCTGCGAGCCGGAGAGGACCGCAGTTGGGAGTGGCCGGCAGGAGCTGTCGCGCGGCTGATTGAGGCGGGCTGAGGGGGACGCGGGGACTGGCTTGTCAGGTGGGACTGCGAGTTGGAAGGCGTCTGGGCCTCCCGCAAGGAACCCGACGCTGGAGACAAGTTCCCTCAGGAACCCACTCGGTGGGCCCCTGCATTCACCTCGGTCCGGAGGGCCGAACCGGCCAGGGCGGCGACGGCGGACGTGCCTGTGGGCCAGCCCCTGGAACCGCTGCGGAATACCTTCAGGGGAAGATGCCTCTTGAGCCGCCTGCTTGACCGAGCGGGACGCCTCTTCGAGCAGACAACGTCCTTTGTTGTTTCCACTGCCGTGGGGACCAGTTGGGGACCACACGGTGTTCGCGACCCTGAACGGCACGCGCACGGACGCACGCCCTGCGCTCTAGTCCTGCCTGATATGTGCAGGTGGTTCCTTGGCCCTCACTCCTGGGGGTCAAGGGGTCGCAGGTTCAAATCCTGTCGTCCCGACGTGAAAGATGAGGGCACGCGCTCGTCGGACTCACCGGAACTCGTGGGTCACCGTTATCTCGCCCACGATGTGGGAGTTGAACTCGTCCAACTCCTCGGCCGGGACCCACAGTTCGAGGATCGTCCGGCCGCCCGCCTGTTGGACCGGGTAGCGGCGGAGGAACTCCGAGTCGACCTCGAAGCGGGTGACATAGCCGGCGCCGTCGTGTTTGACGTTCCAGTCGCGGGCGATTTTGACGGCGTAGTCCTCGTCGAGGACCGGGTAGAAGATCGGCTGCTCGGGGAGGCGGGGCGGCCAGGCGCGCCAGGCGAGGTTGCGCACCAGCTCCAGCTCTTTGGGGCCGGTGGGGCGCCACAGGGTCGTCGTCGCTCGCGGCATGGTCATGGAAGTCACCCTTGTGTATAGCGTGCGGCGACCTCGGTGAGGTAGCCGCGGAGCATCGTCTTCGCCTCCTCCAGGAGGGCCGTGTCGCCCTCGGGGGCTCGGCGGAACGCCTCCTGGGCCAGGGCGTCCGCGGTGAGGATCGCGGCGGTGGCGGCCCTGATGAGCGCCTCGTCGTCGCGGGCGACGCCCAGCGCGAGCAGGACGCGGCGGATCCCGTCGGCCATCCGGTGCTTGTGCTCGCGGTCCGCGGCGCGGGTCCGCTCGGTCAGCCCGCTGCCGAACCACAGGGCGCGGAAGCCGTGTTCGGTGCGGTAGACGTGGGCGTAGGTGTCGACGAGCACGCCCACGGGATCGTCCCACCGCTCTTCGGCCGCCGCCCGGACCAGGTCGTCCATCACGGCTTCCAGGCGGGCGAAGTAGCCCGTCGCCAGGGCGTCGATGATCGCGCCGCGGTCGGGGAGGTACTGGTACAGCGAGCCGACCGACACCTTCGCCTCGGCCGCGACCCGCGTCGTGGTGAGCGCCTCCACGCCGTCGGCGACCAGGATGCGCTCGGCGGCCGCCAGCAACAGGGCCAGCCGGGCCTTGCTGCGCGCCTGCCGGGGGGTGCGGCGCAGGGGGGTGCCACCGGTGGTGCCGCCGCCGTTACCCGCTGTCGGCTGGGCCAAGGAAACCTCTCCAAACCTGAACGTGACTTTGTTTCAGGTTTACGCTACCTTCGCGCCCATGACCGCCTCAAGCTCGGCGCTGAGTCAGGAGCGGACCGCCGTCGCGGACGCCTGTCGGCGTCTGGGGGCCGAGGGCCTCCTGATCGGCACGGCCGGAAACGTGAGCGTCCGGGTCGAGGACCGGGTCGCGATCACCGCGACCGGAGCGGTCCTCGAACGACTGACCCCGGACCAGGTGACCGTGGTCGACCTCGACGGGAAGATCGTGGCCGGGGAGCTGCGGCCGACCTCGGAACTGGATCTGCACCTCGGCGTCTACCGCCGCTACGGCACCGGCGCCGTCGTCCACACCCACGCCCCGATGTCCACCGCCGTCTCCTGCGTGCTCGACGAACTGCCCTGCATCCACTACCAGTTGCTCGCACTCGGCGGCACCGTGCGCGTCGCGCCGTACGCCACGTTCGGCACTCCCGATCTCGCGGCGTCGGTGATCGCCGCGCTCGACGGCCGCAGCGCCGCGCTGATGGCCAACCACGGTGCGGTCACGCATGCGACGAGCCTCGACAAGGCCGTCGAGCACGCGCTGCTGCTCGAGTGGGCCTGCGGCGTCTACCAGCGCGCCGCCGCCATGGGGCAACCCCGGGTTCTCGACGAACGGCAGCAACTCGCCGTCATCGAGGCCGCGATCGCCCGCGACTACGGAACCACCCACCCCGTACCACCCGCGCAGGAGGAAAGCCGATGAAGGGGGAGCCGATGAAGGTCTTCACGATGGGCGTGCATGTGCTGGACGTCCTGGTACGGCCCGTGGAGGAGATACCCGAGGGCCAGGGCGCGACGCTCGTCGAGGACATCCGGATGACCGCCGCCGGAACCGCGGGCGGCACCGCACTCACCCTCGCCAAGCTGGGCGCGCAGGTGCGCAGCGCCGGCGCGATCGGCACCGACCCGACCGGCGACATGCTGGTGCAGCTGCTCCAACGGGCCGGTGTGGACACCGAGTTCCTCGTCCGCCGCACCGACACCGCCACCTCCGCGAGCGTGCTGCCGATCCGGCCCAACGGCGACCGTCCCTCGCTGCACCTCCTCGGCGCGAACATCACCTACGGCCCGGACGACGTCCCCTGGGACGCCCTCGCCGAGGCCACCCATCTCCACCTGGGCGGCCCGGAGTTGATCGGCGTGGACGTCGCGACGCGCATCCTGTCGTTCGCGAAGGAGCACGGCGTCGTCACCTCCGTGGACCTGCTCGCCCCCGGAGTCCTCGGCAGCTTCGAGCAGTTGGAGGCGGCCCTGCCGCACATCGACCATCTGCTGCCCAACGAGGACCAGGTCCTCGGCTTCACCGGCGAGAGCGACCTGCTGGCCGGCGCGCGCAAGCTCCTCGACGCCGGTGCGGGCGTCGTCGCCGTCACCCGCGGCGGCGACGGCGCGCTGGTGGTGACCGCGGACGGCGCGGAACCGGTTCCCGCGTTCGTGATCGACGTCGTCGACACCACGGGCTGCGGTGACGCGTTCTCGGCGGGCTATCTGCGCGGCGTGAGCCTGGGCCGGACGCCGAGCGACGCCGCCGTCCTCGGCAGCGCCGCCGCGGCCCTCGTGGCGCAGGGGCTCGGTAGCGACCACGGCGACTTCGACCTCGCCGCGGCCGACGAGTTCGCCGCGACGCAGAAGTCCCGCACATGAGGTGAGATCAGGCGACCACCCGGCTCCCGGCGTGGTCGTGGAAGCCGCGGCCGGACTTCCGGCCGAGCAGCCCCGCCTCCACCATGCGCAGCAGCAGTGGCGGCGGGGCGTGCAGCGGATCCTTGAAGTCGGCGTACATGGCCTCGGCGATCGCGGTGAGCGTGTCCAGGCCGATCAGGTCGGCCAGGCCCAGCGGCCCCATGGGGTGGGCGCAGCCGAGGACCATGCCGGTGTCGATGTCCTCCGCCGAGGCGTGCCCGGACTCCAGCATCCGGATCGCGGACAGCAGGTAGGGCACCAGCAGGGCGTTGACCACGAAACCGGCCCGGTCCTGGGCCAGGATCACCTTCTTGGCCAGCACCCCGGTGACGAACTCTTCTGCCCTGGACCGGGTCTGAGGGGCCGTCAGCAGTGACGGCACGATCTCCACGAGCTCCAGCACCGGCACCGGGTTGAAGAAGTGCACGCCGATCACCTGGTGCGGGCGGGCGGTGGCCATGCCCAGTCTCATGACGGGCAGGGAGGACGTGTTCGACGCGAGGAGGGCGTCCTCGCGGGCGACGATCCGGTCGAGCTCGGCGAACAGCTCGACCTTCACCTTCTCGTCCTCCGTCGCCGCCTCCACCACCAGATCCCGGTCGGACAGTTCGGCGAGGGCGGTGCCGACCCGGACCCGGTCCAGCGCTGCGTCCCGCTCCGCGGCCGAGAGCTTGCCGCGCCGGACACCGCGGTCGAGGGAGGCGGCGATCCTGGCCCGGCCCGCCTCCGCTGCCTGCGGGCTCAGCTCGTGGACGACGACGTCCAGGCCGGCACGGGCGCAGACCTCGGCGATGCCCGCGCCCATCAGCCCGCAGCCGACGACCCCGACCCGCCGGATGTCGGCCGACGGCCGGGCAGCTTCGGCCGCCGGCCCCGGCGTGCCGGTCACCGGAAGGCCGCCTGCCCCGTCAGGGACTGGCCGATCACGAGGGTGTGCATCTCCACGGTGCCCTCGTAGGTCAGGATCGACTCCAGGTTGTTGGCGTGCCGGATGACCGGGTAGTCCAGCGAGATGCCGTTCGCGCCCAGGATCGTGCGCGCGGTCCGGCAGATGTCCAGCGCCGTCCGGGTGTTGTTGAGCTTGCCGTAGCTGACCTGCTCGGGCCGCAGCCCGCGGTCGTCCTTGATCCGGCCGAGGTGCAGCGCCAGCAGCGTGCCCTTGGACAGTTCGAGGGACATGTCGGTCAACTTGGCCTGCGTCAGCTGGAATCCGCTGATCGGACGGCCGAACTGGACCCGGTCGCCGGCGTAGGCCAGGGCCGCCCGGAACGAGGACCGCGCGGCGCCCATCGCACCCCAGGCGATGCCGTACCGGGCCTCGTTGAGGCAGGACAGCGGGCCGCGCAGCCCACGGACCTCGGGCAGGACGGCCGTCGCCGGCAGCCGTACGGAATCCAGGACCAGCTCGCTGGTCACCGACGCCCGCAGCGACATCTTGTGCTTGATCGCCGACGCCGAGAAACCGGGGGTGTCCGTGGGGGCGACGAAGCCGCGCACGCCGTCGTCCGTGCGGGCCCAGACCACGGCCACGTCGGCGACCGAACCGTTGGTGATCCACATCTTGCGGCCGTCCAGGACCCAGTCTCCGCCGCCGTCCCGACGGGCGACCGTGCGCATGCTGCCGGGGTCGGAGCCGGAGTCGGGCTCGGTCAGCCCGAAGCAGCCGATCGCCGTGCCGGCGGCCAGTCGCGGCAGCCACTCCTCCTTCTGCTCCTCGGAGCCGAAGGCGTGGATCGCGTACATGGCCAGCGAGCCCTGCACGGACACCAGGGAACGCAGCCCGGAGTCGGTGGCCTCCAGCTCCAGACAGGCCAGTCCGTAGTCGACCGCGCTCATCCCCGCGCAGCCGTACCCTGCCAAGTGCATGCCCAGCAGGCCGAGTTCGCCGAGTTCCTTGGTGAGCCCGCGGATGTCCTCGATGGCCCCCTGCTCGAACCACTCGGCGATGAACGGGTCGACGCGCCGGTCGCAGAAGGTGCGCACCGCGTCGCGCACGGCGCGCTCGTCCGGCGTGAGCAGGCTGTCGAGTTCGAGGAGGTCGAGCGGGTCGGCCGGGCGCCCGGCGTGCGGTGGTGCGTGCATCGTCAGTCTCCAGAAGAGGGTCGAAGCCGGGTCGGGTCAGGCCGTCGGGCTGATGATGAAGTTGCTGAAGCCGCCGTTGCGTTCGGCGACGCCGCCGATGGCGTCGTTGACCCGCTCCAGCGGGAACACCTGGTGCTGCAGGGGGCTGAGGTCCAGCAGGCCGGCCCCCGCCATGTCGGCCATGGTCTGGCCCTCGCCGGAGGTGAACCAGGCCGAGCCGATCAGCTGCAGCTGCTGGTCCATCATCCGGTGGATGTCGATGGGCAGATCCCCGGCGACGGCGCCGATGTTGACCGCGATGCCGCCGCGGGCCATCGCCCGCATCCCGGCCCGGAAGGTCTCGTGCGGGGCGCCCGGGCCGAGGGCGTCGATGTAGATGTCGGCGCCGTGGCCGCCGGTCTCCTCGCGCAGCCAGTCGTCGAGCGGACCGTCGTCCAGGGAGTGCAGCCGCAGCCGGCCGCCCGCGAGCTTGCCGACCTGGTCCAGCAGGCCCTTGTCGCGGCCGGTGCCGTACACATGCGTCAGGCCCAGGGCGGGCGCGAGGAGCGCGGCGCCGATGCCGAGGGTGCCGCTGATGCCGTTGACCAGGATCGTCTTCCCCGGGCCCGCGCCGGCCTTGCGCAGGGCCGAGTACATCGTGCCGAGGTAGCCGAAGCGGGCGGCGGCCTCGAAGGACAGCGAGTCCGGCAGCTTCACCAGGCTGTACGCCGGGGCGATCATGTACTCGGCGAGGCCGCCCTGGTAGCGGTCGAGCAGGCTCAGCGCCGTCGGGGAGAAGCCGAAGTACCCGGCGAAGGCGTAGCTGGCGCAGTTGATCGAGTCGCCGCCGCGGCAGGAGCGACAGGAGCCGCAGGAGCGGCCCGGGTTGACGTACACCCGGTCGCCGACCGCGAAGCCCTCCACGCCGTCGCCGACCTCCTCGACCACACCGGCCGGGTCGAGGCCGAAGATCGCCGGCAGGGTGGGCAGCGGGCTGTGCGGGAACCAGGTGGTCCACATGTTCAGGATGTTGGCGAGGTTCGGAACGATGTTGACGGCGTGGACGGCCACGCGGACGTCGCCGCGGCCGGGCTCGGGAACGGGGAGCTCCTCGAGCTTCATCGGCTCGCCGACGTGGTGCATCCGCGCGGCTCGCATGGTCGCACTCATGGCGTCTCCTCGGGGTGAGGGTGAGGGTGAGGGTGGGGACGGAGAGGGTAGGGGTGGGCGAGACGGCACCTGTGACGGCGCGGCCTCCGACGGGTGTGCGGGTGCGGTCAGTCGTCCAGCAGCGTCGCGAGGCGCGCCCGCTGCAGCTTTCCGGTCGCCCCGCGGGGCAGTGCCGGCACGACGCACAGGCGCCGCGGCCACTTGTGCCGGGCGAGCCGGCCGTCGAGATGACCTCGGACGTCGTCCAGGGTCGGGACGTCGGCGTCCGCGGCGGCGTCGGCGACGAGGAAGGCGGTCACGATCTCGCCCCAGACCGGGTCCGGCGCCCCGGACACCGCGACCTCGACGACGCCGGGGAAGTCCGCGAGCGCGTTCTCCACCTCGGCCGGATCGACGTTCTCGCCGCCGGTGATGATGGTCTCCTTGAGCCGGCCGACGACCGTCAGCCGGCCCTCCTCGTCGAACCGTCCCCGGTCGCCGCTGTGGAACCAGCCCTGCGCGTCGGTCACCGGCACCGGTCCCTCGGCCGTCCAGTACCCGGACGCCACCGACGGCCCGCGCACCCAGATCTCGCCGGGCGTCCCGACCGGGACGGCGGCCCCGGCGGCGTCGACGACCGTCAGCTCGGCCCCGGGGACGGGGGAGCCGGTGGAGGCGGCCGGTTCGTCGGGCGCGGAGTAGGTGACGCCCGCGCCGGTCTCCGTCAGACCGTAGGAGTTGACCACGCCGATCCCGCGGGCCCGGAACCGCTCGCGGGTGGCGCTCTGGGCCGGCGAGCCGCCGGACAGGATCCAGCGCAGGGTGTCCAGGTCGCCGCCGTCGAAGCGGGGGTGGCGGGCCAGCAGGGCGGACATGGCGGGCACCGCGAAGGCGCAGGTGACGCGGTGCTCGCGGACCAGGTCGACGAACAGGTCCGGGTCGAAGCGCGGGGCCAGCACGACCGTCCCGCGCCGCGCCCAGGTGACCTGCGGCAGCCCGCCCAGGACGGCGACATGCGCCAGCGGGGTGGCGATCAGCGCGGTGTCGTCCTCGCCGAAGGGCATCCCGGCCAGGCCGCCCGCCATGCTCCGGCACAGATTGCCGTGGGTCAGCGAGACGCCCTTGGGACGCCCCGAGGTGCCCGAGGTGAACGCGATGACGGCGACGTCGGACCCGTCCGGCGCGTCCGGGGGCGCGGCCTCGGGCCCGTCGTCCCCCGGCGGGTGCAGTTCCTCCCAGGCCAGCCGCGGTCCCGTCCCCGCCGCCGGGAATCCCTCGTCGGCGACCACGGCCACCGGGGACGTCTGCGCGCAGACGACCGCGAGCTCGCCCGCGGCCGCCTGCGGGTGCAGGGGGACGAGCACGGCGCCCAGCCGCGTCACCGCGAACAGCGTGATCAGCGCCTCGGGCCGGGCCGCGCCCTGCATCACCACGCGGTCGCCCCTGCGCACCCCGTACCTGTCGAGGCGGGCGACGGTCCGCCGCACCGCCGACTCCAGTTCGGCGTAGGTCCAGGCGCGGTCCTCGAAGACGAGGGCGGTCCGCCCGCCGGCCTCGACCGCGCCGACGGCCAGCTGGGCCCCGAACGTGTCCGTCATGCCCGCACCTCCGCCGCGCGTCCGGCCCGGGCGAGCGCGCCCAGGGTCGTTCCCGCCAGCTCGGCGGCGGACACCGGGGTCCGCCGCTCCAGCAGGCGGCGCGCGGCCAGGTGCTCGGCGGGCCAGTTCAGCGTCTCCACCGCCGCGAGCAGACCGCCGCGGAACGCGTACGCGGCCAGCCGCTCGGGAGCGTCGCCGACGGCCAGCCGGACCTCGTCGGAGGGCGCCCGCAGCCCGGCGATCTGCAGCTTGACGGCGCCCTGGTCGCTCCAGAACCACGGCAGGCTCTCGTACCGGGCGGGCGGCTGTCCGGCGAGGCGGCGGCCGACCAGCGCGCCCTGGTCGGTGGCGTTCTGCACCGACTCCAGCCGGACCGGCCCGTCCGCGTGCGGATGGGGATGCCGGGCGCAGTCGCCGACGGCGAAGACCCGCGGGTCGGACACCGACCGGAGCTGCTCGTCGACCAGGACGCCGTCGTCCACCGCGAGCCCCGCCGCCCGCGCCAGCTCGTCGCGAGGGGCCGCGCCGATGCCGTACACGACGAGGTCGGCGGGGAGGACGCCGTCCGACGTGAGCACCCGCTCGACCCGGCCGGCGCCCTCCAGCGCCCGGACGGCCGTCCCGGTGCGGATGCGGACGCCGGCCTGCTCGTGGCGCTCGCGCACATACGGCTCCACCTCGGCCGAGAGCGCCCGGCTCAGCAGCCGGTCGGCGAGTTCGACGACGGTCACCCGCGCGCCGTGGGCCCGGGCCACCCGGGCCAGTTCGAGGCCGATGAAGCCGCCGCCGACCACGACCACGTCCCGGGCCGTCGTCAGGGCCCGGCCGACGGCCAGCGCGTCGTCGAGCGAGCGCAGGGCGTGGACGCCGGCCAGGTCGGCGCCGGGGACCGGGAGCGGGCGGTTGCGGGCGCCGGTCGCCAGCACGAGGTGGGCGTAGGGCACGCTCCGGCCGGAGCGGGTGCGGACCGTGCGGGCGGCGGTGTCGACGGCGATCACGTCGTCGCCGAGGCACAGCTCGATGTCCCGCTCGGCGTAGAAGGACTCCGGGACCAGCCAGACGCCCAGGTCGGCGGCCTCGGTGTGGGCCTTCTTGGACAACGGCGGCCGCCGGTACGGCAGATGGGCCTCGTCGGCGAACAGCGTCACCGGGCCCTGGTGGCCCGCGGCGCGCAGCGTGGAGACGACGCTGAACCCGGCCTGTCCGCCGCCCACCACGACCACGCCTGCGGAGTCGCTCGTCATACCTGCTCCTCGGGCACGTGGACCACCAGACCGTCGAGGGCGGCGGAGAGCGGGATCTGGCAGCTGAGCCGGCTGGTGGGCCGGCGTTCGGCGGCGGTGAAGTCCAGCATCTCGTCCTCGACGTCGTTCGGCGCTCCCGCCGGCCCGGACCAGCCGGGGTCGACGTAGACATGGCAGGTGGCGCAGGAGGCGTTGCCTCCGCACTCGGCGACGATGCCCGGCACGCCGTGGGATACGGCCGCCTGCATGAGCACGGTCCCCGACCCGGCGGTGACCTTGCGTTCGGTCCCGTCGGGCGACCGGAAGATGACGGTGGGCATGAAGTCCTCCCGAGGGGACGGCTCAGGCTGCTTGCCAGGTGACGTTCAGCGCGGTCGGCCCCCGGAACACCCAGCCGTCCAGACGGCTCGGGGCCCCTTCGTCGAGGCGGAGTCCCCGGAGGCGGCCGAAGAGGAGGGGCCAGGCGATCGCGCTGACCTCGTGGCGCGCGACCCACGCGCCCATGCAGAAGTGCGGACCCCCGCCGAAGGCGAGATGCGGGCGCTGCGGCCGGTCCAGGTCGAACTCGTCGGCCCGCTCGAACACCGACTCGTCCCGGTTGCCCGAGGCGATGACCAGGGCCACGCGGCTCTCGGCGGGGAGGGTCACCCCGGCGATCCCGTACTCCCGGGTGAGCTGGCGCGGGTACATGCCGATCGGCGAGATCCAGCGGGCCGTCTCCTCGAAGACCCGCTTCCAGCTCGCCGGATCCGCCAGGACCCGGTCCAGCACCGCGGGACGGTCGAGCAGCGCCCAGGCGCCCACGCCGAACACGTCCCGCGGCTCGTTGACGCCGCCGCCGATGATCACCTTGACGTTGTTCTGGATCTCGGCGAGTTCCACCGGCCCCTCGGCGTGGACCATCGCGGAGATCACCGAGCCGTCGGGCTCGCGCCGGGCGGCCTCGGCGGCCTCCGCCACCGCCGCCTCGATGGCCGCGGTCGCCCGTTCGGCGCGCAGCCAGACGTCGGGGTCGTCGCCGTAGTTGCTGTTGCCGGCCATCATCGCCCGCGACCAGTCGGCGACGTCCTCGGCGCTCGCCGTGCGCAGGCCCAGCACCAGCGCCAGGTTGGCGGCGACCAGCGGTTCGGCGAAGTCGGCGATCAGATCGGCCTGGCCGCGGCCGGCGATCCGGTCGAGGAGGTCGTGCGCGGTGCGCTCGAAGGAGGCCGCCCACCGGTCGCGGACCTGGCGCGGACGGGTCGGCGGCTCGGCGGCGGACCGCAGCCGCCGGTGCTGCGGATCGTCCTCGCGGAGCATGTTCGGGCCGACCGTGCGCAGCAGCAGCGAGCCCTCCTCCCGCGAGCTGAACACCTCGGGCAGCTTCTCCGCGTGGACGATGTCCTCGTACCGGGTGAGCAGATGGCGGCCGACCGAGGGCACCCAGGCGAGCGGGGCGGCGCGGCGCAGCTCGGCGTAGGCGGGGTAGGGGTCGCGGCGCAGGTCGGCGAGGTCCAGGTCGACGACCGGAGCGCCGGGCGCCGCCGTCGTCAGGGCGCTCATGCGGGGCCGCCCGCGCCCATCAGGACGAAGAACACCGTGGCGGGCTCCGTGCCGTCGTTGCGCCAGGCGTGCCGGGTGCCGTTCTGCACGACGAGGTCGCCGGGCCCGAGCACCGCGCTCTCGCCGTCGTCCAGGTCGAGGACGATCCGGCCGCTCAGGACGACGCCGTAGTCGACGGTGGGGGTGGTGTGCATGCCGGGGTTCTCGGGCTCGAAGCACTCGGCGAGGCCCGGGGTCGCCTCCAGCTGCTCGGCGCCGGCGGCCGCGGGGTCCCAGCCCGGGTCGGCGTAGACACCGGCCGGGGGGAAGGTGACGGTCAGGGCGATGGTCTCGCCGGGGGCGGGGACGTAGGACTTCAGGGACTCCGTCGGGTCGTCCGACGGGGCGGCGGGAGCCGTCGTGTTCCACACCAGGGAACGGGCGAAGCCGGGGATGTGGGTGTACTGACGGGTGACGGGCGGCTCTCCGTCGCTGACGATCACGGGCTTGCCCTGGGGATCGACACCGGTGACGACACGACGGACCATGATTCTCTCCCTTGAGAAACCAACCTACTGTTAGATATTTGACAGTCAGATGCTTGGCAGTCCGATGCTTGACAGTCAGACGCTTGATGAAAAAACACCCGTGGTGGTGGGCCGGTCCCCCCGAAGGCCCGCTCACTCCGTGGGCGGGGTCTCCTGGTTGACCAGCGTACGCAGCAGATGCACCAGCTCACTGAGCTGATCGTCGCGCAGCACGCCCGTCCAGGCCCGCTCGCGTTTCGTCTGGGCCTCGATGGCCAGCCGCAGCGTCTCGCGGCCCTCCGCGGTGAGCTCGACGACCAGCTGACGGCGGTCGCTCTCGACGCGTTCGCGGGTGACCAGCCCCCGGCTCTCCAGGGTCGCGAGGGCGCTGGAGATGGAGGCCCGGGTGGAGCCGGAGACCCGGCCGATGTCCTGCTGGCCGAGCGGCCCGTAGACCCACAGCGCGTTCAGGATCCTGAAGCCCGCCCAGGTCAGGCCGAGCGGCCGGTGGACGTGCTTCTCGAAGTCCTTGGTCAGCCGGGCTTCGAGGCGGGTGAGGTCGGTGACCATCTCGATCGCGTCGAGGTCCCGGGGCTCGGTCGTGCCCAGCTCGCGGTGGTGGTGGCGCAGCAGCTCCGAGAACTCCCGGGTCCGCCGGGTGCCCGAGCCCTCCGCGGCCTCCGGTTCACGCACGGTGTCCGTCACGGTCTCCCGCCCTTCCTTCTCCGGCCGAGGGCCTGTTCTGGCCGGTGTCAGCCGCCGACGACCGGATTGACCATAGTGCCCACGCCCGTCACCTCGGTCCGCAGGACCTTACCCTCGGTGAGGTACAGCCGCGGGGTGCGGCGGACGCCGCAGCCGGCCGGGGTGCCGGTGAAGATCAGGTCGCCGGGCTCGAACGTGACCCGCTGCGACAGCCAGGCGATCAGCTCGGGCACGCTGAAGATCAGGTCCGAGGTACGGCCGCGCTGCACCTCCAGGTCGTCGACCCAGCCGGCCACCTCGATGTCGTCCGGGTCGGCGAACTCGTCGAGCGTCACCAGGTACGGGCCGATCGGGCTGAAGGTGTCGTACGACTTCGGCAGGGTGAACTGGTTGATCGGCTTGCGCCACTGTTCCTTGCGGTCGCTGATGTCCTGGCCCGCGGTGACCCCGGCCACATGGGACCAGGCGTCGGCCTCGGGGATGTTCTTGCCCGCCTTGCCCAGGACGACCACGAGCTCGGCCTCGAAGTCCACCTTGTCGTAGCGCGCCTCGACCACGATCGCGTCGTACGGGCCGATCACCGACGAGGCGAACTTGGCGAACACCGACGGCTCGTCCGGGACCGGAAGGCCGGACTCCTCGGCGTGCGCGCGGTAGTTCAGGGCGACCCCGACCGCCTTGTAGGGCTTGGCGACCCGGCCCAGGTCGGCCGCCCGGAACGGCTTCCAGTCCGCGTCGGCGGCCCGCTCGGCGAGGGCGCGCAGCTCGTCGTGGAGGGCGAGATCGCTGAGCACCTCCAGCCGCGGCTCGATCGCCCCCTTGCTTGCCTCCGCGATGTCCAGGGCGCGGTCGTCGCGGACGACGACGGGGCGGCCGGCGAGGTTGGCGAGCTTCATGCGGGTTCTTCCTTCCGGTCACTGGTCCGGGCCAGGGGCGGGGGCAGGGGCAGCGCGAGCTCGCCCTCCACCCGCACGCCGAGTGTGTTGACGACGGTGGCGATGGTGAGGTACTGACCGACGGTGTAGAGGACGTCGATGATCTGCTCGGTGCTCAGCAGGGCCGCCATCCGGTCCCACAGTCCGTCGGCCACGCCCTGGCGGTCCAGGAGCGAGTCGGTGGCGGCCAGCAGGACCCGGTCGAGCTCGTCCAGCCCGTCCGGGTCGCCGGTCGCCGCGGCCAGGATCGTGTCGTCGGCGAGCCCGGCGCGGCGGGCGATCCGCACATGCTGGTCCCACTCGTAGGCGGCCTGCGCCCGGGCCGCGATCCGCAGGATCATCAGCTCCCGGGACGGCAGCGGCAGGGTGTTCTTCCCCAGCACGTGGTTGCCGAAGACGAGGAAGCGGCGCAGCGCGTCCTCGTGGTGCGCGAGGGTCGCCCAGATCGTGTAGATCCGGCCGTCCCCGTCGCGGTACGGCGCCAGCGACGCCAGGGTCTTCTCGTGCAGCTCGCGCTCGTCGACGGGCTGCAATCGGGGCTTCTCCGGCATCGGAGTCCTCCTCGGCTCGATGACGGCAACGTATTCGTATGACCCTTGACCGTCAAGGGTCTGACAAATATCGTCCTCGTCATGACGATCCAGAGCCTTGGTTACGTAGGGATCGGCACGCCCGATCCGGCAGCGTGGGCGGAGTACGCCCGGAACGTGATCGGCCTCGCGGTCGAGCCCGGCGCCCCCGGCGATCCGGTCCGCCACCGCCTGCGCATGGACCAGCACCCCTTCCGGATGTGGCTGACCGAGGCGCCGGCCGGCGGTGTGACGGTCATCGGCTGGGAGGTCCGCGACCCTGCCGCCGTCGACGAGATGACGGTGCGCCTGAAGGAGGCCGGCGTCGAGGTGTCCGTCGGCACGGACGAGGAGTGCCGGGACCGGCAGGTGGCCCGGATGGTGCACTTCACCGGCCCGCTCGGCATCCGCACCGAACTGTTCTGCGGCCGCCGGCTCGCCCCGAGCCAGTTCGTCTCACCGCTCGGCGTCGACTTCGTGACCGGGGAGCAGGGGCTCGGGCACGTGGTGATGAAGACCCCGCGCGTGCAGGAGGCGGTCGACTTCTACTGCGACGTCCTGGGGTTCCGGCTCAGCGACACCGCCGACTACCCCTGGGGGACCTTCCACTTCCTCGGCTGCAACCCGCGCCACCACAGCATCGCCTTCATCCGCTCGTACAAGAACGAGGGAACCCACCACATCCTGTGCGAGGTGACCGGCCCGGAGGAGGTCGGCCGCGCCCTCGACCGCACCCGTGAGCACGACGTGAAACTCATGGCGACGCTCGGCAAGCACGCCAACGACGGGATGTTCTCCTTCTACATGACCTCGCCGGCCGGCTTCGGCATCGAGATCGGCGCGGGCGGCGTGCAGGTCGACGAGAGCACCTGGGTCAGTCGCGTCTACACCGCCGACATCTGGGGCCACCACCCGGTCGACTGACCCGCCCGCCGTTCCCCCTTCTTCCCCCGACGTCTCTCGCAGCAGCAGAAAGCGGGCCGCAGCCATGCTCCAGAGCTACCTGAAGGACACCTGGGTGACGCCCACGCCCACGGCCACCGACGACGCGGCGGCCGACGTGCGCGACGCGGTCACCGGGGACCTGGTCTGCCGGGTCTCCTCCGCGGGCCTCGACCTCGTCGGGGCGTTCGACCACGCGCGCCGCGCCGGCGGCCCCGCCCTGCGAGCCCTGACCTTCCACGGGCGCGCCGACCTCCTGGACGCCGTGGCCGCGGCCGTCCGCGCCCGCCGCGAGGAGCTGTACGCGCTCTCCGCCCGCGCCGGAGCCACCCTGAACGACGCCCGGTACGACGTCGACGGCGGCATCCGCGTCCTGCGCGACCAGGCCGCCCGGGCGCGGGCCGAACTCCCTGTCGCGCCGCACCTGGTGGAGGGCCCCGCCGAACGCCTGGCGCGCGGCGAGGACTTCCTCGGCGTCCACCTGCTCACGCCGTCCCCGGGGCTGATGCTCCAGGTGAACGCCTTCAACTTCCCTGTCTGGGCGCCCCTGGAGAAGCTCGCGCAGGCCGTGCTCGCGGGCATGCCGAGCGTGGTGAAGGCGGCCACGCCCACCTCGTACCTCACCGAGCGCCTGATCCGGATCGTGACGGAGGCGGGCGTCCTGCCGCCCGGGGCGCTGCAACTCGTCGTCGGCTCGGCACGGCCCGCGCTCGGCCTGCTCGGCGAACAGGACGTCCTCTCCTTCACCGGCTCCGCGGCCACCGCCGCGACCCTACGCACCCACCCGAACGTGGTGGCCCGTTCGGTCCGCTTCAACGCGGAGGCGGACTCGGTCAACGCGATCGTGCTGGCCCCGGACGTCGCTCCCGGCTCGCCGCTCTTCGACGCGTTCGTGCGCGAGGTGGTGACCGAGATGACGGTCAAGGCCGGTCAGAAGTGCACCGCGATCCGCCGCGTCCTCGTCCCCGGCGCACAGGAGTCCGCCGCCCTCGACGCGATCTCCGCCGCGCTGGCCGGGGTCACCGTCGGCAACCCCGGCGCGGAGGGCGTCACGATGGGCGCGGTCGTCAGCCTCGAACAGCGCGACGACGTCCGCCGGGCCGTGCGCAGGATCGCCGAGTCCGGCCGCTTCGTGCACGGCGACCCGGAGAAGGTGCGCGTCGTGGACGCCGACCCCGAGCGCGGGGCCTTCCTCGACACCCTCCTCCTCTCCGCCGACCCGGACGCCGCCGCACCCCACGAGGTCGAGCCGTTCGGCCCGGCGGCGACGGTGCTGGCCTACCGGGACACCGGGCACGCGGCGGAGCTGCTCGCGCGCGGCCGCGGCAGCCTCGCCGCGACCGTGGTCGGCGACGACGTCGCCTGGACGACCGCCTTCGTCGCGCGGACGGCGGCCTGGCACGGGCGGCTGCATCTGCTGGACTCCGTGAACCTGTCCCAGACCACGGGCCACGGCTCACCGCTGCCCGCACTGCGACACGGCGGGCCCGGACGGGCCGGCGGCGGCTCGGAGCTGGGCGGGATCCGGGGCGTGCTGGACCTGATGCAGCGGACGGCCGTACAGGGATCGCGGCGCACGCTGGCCGCGCTGGGGGCGTAGCCCGACACGGGACGCGGGCACCGGCATGGGCACGGCGAGACGGGGGCTCGGGTGGTCAGGCCTTGGCGCGCGGCGTTCCGGCCGTGGCCGGCTCGGCGGCGGTGCTCTTCGCCGTGGTCTTCCGGGCGGCGGTCTTGCGGGCGGTGGACGTCCGCTTGGCGGGAGCCTTCTTCGCGGTGCCCGACGCGGCCGCGGTCGCGTCGGTGCGCGCCGCCCCGCCTGTGATCCCGCCCAGGCAGAACGCCCACACCTCCTCCGCGGAGATCGGCGACGGATGCGCCACGGCTGGCGCCGACGGGGCCCGCGCCGTGAACATCGCCGTCTGCATGATCAGGGAGGCGGTGCGGCGCGGCTTCGGGGAGACGGCCTGGCCCGCCTCGACGGCCGCCTCGACCAGCTCCGTGAAGAAGCCGAGCAGCGGCAGATGGGCGCCGGCCACCTCGTCGGGGTGGCTGACGAGCAGTTGGATGGCGAAGCCGGTGAACAGCGGGGACTGGGCGCCGGACTTGGGCTCGGAGGAGTGGAAGAGCAGTTCGACCGCGATCCTGAGCTTGTCCAGCGGGTCGCGACCGGCCGCCGCCTTCGCACGGATCTCGACGGCCGATCGGGACAGGGCGTCCTCGAAGAGCGCGAGCAGCAGCTCGTGCTTGCCGTCGAAGTGCTGGTAGAAGCTGCGCAGCGACTGCCGGGAGCGCTCCACGATCTCCTGCACCGTGAAGTCGGTGGTGCCCTTGTCCGCGATCAGTTCCTGGGCCGCCTCCAGGAAGCGCTGCACGCGTTGCTCGGCACGGAGCTTCGCGGTGCGCGTGGATCGCTCGACGGCGCGCTGCCGCCAGCCGGGCTCGGGTGTCTCGACCGGTTCTGCGGGGACGGCACTCATGAGCAGAACGGTACTTCTAGGTCGCCCGCCAGAGCGTCATGTCCGCGGACAGGAAGCTGATCCCGGGGGTGTCCCACAGTGCGGTCGACTTCACCTGGACCACGAACAGCGCGATGTTTCCGGCGGGGTCCTTGACACAGATCTCGCTGCCGGCCGCCGCCGCGGCCAGCGGCAGGCTGCGTGTCTTGGCGCCGGTGAGGACGAGACGGCAGGTGTCGAGGGTGGCCCCCGGCCTCTCGCTGTACACCATGCCGATCACGTTGGTGCCGGTCTCCAGCGCGCAGCCGACCGTCTCGCAGACGAACCGGAGGTCCCCCTTGCGGTCCTCGCGCTCGTCCGTATCGGCGATGTCCAGCGAGTTCTTCTCGTCCAGCCACCGCTGGGGGTGCGCCTCGGGCTGCGGCGTCCTGGGCGCGGCCGACGACGGCTGCGCCGACGTCGAGGCCCGGCTGTCGGTCTCGGTCCCCGCCTCCGCCCCCGTTCCCGCCCGAGCCCCCGTCGTCGACGACGACCCGCCCGAGGCGCGGTCGTCCGACCCGGCTCCCGCACGCATGACCGTCCACGTCACCCCGGCCAGCAGCAGGGCCGACGCGACTGCCGCCGTGATCAGTGCCGCCCGTCTTCGGCGCGAGCGCGGCCGGTCCGGCGGCGTCGGCGTCGGCCGCGTGGGCGTGAGCAACGGCAGCGTGCGCGCCGGCGCGGGGTCGGGTACCGGGGCCGGAACCGTCATCTGCGGCCCTCTGACCTCCTGCCAGACGGCCGGTCCCGGGCCCTCGGCGGAGTCCTGGCCCAGCTCCCGCCGGCACCACTCGACGATCTCCGCCGGGGTGGCCCGCTCCTGCGGCTCGGCGGCCAGGCACCGGGCGATCAGCGGCCGCAGCTGTGCGGGCAGCACGGACAGGTCGGGCGCGTCGTGCACGATCCGGTACAGCACGCCGACCGCGGAGCCCTCTCCGTACAGCGGCTTGCCCAGCGCCGCGAACGCCGCGGTCTGCCCCAGCGCGAAGACATCGGTCGCCGCCGTGACCGCACCGGCGGTCGCCTGCTCGGGCGCCATGTACTGCGGTGTGCCGACGGCGGCTCCCGTGGCGGTGTGCGAGGTGAGGTCGGAGGCCAGCGAGATGCCGAAGTCGATCACCCGCGGCCCGTCGGCGGCCAGCAGCACGTTCGACGGCTTCAGGTCCCGGTGCACGATCCCCGCACCGTGGATGGCCTGCAACGCCTCGGCCACCCCCGCCATCAGCCAGAGCACGGCGGGCGTCGCCAGCGGGCCGTGCCGGTGGACGGCCTCCGCCAGGGAGGGCCCGGGCACGTAGAGCGTGGCCAGCCAGGGAGGCACGCCGTCGGCGTCGGCGTCGATCAGCTCGGCGGTGTACGCGCCGCGGACCCGCCGGGCCGCTTCCACCTCCCGGCGGAACCGCCGCACGAAGTCCGGGTCGTCGGCCAGCTCCGGCCGCACCACCTTGATCGCCACCGGCCGGCCGCCCTGAGTGTGCGACAGATAGACCCGGCCCATGCCTCCCGCGCCCAGCCGGGCCGCCAGACGGTAACCGGCCACCTGGAGCGGATCGTCCGCCTGCAGTGGCTGGAACGCCTCGGTCGCGTTGCCCATCGGTTTGCTTCCCCCGTCCCCCTGGCCGACAGCTGCGTCGGCCGACGCCAGCAGCCTAAGCGAGCAGGGCATCGACGGAGGCCGATGCCCTGCTCACGCCCGTTGCTCCCGCTATGCGTCGAACAACTCCCCGTCGTCCATCCCGGCGGCGGGCTCGACGGACAGGCGGACCGCGCTGCCATGTTCACGGCAGCCCCACGGGTGGTAGGCCACGAGCAGGCGGGCGCGGGCCACAACACCAGCGTCGGCCGTACAGCTCTCGCCTGTCACCTGCACGTCCCGGCCTTCGTCGAGGAATGTGCGCCGGGTGTCCAGGCGCTGCCGACGGAGAAGAGGACATGGGGATGAACGAGGCTTCGGACACCGCACTGCTGCTCATACGCGTCGTACTCGGTGTGGTGATGCTGGCGCACGGCTGGAACCACTGGAAGGGCGGCGGCGGCATCACCGGCACCGCCGGCTGGTTCGGCGGCCTCGGGCTGACCCGGCCGCGACTGCAGGCCTGGCTGAGCGTCCTCACCGAACTCGGCGCGGGCGTCCTGCTGGTGGCCGGCCTGTTCACCTCCCTGGCCTGTGCGGCGGTGCTGTCCGTGATGCTGGTGGCGGGCCTGCTCGCCCACCGCCCCAACGGCTTCTTCGTGTTCAAGGAGGGCTACGAGTACGTCCTCGTCCTGGGCGTCCTCGCGCTGGCGCTCGGGGCGTGGGGGCCGGGCGAGTACGCGCTGGACGAGGCCGCCGACATCGGCGTGACCGGCTGGGCGGGCGCCGGAGTGGTGCTCGGGGTGGGCGTCGCGGCGACGGCCGGTCTGCTGGCCGTGTTCTGGCGTCCCGAGAGAGAGGAACGAGCCTCATGAGCGAGGCGTTGCGCGTCGGGTTCATCGGACTGGGCGGCCAGGGCGCGCCGATGGCCCGGCGGATCGTCGGCGCGGGCTTCGAGACCACCCTGTGGGCCAGACGGCCCGCCACCCTCGAACCCTTCGCCGACACCCTCGCCAGGACCGCCGGCTCGGTCGCCGAACTGGCCGCCGCCAGCGACCTGGTGTGTCTGTGCGTGGTCGACGACGCCGACGTCGAGCAGGTGGGCGCGCAGGTGCTGTCCGGGCTCCGCCCGGGCGGGATCGTCGCCGTGCACTCCACCGTGCACCCCGACACCTGCCGTCGCCTCGCCGAACGGGCCCGCGCCCAGGGCGTCCAGGTGCTGGACGCCCCCGTCAGCGGCGGCGGCCCGGCCGCCGACCGGGGCGCCCTGCTGGTCCTGGTCGGCGGGGACGCCGAGGTCCTCCACACCTGCCGACCGGTGTTCGAGACCTACGGCGACCCGGTCGTCCACCTCGGCCCCACCGGCTCCGGACAGCTCGCCAAACTCCTCAACAACCTGCTGTTCACCGCCCAGTTGGGGCTGGCCGCCGACGTGCTGGAGATCGGCGGCCGACTGGGCCTGGACCGCGACGGCCTCGGCCGGTTCCTCCCGCAGGGCAGTTCCGCGAGCTTCGCGCTGCAGCGGGTCGTCGACGCCGGCGGCATCCTCGACCGCATCTCCGCCCACGCGGGCAAGCTGCTCGCCAAGGACGTCCGGCTGTTCGAGGAACTCGCCGAGGGGGCCGCGCAGGGAGCAGATCCGGGACCGACGCGGGAGGCCGCCCGTGCGGCCCTGCGCGCGATGGGTCTGTGAGGAATATCCCGGAATCTCTACGGTGAGCGGGCACCGTCCAACGGCGGAAAGGGACGGCCCGCGGTGTCCGCGTCGGCCTCGCAGCCGTCGCTGGGCGCGCCCAGCAGCCGGGACGCCGTACCCGGACGTTGCTGCCCGCCTCCGGCTGAGCCCCCGAGGCTGCGGGTACTCACCTGGTGGACGCCCCCTTGACGGGCGGTCGGGGCGGATCGACACTCGAACCGGGAATCCTAGTGAACAGGTAGGGAAGGTAGAGCCAATGGGGCGACGGAAGCCGATCAGCGGCCGAGCGAGCCGCACGGCATGGTCCTCGCCCCTTCTCACCTCCCGCCGTCACATCGACCTGCAGCGCGTCTGCAGCGCGATCAGCTCCCAGGGCTGAGCCGGACCCCTCCCCGCGCCGAACCGCACCGGCGGTGTCCCCCCTCGGGACACGGCCGCACCCGGCGCGCGCGGACGAGGTCCACACCTCCCTGTTCGACGTCGCATCCGCCGCCGCGCGCACCTCGCTGCGCGCCTCGCCCCCGGGGAGAGTCATGTCCGTCACACCACTGGCCGCCGTCCACCCGTCCGCCCGGCCCGCACCCGTCTTCCGGGGGCGGATCGGCCGCGACGCGCGCAGCGGCCACTACGCGGTGCCGCGCCGCTACCGCCTCCACCTGGCCGCGGCCGACCCCGACTGTCTGCGCATCGCCGTCACCCACAGCCTCCTCGGCCTGGAGAGGGCCTGCCCGGTCACCTTCCTGCCCGCCGTCCCGGACAGTCCCGACGGCGGCCACAGCGCGCTGCGCCCGCTGTACGACGCCAGCGCGCACAACTACCGCGGACCGGCCCTCGCGCCGGTGCTCAGCGACGACTGGTCCGGGCGCATCGTCAGCAGCCACGGCCCCGACATCGCCCGCGACCTCGCCCGCAGGTTCGGCGGCGGGCGGGCCACGCTGTACCCGTGCGGCGCCGAGTCGCAGATCGAGGCCGTCGAGCGGATGTGCGCGCAGGGCATCGAAGCGGCGGCCCAGCGCGCCGGAGCCGCCGACGCCGAGGAGGCCGAGCGCACCGCCGCCCTCGCCACGCTGCTCGACACGCTCGGCGTGCTGGAGCGCGGCCTCGGGGTGCACGCCTATCTGATCAGCGATCAGATCACCGCGGCCGACGTCGAGTTGTGGGTCGCCCTGGTCCAACTCGACACCGTGCACCGCTACCACCTGGACGCGGCGGCCGTGCACCGCATCGCGGACCATCCCGCCCTGTGGGCCTACGCCCGCCGGCTGGCCGCCCACCCGGCCTTCAGTGCCCACCTCGACCTGGACGCCATCGCCCGCCGCCACCACGCCCGTTGCCAGGGCCTGGAGGCCGCCGGCGCCGCCGTCCAGATCCTGGACTGGGAGACCCACGCGGCGGACGGTTCGGCGGTCCGACCGCAGGTCGAACGGCCCTGACCCGGTCCATCCACTGGACCGCCGTTGACATTCGTTCGGGCAACTGTCTTACTTACGGCCCAGAACGGTCATGAGCGTCAGCGACAAGCCCTGGCTAGCTGACCGGCAACCCTCGCTCCGCGGTGGGGTGCCCCAGGTGACGACCGGACCGACGTTTCGGTAATGACGTATCGGTAAGCGCGAGGGCCCCTCGGGGGCCGGAACAGTGACGGTGACGGACATGTACGCAGCTCTTCGGACGGCGCCCCGCCGCCCCCGGGGCTGCGTACGGCCGTACCTCGACATCCTCGTCGCCAACCGCGCCGTCGACCTCCTGCGTGTGAACAGCGCACTGTGTACCGCACCGGGCCGCGCCCGCTGTCGGGGCTGAACGAACCCCTCGCACCCCAGCCCCGCCGCCCCGCCTCCGCGTTCCTGACGAACACCGCCCGAGCGGTGTGCCGTTGTCCGCCCCACCCCGGTCTCCTGTACGCATCCGTGCGCCATGCCCTGTTCGCGCCCCCGCAGCGGTCCCCGCCGCCGAGCCGAAGCGCGTCCGGCCACGCACGTCCGCCGTGACCCGGGGTGTCCGACTCCCGCCGGAGCCCCTCATGAGTGAACCCCCAGGCGCCGTGACCCTCGCCGAGGCCGCGCCCGCCGTCGACGTCCCGCCGGCGAAGCTCACCGCCCAGCGCGTCCAGCCGCTGCGCAAGCCCGGACGCTGGATCGCCACCGCCGTGGTCCTGGTCCTGGTGGCGCAGTTCACGCACGGGCTGATCTCCAACCCCTTCTACCAGTGGGACCGGTTCGGCTACTGGTTCCTGCGGCCGGTCATCCTGGACGGACTGCTGATCACCCTGGAAGTGGCCGCGTACAGCGCGGTGCTGGGCCTCCTCGGCGGCATCCTGCTCGCCCTCGCCCGGCTCTCCAGGAGCCCGGTGCTGCGCGCGGTCAGCTGGACCTACGTCTGGGCGCTGCGCTCCATCCCGCTGATCGTGGTGCTGCTCTTCCTGTACAACTTCAGCGCCCTGTACCAGACCCTGAGCGTGGGGGTTCCCTTCGGTCCGGCGTTCTTCCGCTTCGACGAGTCCCGGCTGGCCACCGACATGGTGATCGCCGTCGTCGGCCTCAGCCTCAACGAGGCCGCCTACGCGGCCGAAGTGGTCCGCGGAGGCATCCTCTCCGTCGACCAGGGCCAGCACGAGGCGGCCGCCGCGCTCGGCCTGCCCAAGCGCTACCAGTTCTGGAAGATCGTCTTCCCGCAGGCCCTGCGGTCGATCACGCCGAACTACGTCAACCAGCTGATCGGCCTGGTCAAGTCCACCTCGCTGGTCTTCTACGTGTCGCTGCTCGACCTGTTCGGCACCGCGCAGACCATGGGGGCCACCTACCCCGGCGACATCGTGCCGCTGCTGCTGGTCGTCACCGTCTGGTACCTGATCCTGACCAGCCTCGTCTCCGTCGTCCAGTTCTACGTCGAGCGGTACTACGCCCGGGGCGCCACGCGTTCCCTGCCGCCGACGCCGCTTCAGAAACTGCGGACCGGTCTCACCGACCTGCGGGCCCGCATCCGCCGGGAGGCCGCCGTATGACCACCGAGACCGTGCAGAAGAGCGCCGGCACCGCCGCGGTCGTCCCCGCCGCCGTCGAGGTGCACGACGTGCACAAGTGGTACGGCGCCCACCGGGTCCTGGACGGGGTGAGCCTGACCGTGCGGCCCGGCGAGGTCACCGTGATCCTCGGCCCGTCCGGCTCCGGCAAGTCCACCCTGCTGCGGGTCGTCAACCACCTGGAGAAGCCCGAGATCGGCTACGTCAGCGTCAACGGCGAGCTGATCGGCGTCCGCCGGCACGGCGACCGGCTGCGCGAGCTGAGCGAACGCGCCATCCTGGCCCAGCGCAGCCGCATCGGCTTCGTCTTCCAGAACTTCAACCTCTTCCCGCACCTGACCGTGCTGGACAACGTCGCCGCCGCACCGGTCGCCACCGGCAGGCTCGCCAAGCCCGTCGCCCTGGAACTGGCCCGCGAACTCCTGGACCGGGTGGGCCTCGCCGACAAGGCCGGCGCCTACCCCCGGCAGCTGTCCGGCGGCCAGCAGCAGCGCGTCGCCATCGCCCGCGCCCTCGCGCTGCGCCCCGGCGTCATCCTCTTCGACGAGCCCACCTCCGCCCTCGACCCCGAGCTGGTCGGCGAGGTCCTCGCCGTCATCAAGGACCTGGCGACCAGCGGCACCACGCTCGTCATCGTCACCCACGAGGTCGGCTTCGCCCGCGAGGTCGCCGACCGGGTCGTCTTCATCGACGAAGGCAAGATCGTCGAGCAGGGCCCGCCCGGCGAGGTACTCGACCGACCGCAGCACGAGCGGACGCGGGACTTCCTCAGCAAGGTGCTCTGACCCCCCCGCTCGCGAGCACCCCACGACTTCCCCCCACGCCGCACCACCCTCCGAACGACCCTCCGAACCACCTTCCGAACCACCCTCTGAGCCACAAAGGACGGCCATGTCTGCCCACTTCACCCGACGCAGCCTGATTCGCGGCATCACCGCGGCGACCGCGGTCGCCACCCTCGCCACCGGGCTCGCCGCCTGCGGTGGTGACAGCGAGGCGGCCACCACGACCGGCAGCTCCGCCGGCACGGTGACCATCGGCCGGGTGTCCAACGGCGCCGCCGAGGAAACCGCCCTGAAGGTCTCCGAGGTCAAGTCCATCAGCGCCGAACTGCCCGACGCGATCAAGAAGAGCGGCAAGCTGAACATCGGCATCGGCGCCCTGCCCTCCGGCTTCGCCCCGCTGGCCTATATCGGCGACGACCAGAAGACCCTCACCGGGGCCGAGCCCGACCTCGGCCGTCTGGTGGCCGCCGTCCTCGGCCTGAAGCCCGAGACCAAGAACTTCACCTGGGAGAACCTCTTCGTCGGCATCGACAGCGGCAAGGTCGACGTCGCCTTCTCGAACGTCACCGACACCGAGGAGCGGAAGAAGAAGTACGAGTTCGCCTCCTACCGCCAGGACAACCTCGGCTGGGAGGTGAAGAAGTCCAACACGTGGAACTTCGACGGCAATTACGAGAACCTCGCCGGTCTGACCGTCACCGTGGGCTCCGGCACCAACCAGGAGAAGATCCTCCTGGAGTGGAAGAAGAAGCTGGAGTCCGAGGGCAAGAAGCTCACCGTCAAGTACTACCCGGACCGCAACGGCATCTACCTGGCGCTCGCCAGCGGCAAGATCGACGCGTACTTCGGCCCCAACCCCGGCATCGCCTACAACGTCTCGCAGACCGCGGGCAAGGCCAACGCCACCCGCAACGCGGGCACCTTCTCCGGCGCCGGCGAGACGCTCCAGGGCCTGATCGCCGCCACCGCCAAGAAGGACAGCGGACTCGCCAAGCCGGTCGCCGACGCCATCAACTACCTGATCGACAACGGTCAGTACGCCAAGTGGCTGGCCGCCTACAACCTCTCCAACGAGGCCGTAGCCAAGTCCGAGATCAACCCGCCCGGACTGCCGCTGGACAACTCCTGACGTCACGTCACTGTTGTTGTGACCCATGCAAGTCGAGTCAGAGACGACCGGAAGGGACTTCGCCTCCGTGGCCACCTCGATCGACCTCCGCGGAGGCGGAGTTCCGACCGCCGGCGCCCACCCGCATCCCCTCGACAACGCCGTATGGGCCGCGCTCGACGGCCCGCACGCCCTCCCCCATAGCCTTAAGGGCATGGGCGGTACCCCCACCGCCGACCGGGCTGGCCGCGCCGCCCGCTACCCGGCCGACGTCTACGACTTCGCCGCCCTCGCCGACCCCACGGATCCCGCGGCCGGGGGCTACCTGCTCACCCTGGTCGGCCCCGGAACGGCCGTACGCGTCAAGCCCGTTCAGCAGGTCCCCGACGGCTGGGAGGTCATCGGCGGCGGAGACGGCGTCCAGCTCGTCGCCACCGAGGAGTTCCGCACCGAACCCGCCCCCGAGGCGGTGACGCTCGGCCCCGACGACGTGCCGGAGATCCTCGACCTCGTCGCCCGCACCCGCCCCGGCCCGTTCCTCCGGCGGACCGTCGCCCTCGGCGCCTGCTGGGGGAGGCTGCGACTGCCCGGCTGGACCGAGATCAGCGCCGTCTGCACCGACCCCGGCCACCGGGGCAAGGGCCTCGCCACCCGGCTGATCCGCGCGGTGGGAGACGGCGCCCGCGCGCGCGGCGACACCCCGTTCCTGCACCCCGCCGCCGGCAACGCCCCCGCGATCCGCCTGTACGAGTCGCTGGGCTTCACGCTGCGCCGTCGCTCGACCATCGTCTCGGTCCGCACACCGGGAACATCCGGCAAGGCCGGGGCGTTCTGAGTCATGTCGAGATGTATGAGGCGCCGTCCGGCGCCCGGAACGAGGGAGGTGCGGCCGTGACCTGCATACGCCACGCCGTGCACCTCCACTCCCGGCCCCACATCGACCTTCAGCGCGTGGCCGGCGCGCTCTGTTGCTCCTGACGTTCCCCACTGCCGCACCCCTGTCAGGGGTGGCGTGCGCTCTCGTACGGACCTCCAGGAAGGCACCCTCGTGTCCTCGACCCCCTCCTCCCCCCTGCATCTCGCCGTCGCACTGGACGGCACCGGCTGGCACCCCGCCTCCTGGCGCGAGCCGGTCGCCCGACCCCGTGAGCTGTTCACCGCCGGATACTGGGCCGACCTGGTCGCCGAGGCCGAACGCGGACTGCTCGACTTCGTGACCATCGAGGACGGCCTCGGCCCCCAGTCCTCCCACTTCCTCGACCCGGACGACCGCACCGACCAGGTACGCGGCCGCCTCGACGCCGTCCTCATCGCCTCCCGCGTCGCCCCGCTCACCCACCACATAGGCCTGGTGCCGACCGTGGTGGCCACGCACACCGAGCCGTTCCACCTCTCCAAGGCGATCGCCACCCTCGACTACGTGAGCACCGGCCGCGCCGGCCTGCGCGTCCAGGTCACCGCCCGCCCCACCGAGGCCGCCCACTTCGGCCGCCGCACCATCCCCCGGATCGAGGCCTACGACTCCCCGGCCACCCAGGACCTGGTGACCGAACTGTTCGACGAGGCCGCCGACTACGTCGAGGTCGTGCGCCGCCTCTGGGACAGCTGGGAGGACGACGCGGAGATCCGGGACGTGGCGACCGGCCGCTTCGTCGACCGCGACAAACTCCACTACATCGACTTCGAGGGCCGCCACTTCAGCGTCAAGGGACCCTCCATCACCCCGCGTCCGCCGCAGGGCCAGCCCCTGGTCACCGCCCTCGCGCACGACACGATCCCCTACCGGCTGGTGGCCCGCGCCGCCGACGTCGGGTATGTCACCCCGCACGACACCGCCCAGGCCCGCGCGATCGTCGCCGAGATCCGCGCCGAACAGGAGCGGGCCGGGCGGGCCGCCGAGCCGCTGCACGTCTTCGGGGACCTGGTGGTCTTCCTCGACGACGACCCCGCCGAAGCCGCCGCCCGCCGCGACCGCCTCGACGCCCTCGCCGGTGAGGAGTACCGCAGCGACGCCCGGATATTCGCCGGCTCGCCCGCCCAACTCGCCGACCTGCTCCAGGACTTCCAGGCGTCCGGGCTGACCGGGTTCCGGCTGCGCCCCGCCGTCGCCGGCCACGACCTGCCGGCCGTCACCCGGGGCCTCGTCCCCGAGCTGCAGCGCCGCGGCGCCTTCCGCGGCGCCTACGAGGCCGACACCTTGCGCGGACTGCTCGGTCTGTCCCGCCCCGCCAACCGCTACGCCGCAGTCTGAGCCGGACGGAGAGCCGACCACCATGAGCAAGCCCCAGAAGCAGATCCACCTCGCCGCGCACTTCCCCGGCGTCAACAACACCACCGTGTGGAGCGACCCGAAGGCCGGCAGCCATATCGAGTTCAGCTCCTTCGCCCACTTCGCGCGCACCGCCGAACGCGCCAAGTTCGACTTCCTGTTCCTCGCCGAAGGGCTGCGCCTGCGCGAACAGGGCGGCCAAATCTACGATTTGGACGTCGTCGGCCGCCCCGACACCTTCACGATCCTGGCCGCGCTCGCCGCCGTCACCGAGCGCCTCGGCCTGACCGGCACCATCAACTCCACCTTCAACGAGCCCTACGAGGTGGCCCGCCAGTTCGCCAGCCTCGACCACCTCTCCGCCGGCCGCGCCGCGTGGAACGTCGTCACCTCCTGGGACGCCTTCACCGGCGAGAACTTCCGCCGCGGCGGCTTCCTCCCGCAGGACGAGCGGTACGCCCGCGCCAAGGAGTTCCTCGCCACCACCGGCGAGCTCTTCGACTCCTGGCAGGGCGACGAGATCGTCGCCGACCAGAGCACGGGCACCTTCCTCCAGGACGCCAAGGCCGGGGCCTTCGTCCACGAGGGCCGGCAGTTCGACATCCAGGGCCGGTTCAACGTGCCGCGCAGCCCCCAGGGCCGCCCGGTGATCTTCCAGGCCGGGGACTCCGACGAGGGCCGCGAGTTCGCCGCCTCGTCCGCCGACGCGATCTTCAGCCGGTACGCGGCCCTCGACGCCGGCCAGGCCTTCTACACCGACGTCAAGTCGCGCCTCGCCAAGTACGACCGCCGCTCCGACCAACTGCTGATCCTGCCCGCCGCGAGCTTCGTGCTGGGCGACACCGACGCCGAGGCCGAGGAGATCGCCCAGGACGTGCGCCGCCAGCAGGTCAGCGGCGCCACCGCCCTCAAGCACCTGGAGTTCGTCTGGAACAGGGACCTGTCCGGCTACGACCCGGAGGGCCCCCTGCCCGACATCGACCCCGATCTCGGCGAGAACCACATCGCACGCGGCCGGGCCCAGGTCCGGATGTACCGCGACCCGCTGGCCACGGCCCGTGAATGGCGGGAGCTCGCGGAGGCCAACAACTGGTCGATCCGCGACCTGGTCATCCAGACCGGCAACCGGCAGAACTTCGTCGGCTCCCCGGCGACCGTCGCCAGGACCATCAACGAGTATGTGCAGGCCGACGCCGCCGACGGCTTCATCCTCGTCCCGCACATCACCCCGAGCGGCCTCGACGCCTTCGCCGACAGGGTCGTCCCGCTCCTCCAGGAACAGGGCGTCTTCCGCACCGAGTACGAGGGCACCACCCTCCGCGACCACCTCGGCCTCGCGCACCCGGACGAGGCGGAGAGCGCGGCGCGGGTGGCCTCCTGACGTTCCCCGGTCACCCGGCCCCGCCGAGCTGATCCACCGGCGTGACCGGCCCGGCGCGGCGGCTCTGTCGCGCCGCGCCGGGGCGGTGCACCCGCGCGCTACCGCAGAACGCTCGCCGTGGAGCGCCCGCGCTCGGTCCCCGCGGCATGGGCCACGACGTCCAGCAGGCGTCCGCCGTCCTCGCCGGCGAACCACTCGGCGTGCCCGAAGCAGTACGCGTAGGCCAGCCGGGCGTTCTCCGCGGACCGCGTGACGCCGTGGAAGTAGCCCAGTTCGGACAGCGCGAACTCGGCGTGCACCAGCGGCAGCAGCGCGGGGAGGGCGGCCGCTTCGGCGGGTGCGAGCGGCCGGACGCACTGGTAGCCGTCGACGAGCGCGGTCATGTCCGCCTCCCGCACCGGGTAGCCGGGCCGGAGCCATTGCACGGCGTTGCGTTCGATCGCCGTGGCCAGGTCGTGCACGGCGGTCGTGCGGTCGCTCATGCCGAAGTCCAGGACGGTGGCGACCCGGCCGTCGGCGTCCCACAGCAGGTTGGAGGCGTGCCAGTCGTTGTGGGTCCACAGCGGGAGCAGCCCGGACAGGTGCGGAGCCAAGTTCTCGTGCAGGGGCACGAGCACGCGGTCCATGTCCGCGCGCCACGGGAACTTCCGCAGCCCGTCGGCGAGTTCGGCGCGCTCGTCGACGTATCGCTCCAGCGCGGCCCGTGGATCGTCCGCCGCGAACACCGTGAACGACGCGACCAGCGGCTGTACCCGGCGCCGTGGCGCGTCGAAGCAGGTAGCTGTGATAGCGCGGGGCGCCGATCTCGTCCACCGGCCAGGTCAGCCGCCGCTCCTCGGGCAGGTCGCCGCGCAGCGCGTCCCACGACCAGTAGTTGCCGAAGGTGGCGTCGGCCTCGCCCGCCTCGATGTCGTCCACGGTCAGCTCGCGGGCCCCCGCGTCGACGGTGATCACCGCGTCCGGGTCGCCGCCGTCGGCCGCCACCAGATGACGGACCATCGCACGGCCGCGCGGGGTCGGGTTGAGCGCGATCCGGCGGCCCGCGAGGTCGCGGGGCCGGGTGATGCCGGTCGACGTCGTCGTCTGGACGGCCTCCAGACCCCGGTGGTTCACCGCCGCCACGGCGATCAGCGGCTGGCCGTGCGCCGCACGGCGGGCGAGCAGCCGGTTCGGCGGGAAGATCCCGAAGTCCACCTCGCCCCGCGCCAGATACTCCAGCGTGTCGCCGCGCCCCGGGTCCTGCACGACCAGCTCCACGTCGAGCCCCGCCTCGGCGAACCGGCCGCCCGCACGGGACACATACAGACCGGCCGAATTCGGCCAGGGGTGGAAATAGTCGAGCATGACCCGGATGTGCAGCATGAGGGAACTCCGAAGGCGGCGCGCACGGCAGCGCGGTGAACGGCGAGCAGAAGAAGGGGTGGAGGCGGGTCAGCGACAACAACAGGAGCGGCGCACCGGGGCGGAGACCGCCGGAGGCTTCGGCTCGACTGCTGCTGCGGACACATGAACTCCTACGCGGGGCGCCGACATGGCGCGGTTGGTGCGGTCGGCGTCCCCATGGGGACCGCTCGGCGAGCGGATCCCAGACGCCCTCTCAGCCCGGTCGGGGAGGGGCTCCCGCGTAGATGGCCGAAACCATGACGGCAGCCGCCGGGCCCCGCGCAAGCGTGATCCGGAATATGAGACGCCGCCGCCCGTTGGGCAAGACGCCCAGTTCACGGGCGTACGATCGGCCGCCATGACCACTCGCCCGCTCCCCGGACCAGTGCCCCCTGGACACCCGCTCCCCGGACCTGTGCTCCCCGGCCCCCTGGTCGACGACGCCTGGCTCGCCGACCGTCTCGGCGACCCGCGCCTGGTGGTGCTGGACGCCACCGCGCTGCTGCCCTCGCCCCGGCACGACGGCGACCACCGCTCGGCGAGCGGCCACGAGACCTGGGCCGGCCGGCGCCTCCCCGGCTCCCGGCACGCCGACCTGACCGGCGACTTTTCCGACCCGGACGCCCCGTACCACTTCGCCGTGCCGGCCCCGGCGCAGTTGGCCGCGGCCCTCGCCCGGGTCGGCGTGGGGGAGGGGTGCGCGGTGGTCGCGTACGACACCGGGGGCGGGATCTGGGCGGCCCGGCTGTGGTGGATGCTGCGGGCGATCTCCGTCCCGGCGGCCGTCCTCGACGGGGGACTGGCGGCCTGGGAGGCGGCGGGGCGGCCGGTCCTCTCCGGAGCGGAGAGCGCACCGGTCCGGCCCGTCACACCGGTGACACCGGTGCCGCGTCCCGAACTGTGGACGGATGTCCACGAAGTGGCCGCGATCAGCCGGGGGGAGCGGCCCGGGGCGCTCGTCTGCGCGTTGCCCTCCGGGGGGTACGACGGGAGTGTCCCGACCCGGTACAGCCGCCGGGGGCACATCCCCGGGAGCCGCAGCCTTCCCGGGCGCGCGCTGCTGGACGCCGAGGGGCGGGTGCTGCCGGAGGGCGACCTCGCGGCCCGGGTCGGGAGCGTGCTCGACGACGGCGACAGCCCGGTCGTTCTTTACTGCGGTGGGGGGATATCGGCGGCAGGGGCGGCGTTGGCGCTCACTCTGCTGGGCCGCGAGGACGTCTCGGTGTACGACGGGTCGCTGGAGGAGTGGTTGGCGGATCCGGGGCGGCCGTTGGAGTCGGGCGGCTGAGGGGGCGGGGATGTGCGCTTCGGCGGGTGCGGGCGGGTGCGGGTGCGGGTGCGTCGTGGTTGGTCGCGCAGTTTCCCGCGCCCCTGGGGGCTGTTCGGCCCGGCATTGTCGGGTGTGGCCGGGGTGACGTCTCCCTCCCCCGAAGGTGACGTCACCCCGGCCTTTCCCCCGGCGCCGGACAGTGGCTCAGTACGCGGTCGGGTGCCTCACCAGCACATGACCGCCGTCTCGCCCGAACCCCAGCCGGAGTACAGGCGCACGCGCACGAAGTAGCGGCGGCTCCGGACGAGCCGGGCCCTGATCGTGGCGTTGCGCGGCGAGCCGCCGTCGTCGTGGCCCGCCAGGAAGCGGGGCTCGCCCTCCCGTTCCTCGAAGACCACGACCACCGAGTCGCTCTCCCCGAAGACGCCGAACGTGTAGTCGCGGGTCTCGCGCGGCTCGACGGTGAAGTCGGCCTGCTCGCCCGCCCCCAGCGACAACGGCGCCGACCGGAACGGCACCAGTGCGGGCGGCCGCGGCGCGCCCGACGGCGGGTACCAGCCGAGGACGAACTCCTTGTCCATCGGCGACAGCGAGCCCGGCGGATGCACACCCCCGCGGAACTGCTCCGGCTCCAGGATCAGCCCCGCCGAGAACGGGTACTGCATCACGGACTGCGGATCCCACACCGACCCGTTGACCTCGGCCGCGTCCAGCTTGCGCAGGATGTTGAAGTGCGTGCGGTCCCGGCTCCAGTGGTGGGGCGGGCCCGCCAGCTCGGCGTACACGGCCTCGTCGTCCCAGTGCAGACCGGCGAACGGGCTCTGGTGCTCGTGCTGCATGCCGAGCGCGTGCCCGATCTCGTGCAGGGCCGTGGTGCGCTCCCCGGGCGCGGTCAGATCCCACCCGAAGTTCATGGTGCGCTCGCCCCGCCCGGCCGACAGCGCGTCCCGGCCCACCGCCGACCAGGAGCCGTCACCCGCCTGGAAGCCGATGCGCAACTCGGCCTCCGAGCGGTCGGCGACCTCGGCGAAGGACACCCCGATGCCCAGCTCCCGCCACTCGCGGAAGCAGTCCCGCACGATCTCGCGCTGGTCCTCGCCGCCGACCCAGGACACCCACCGGGTCCCCGCGGAACCCGGCAGCGGTATGACCGACCCGTCGGCCTCGCCGTCGAAGAAGCAGTAGTGCAGCACCGTGCCGTTGACCCACATCCGCCGCCCGCTCAGCAGCGCGCCGAGCCGCTCGACGGCCAGCCCCGGGGCGAACGCGGGGGCCGACTGCCGGGCCAGCGAGCAGTAACGGGCGGTCATGGACTCCAGGTTGCCCTGCAGCACCGCCCGGGAGCGTGAGTCGGGGGCTACTCAATTCCCCCTGTATCAGGGGTGAGTATGGCTGCTCCCATAGAGGTGACGACCTATCAGCCCCCAGCCAGGACCCTGCGTCTGCCGTGGCCGTTCACCGGCCGGGACGAGGAACTGGACCTCGTCCGCCGCTCCTTGGCCGCGGGCCGGCCCGGCATTGCGGTCACCGGACCGGCCGGCTGCGGCCGCACCCGCCTGGCCGCGGAGGCGGTGCGCGGCGCCGACTGCGTCAAGGTGGCCGGCACGCCCGAGACCCGCGGACTGCCCTTCGCCGCCTTCGCCCACCTGCTCCCGGAGGGCGTCACCCTCCACCGGGCCGTCCAACTCCTCTCCGGAACCCGGCTGTTGCTGGTCGACGACGCCCACCTGCTGGACGACGCCTCCGCCGCGCTGCTCCATCAGCTGGCCGTCCAGGGCCGCACCCGGCTGCTGGTCCTCGTCACGGACGAGGTTCCGGCGCCCGACGCGGTCTCCCGCCTGTGGACCGGCGAACTGCTGCCCCGCCTCGCCCTGGAAGTGTTGCCCCACGAGGACACCGCCCAGCTCCTCACGGCCGCCGCCGGGGGCCCCGTCGAACCGCTCACCGTCAACCGGCTGCACCGGCTGTGCCGGGGCGACCTGCGCCTCCTGCGGGACCTGCTGGACGCGCTGCGCGAGCAGGAGCTGTTCACCAGGGTCCCCGGGACCGACGAACGGACCTGGCGGGGCCGGGTCCCGGTGACGCCGGCGCTGCGCGAACGCGCCGCCGCCGTCCTCGCCCGCGCCTGCCCCGAGGAACGCGAGACCCTCGACCGCCTCGCCTTCGCCGAACCCCTGCCGCTGCCGGCGGACACCCTGGACCTGGCGATCCTCGAACGCCTGGAGGCGAAGGGCCTTCTCGACATCGACGTGGACATCGAGATGGACGTGGACGTGGAAGGGGACACGACCGTCCGCCTCGCCCACCCCCTGCACGGGCCCGTGCTGCGCGCCGCCGCCGGCCGGCTGCGCGCGCGGCGGCTCACCGGCGGCCGACGGCCCACCGGGCCCGCCCTCGCCGCCGAGGCGGCCGAGCTGACCCGCCGCATCGAGCGGGCCGACGTCCGGCGGACGCCCACGCCCGTGGGGGAGTGGATCCTCGCGGAGCGGGAACCGGTACCGCCGTGGTACGCCGCCGTCCGCGCACGGTTCTCACGGCTGCGGGGAGAACTGCGCGAGGCGGCGGCCTGGGCGGGAGAGGGCCTGACGGCTGCCCCGCACGACCCGGCCTGCCGCACCGAACTCGCCCTGGCCGCCGTGCAGTCGGGGGACACCGGCCCGCTGATCGAGCCCCTCGCGGATGATCCCGGCACAGCCGCCTGGCCGCCCGCCGCCCGCGGAGACCTGGACGAAGCCCTGAAGACACTCAAGAACACCGACCCGTGCACGGGCACGGGCACCGACCCGGGCTCCGGCTCCGGCTCCGGCAGCGACCCGGGCTCCGGCTCCGGCTCCGGCTCCGGTACGGGCACCGACCCGGGCTTCGGATCCGGCACCGACCCGGGCTCCGGCACCGACCCGGGCTCCGGCATCGACCCGGGCTCCGGCTCCGGCTCCGGCATCGACCCGGGCTCCGGCATCGACCCTGGCTCCGGCTCAGACCCGGGCTCCGGCTCCGGCACCAACCCGGGCTCCGGCATCGAGCCGGGCTCCGGCATCGACCCTGGCTCCGGCTCAGACCCGAGCTCCGGCATCTGCCCAGGTGTCGATGCCAGCACCAGCATCAACGTCGGCGACTGCTACACCGTCTACGACGCCGTACGCCTCGGTGCTCCCGAGCGGGCTGCCCGGCTCCTCCCGCCGGACGGCGTGCTCGCCCGGCACGCTCGTGCGCTCGCCCGTGCCGACGGCCCTGCCCTGGACCTGGCGGCAGCCGAGCTGGAGCAGCGCGGGTTCCTGCTCTTCGCCGCCGAGGCGTACGCGCAGGCCGTACGCGCCCACCGGGACGCCGGCGCGGCCCGCACCGCCCGTACCCGTGCCGTCGCGCTGGCCCGGCGCTGCCAGGGCGCCCGCACCCCGGCCCTGGCGGGTCTGGTCCTGGGTGAACTCACCGCCCGTCAGCGGCAGATCGTCACCCTCGCCGCAACGGGCCTGAGCAACCGTCAGATCGCCGAGCGCCTCACCCTGTCCGTCCGCACCGTGGGCAACCACCTCCACGGCGCCTACACCCGCCTGGGCGCGGGCGACCGCGGGGCGCTCCCCTGCCTGCTGGAACTCCCGTACGAACCGGACGCCCAACTGGCGTGACAGGGCGGCCGGTTCAGGCCGCGCCGAACGCCGTGAACGCCCAGCCCGTCGCCTGGTGCACGCTGTCTCCCGGCAGCGCCGCCCGGGCGTCCCGCAGGGCCTCCGCCAGGGACAGGCCGGCGCTGAGACCCTTGTGCAGGGCCAGCATCAGCGGGACGACCGCCGCGTCGTTGACGGGCGCGCTGCTCGCGACCACGCCCGCCGTGCCCAGCGGAAGCAACGCCGCCACCAGGCCGAGGAGTTCGTCCGCGCCGACCGAGGCGAGGCGGGCGGTGTCGCAGCTGGAGAGGATGATCCGGTACGGGCTGCGGGTGAGTCGTTCGAAGTCGTGGACGATCAGCGGGCCGTCCGCCATGCGCAGCGACGAGAACATGGGGCTGTCGGCGCGGAACGTGCCGTGCGCGGCGATGTGCGCCAGCGCGGCCCCGTCCAACTCCCGCAGCACGCGCGCCACATGGGCCTCCTCCTGCTCCAGCACCAGGGGTGCGCCGTACCGCCCGGCGACCTCCGGCACCTCCGCGCCGCCGGTCGCCAGCCCGGGTCCGCGGACCAGGACCTGCCGGCCGCCCGGGTGCGGCTCGGTCTCCCGGGCGCGCAGCCAGCCGCTCGCCGACGGCGACACGCTGACCACCCGCTCGCGCAGCGAGGGCAGCAGCGCCCACGGCACCCGGTGGAGCCGGGCCGGCGGCACCACCACGAGGGGGCCCGAGCCGAGGTGCTTCGAGGCCTCGCTCAGCAGCAGTTCCTCCAGCCGCGCTCCCGCCGCCTCCACCACCGGCAGCCGGCCCTCGGCACCCGGATGGGCCAGCCGCCGCAGCCCGGCCTGGACGTGCTCGGCCTCCCGCTCCGCCTCGGCCAGCAGCCCGCCCGCGAACCGGCGCACCCGCCCGCCCCCGCACAGCAGCACCTGAACCCGCCCGTCCAGCACCGCCAGTTCGACCAGCCGTCCCGCGCCGAGCCGGTCCAGCAGCCGCCGGGCGTCGAACCGGTCCCCGCCGAACCGCTCGCCGCCCCAGGGCGTGACCCCGCGCATGTGCAGGGTCCGGGCGCGGATCTCCCGCTCCAGTCGCCGCTGTTCCCGCTCCAGCGTCGGCACGGGCTTGCCGTCCATCCGGGCCGCCTCCGCGCGGGCGGCGATCACCCGGAACGCGGTCAGCCCGCTCAGCAGCGCCGGGTCGGCCGGCGGCCGGGTCGGCGGCGTGGACAGCGCCGTGGCCCGCCAGCGCTCGCTCCACGCCAACAACTGCCGCGGCCCGCCCCGCTCCAGGCTGACCTGCTGGGCCAGCGCCGCGAGTTCGGCGCCCTGCGCGGTGGCCCGGGCCCGCAGCTCCGAGGCGCCCAGCGTCGTGCGGTGCGCGTCGAGGACGTCGAGTCCGCGCCGGCAGGCCTCCAGCACGCCCCGGCCCGAGCCGGTCGCCCGCGCCCACAGCGCCTGTGCCGCCCAGCCCGTCATCCGGGCCAGCGGCGGACCGCTGCGCCGGCTGCGCGCCGCGATCTGCAGATAGCGCTCCGCGTCCGTGCTCCAGTTCAGACCCAGCGCGATCCGGCCGGCCAGCAGCCAGGCCTCCGGCGCGGCCGGCGCCTGGAAGGCGGCGAGCCGGTCGGCGAGCCGGGCGGCGTCCGCGACCAGCCGGCCCGAGCCGCGTCCGGTGGCCACCCGCGCCTCTATCAGCACCAGCCGCGCGTGCGCCTCCCACCAGGTGCGCCGCTGTCCCGCGAACAGCCGTTCGGCCACCGCCGCGCGCGCGAGCGCCGTGCCCGGATCACCCGCCAGCCGCGCGGCTCTCGCGGCGGTCAGGAGCAGCTCCGCCTTGCGGGTGGACTGTCCGCCGATGCCGTCCAGCACCCCGGTCGCGGCGTCCGCCTCGGCCAGCGCCTCCGGCGCGAGACCGGCCGCCATCAGGACCTCGCAGCGCCGGATGGTGAGCATGAACGTCGGGGTGCCGAGTTTGGCGTACCGCTCCTGGGCGTCGTCCAGCAGGCGCAGCGCGGCCGGGACGTCCCCCGAGTGGAACGCGGCCAGCCCGCGGCTCTCCACGGCGTCCGCCTTGTCGTGCTCCTGGCCGGTGGTGTCCCACAGGGCCTCGGCCGCGGTGAAGTCCGCGTCCGCCCGGTCCACCGCCCCGAGGGCCAGGTGCACGGTGGCGCGCAGGGTGAGGGCGCGCGCCGTCCAGATGACGTCGTCCGCCTGACGCAGCACGGGAATCGCCCGCCGGACGTCGTCGAGGGCCTCGCGGTGATGGCCGAGGACCCAGAGGGAGAAGGCCCGCCGGTAGAGCACCCGCGCGCGGGTGTGGCCGCTCCCGCGTTCGACGCCCCGCTCGAAGGCGGCCAGCCCCTGCCGGGTGCGGCCCGCGTGCACCAGCGCCACCCCGAGCGTGCCGAGGACGTCCGCCTCCCGCTCGGCCGAGTCCGCGCGCGCCGCGAGATCCCGGGCGCGGCGCAGATGGTCCAGGGCGAGCCGCATGTCGCCCCACTCCCGCTGCCAGATGCCGATCACCTGATGGGCGACCGAGGCGTGCAACGGCGTCGGATCGGTGTCGAGCACTCCCTCCGCCCGCGACAACGCGTCGCCCGGGGCGGCGAACACCATCGGCAGCAGTTCGAGAACCGTGTCGTTTCCCGCTGTCACTCCACGGATGGTAGTGCTCCGCTGCGCCCATCACACCGGTTCGGCACCGTATCCACCAGTAACAATTGGACGTCGTGTCAACGGATTCGGCGAGCCGGGGCGTACTCGGGGGGCGCGCGGGCGCGTCCGCACCACCTGTATCAGACGACCGCCTCGCGGGTCTTGCTGACGACCGCCGGCTGTAGGGGAGGACATGCCATGGCACCACAGCGATTCCACGAGCAGTTCGACCAGATCCAACGCTCGCTGCCCGACGTCCCGTTGGCGATGGGGCCGGACGACTCGGCCGAGTTCATCTACGAGAAGGGCGTCGTCCTGGCCCGTGACGGCGAGGAGGCCCGGGTCGTCGAGGACGCCGTCCGCTCGCACTTCACCGCGACCGACGGCCTGGTCCCGGACCAGGTGCGCCGGGCGGGCCCGCAGGCCAACCGCTCCGGCATCACCCGCATCCGGGTGGGGGACCCGGGCGAGGGCGGGCGCGCCGCCGACCACGCCGTCGCGGGGGCCCTGCGCGCGCTGCGCGAGACGGAGGGACGCGCCGGCCGCCGGCTGATCAGCCGCAACCACGTGGTGTCGATCGCGGTCAACGCCTGCCCCGGCGACGAGCCGGTGCCCGCCCCGCGCACCGGGCCGCCCAACCCGTCCGCGGCCGACGCGGCCCACGACCCGGCGGGCGCGGTCGGCGTCCTCGTCATCGACACCGGCCTCACGCACGACTACCGCTCCTACCCGCCGCTGGCCCACACCGAGGGCGACGCCCAGGTCAGGGAGACCGACGACGACGGGATCCTCCAGCAGTACGTCGGCCACGGCACGTTCATCGCCGGACTGGTCGCGGCCGTCGCGCCCAACACCGACGTCACCGTGCGGGGCACTCTCAACGACGCCGGCGCGATCCTGGAGTCGGAGTTCGGCGAGAAGCTCTTCGACGCCGTCGCGGACGGCTGGCCCGACATCATCAGCCTCTCCGCCGGCACCTCCAACGGACGCGTCGACGGCCTCCTCGGCGTCGCCGCCTTCATGGAGGAACTCCGCACCCGGCACACCCTGTTGGTGGCCGCCGCCGGCAACAACGCCAGTGCCGCGCCGTTCTGGCCCGCCGCCTATGCCACCCTGCCCGACCACGCCGACGCGGTGCTGTCGGTGGGCGCGCTGCGCTCCGACGGCGAGTTCGGCGCCTGCTTCAGCAACCACGGGCCCTGGGTGCGGGTCTACGCCCCCGGCGAGCGCCTCACCAGCGCCCTCACCGGCTTCGACACCCCCGTCCCCTACGTCTACCAGCACTCCACCTACGAGGCCTGCCGCTACGGCTTCACCTACGACTGCACCTGCCGATCCCCCCGCCACACCGGTGTGTTGAGCGAGGCGCAGCAGGTCAGCCCGGGCAAGCCGGACCAGGTGATGTTCGAGGGACTGGCGTCCTGGAGCGGGACGTCCTTCGCGACTCCCCTGGTGGCCGGGCTCGTCGCCGCCCACATGAGCGCGAACCGGATGACCGACCCGCGGGCCGCCGCGGCCCAACTGCTCGCCGGGAACACCGAGTTCGCCGAGGTGCGCGGTGCTCATGTGCCGGCCCTGCTGCCGCCCACCTGGCGCCCGCTCCCGGCAGGTCCGCAGTGAGGTCCGCATGAGGTCCGAGACAGGCCCCGCCACGGCGTACGATGACAGGCCGTACACGAGGGGTGGGGCCGTGGACCGTACTGATGTCGGCGCGCTCGTCCAGTCCGCCGTCGACGGTGACACGGCGGCCTGGAAAGCGCTGGTGGACGGGCTCAGCCCACTGGTGTGGTCGGTCGTGCGGGCCCACCGGCTCTCGGACGCCGACGGGCACGAGGTGTACCAGACCGTCTGGTTCCGCTTCGCCCAGCATCTGGGGCGGATCCGCGAGCCGCACAAGGCGGGTTCCTGGCTCGCGAGCACCGCGCGCAACGAGTGCCTGAAAGTGATCAAGGGCTTGCGCCGGCTGACCCCTACGGACGATCCCCTGCTGCTCGACCGGGCCAGCGAGGACCGCACCCCGGAGCAGTCGGTGCTGGACTCGGAGGAGGCCGCCGCGCAGAGCGAGCGGGTGCGCTTCCTGTGGCAGGAGTTCGAGGCCCTCGGCGACCGCTGCCGACAACTGCTGCGGGTGCTGATCGCCTCGCCGCCGCCCAGTTATCAGGAGGTGTCGGCCGCCCTGGGCATCGCCGTCGGCAGCATCGGACCGATGCGCCAGCGATGTCTGCGCCGCCTGCGCGCCCGACTCGACGCACGGGGAGCTCTGTGAGCGACATGAACGGCATCCATGACATGAGCGACGGCGAGCCGGACGACTTCTTCGGCGACGTCCCCTTCGTCGACGAGGAGTTCGACCACGACCGGATGGAGGAGGAGCTCCGCGAGGCCACCGCCATCCTGGACCCGGTCCCCGCGGAGCTGCGGCGGGTCGCCATCGAGGCGTACGCGCTGCACGACCTGGACGCGCGGATCGCCGAGCTGACCTTCGACTCGCTGGTCGACGCCATCCCGGTGCGCGGAGCGGTGGACGTGCCCCGGATGCTGACCTTCCACACCGGCGGGCTGACGGTCGACGTCGAGGTCACCGCGGAGGGGCTGATGGGGCAGTTGCTGCCGCCCCAGCCGGCCTCGATCGAGGTCCTGCACGGTCCCCGCGCGGGCGCCGCGCTCACCGCCGACGACATGGGCCGCTTCGCCTGCGAGGCGCCGCCCACCGGGCCGTTCGCGCTGCGGCTGCGCACCGGCGGGGAGGTGGTCGTCACCGAGTGGCTGCGCGCGTGACGTCGGAACCGACGGGTGGGGTCCGCGGCATCCAGGCGACGGTCGGCGCCCCGGGGGCGGTCCGGTCGGCCGGGGCCGCGAGCCGCGAGCCGTGGCCCGGCAGTCGGCCGGCGGACCACGGCGGCCCGTCCGGTGCGGGTGCTCCGACGGGCGGTCAGCCGGTGACGGCGTCCACCAGGGCCGCGAGGGCCGCGGCGAGTCGGGGCAGCCCCGGCCCGGTCGGCCCGCCCGGCTCGGTCATGTAGGCGTCCCGCCGGATCTCCACCATCAGCGCGCTCACCCGCGGCTCCGTCCCGTAGTGCTCCAGCGGGACGTACGTCCCCGCGAACGGGCTGTCGAGCCCGGTCTCCCCGATCCGCGCGAACGCCTCGCGCGCGGCGGCGAGCAGTCCGGGCGGGGTGTGGAAGGCGTCGGTGCCCAGGCAGACCGGCGGCCGCGGGCCCGCGCCGTGGAGTTCGTAGGGCAGCGGCTCGGACGGATAGGAGTGCACGTCGATCACCACGGCCCGGCCGACGGCCGCCAGGCGCTCCCGTACCGCCTCGGTCATGGCGTCGGCGTACGGCCGGTAGTACCGCTCGACCAGCGGTCCGGGGTCGTCGTCGGCGCGGCGCAGCACCTCGCCGTGCGTGGTCCGGGTGTACACGGCGCCCATGCCGACGGCCCGCATCTCCTCGCGCTCGTCCGGGAACCGCTCCGGGTCGACGACCAGCCGCGACAGCCGGTTGACGAACCGCCAGGGCGTCCTGCCCGCCCGCCCGGCCGCCGTCCCGGCGAGCTCCGCGGTGTGCGCGTCGGTGATGTGGTCCAGCTCCCGCTCCAGCGCGCCGTCGTCCAGGGCGATGCCCGCGCGCACCTCGGCCGGAATCGCTCGCGCGGAGTGCGGCACATGCAGGATCACCGGCGAGTCGGGCGCACCCGGCAGCAGTTCGAAGGACGGCGGTTCGTACGGCAAGGGACTGCTCCGGGGGCGTGTCGCAGACGCCCCCGCCCCGGCCGGGCAGCTGCCGACCGGGGCGGGGGCCAAGGGGGCCTGGGCGGTCAGCTCAGGGTGGCCAGGGCCTCGTTCCAGGTGGTGGACGGGCGCATGACGGCCGCCGCCTTGGCCGGGTCGGGCTGGTAGTAGCCGCCGATGTCGACCGGCTTGCCCTGCACGGCGTTCAGCTCGCCGACGATGGTCTGCTCGTTCGCGGCCAGCGTCTCGGCGAGGGACGCGAACGCCTTCGCGAGGTCCGCGTCGTCGGTCTGCGCCGCGAGCTCCTGCGCCCAGTACAGGGACAGGTAGAAGTGGCTGCCGCGGTTGTCGATGCCGCCGACGCGCCGGGTCGGGGACTTGTCCTCGTCGAGGAAGGTCGCCGTGGCGCGGTCGAGGGTGTCGGCGAGGACCTTGGCGCGGGTGTTGCCGGTGGCCGTCGCGCACTGCTCCAGGGACGGGACCAGGGCGAAGAACTCGCCGAGGGAGTCCCAGCGCAGGTAGTCCTCCTTGACCAGCTGCTGGACGTGCTTGGGGGCGGAGCCGCCCGCGCCCGTCTCGAACAGGCCGCCGCCCGCCATCAGCGGGACGACCGACAGCATCTTGGCGCTGGTGCCCAGCTCCAGGATGGGGAAGAGGTCGGTGAGGTAGTCGCGCAGGACGTTGCCGGTGACGGAGATCGTGTTCTCGCCGCGGCGGATGCGCTCCACCGACAGCTTGGTCGCCTCGACCGGGGCGAGGATCCGGATGACCAGACCCTCGGTGTCGTGCTCGTCCAGGTAGGTGTTGACCTTGGCGATCAGGTTGGCGTCGTGCGCGCGGGTCTCGTCCAGCCAGAAGACGGCCGGGTCGCCGGTGGCGCGGGCGCGGGTGACGGCCAGCTTCACCCAGTCGCGGATCGGCGCGTCCTTGGTCTGGCAGGCGCGGAAGATGTCGCCGACCGCGACGGCCTGCTCGATCACCACGTTGCCGGCCTGGTCCACGAGGCGGACCGTGCCCGCGGCCGGGATCTCGAACGTCTTGTCGTGGCTGCCGTACTCCTCGGCCTTCTGCGCCATCAGACCCACGTTCGGGACCGAGCCCATGGTGGACGGGTCGTAGGCGCCGTGGGCGCGGCAGTCGTCGATCACGGCCTGGTAGACGCCGGAGTAGGACGAGTCCGGCAGCACGGCGAGGGTGTCGGCCTCCTGGCCGTCCGGGCCCCACATGTGACCGGAGGTGCGGATCATCGCCGGCATCGAGGCGTCGACGATGACGTCGGACGGCACGTGCAGGTTGGTGATGCCCTTGTCGGAGTCGACCATCGCCAGGGCCGGGCCCTCGGCGAGCTCGGCGTCGAAGGAGGCCTTGATCTGCTCGCCCTCGGGCAGGGACTCCAGGCCCTTGAGGATGCCGCCGAGGCCGTCGTTGGGGGAGAGGCCGGCGGCCGCGAGGGTCGCGCCGTGCTGCTCGAAGGTCTTCGGGAAGAACGCGCGGACCACGTGACCGAAGATGATCGGGTCGGAGACCTTCATCATCGTGGCCTTGAGGTGCACCGAGAACAGCACGCCCTCGGCCTTGGCGCGGGCGATCTGCGCGGTGAGGAACTCCCGCAGTGCGGCCACGTGCAGCACGGACGCGTCGACGACCTCGTCCTTCAGGACCGGTACGGACTCGCGCAGCACGGTGGTGGAGCCGTCCTCGGCGACCAGCTCGATCCGCAGCGAGCCGGCCTCGGAGATCACGGCGGACTTCTCGGTGGAGCGGAAGTCGTTCTCGCCCATCGTCGCGACGCCGGTCTTCGACTCGCCGGACCAGGCGCCCATGCGGTGCGGGTGGGTCTTGGCGTAGTTCTTGACCGACGCGGGGGCGCGGCGGTCGGAGTTGCCCTCGCGCAGGACCGGGTTCACGGCCGAGCCCTTGACCTTGTCGTAGCGGGCCTGGACGTCCCGCTCCTCGTCGGTCCTGGGGTCGTCCGGGTAGGCCGGCAGCGCGTAGCCCTGGGCCTGCAGCTCGGCGACCGCGGCCTTGAGCTGCGGGATCGACGCCGAGATGTTCGGCAGCTTGATGATGTTGGCCTCGGGCGTCTTCGCCAGTTCGCCCAGCTCGTGCAGGGCGTCCGGGATGCGCTGGTCCTCGGTCAGGTACTCCGGGAACACCGCGATGATGCGCCCGGCCAGCGAGATGTCCCGCGTCGTCACGGCGACACCCGCCTGCGAGGCGTACGCCTGGACCACCGGCAGGAAGGAATACGTCGCCAGGGCCGGGGCCTCGTCAGTGTGCGTATAGATGATGGTCGAGTCAGTCACCGGGTGCTCCGCTCCACGTCTGCAACATTGCTCGACATCAAGATATCTCGTGAACCGGATCGGCTCGACAGGGGTCTCCTCGGGCGTCTGCGGGTCCCGAGCAACCAAACCGTCCGGTTCCGTAGTCCTACAGGGTGATCATCAATTTCATCCGGCGGCCGGGCCGACCCGGCCGCCCCAGGGAAAGCAGAACAGCGCACCCATGAGATATCGCAGCAGAGTGACGGCCCCGGCGGCCGCCCTGATCGGCACCGCGGCAGTCATGGTCGGCGGGAACTCGGCGCAGGCGGCCCCGGCGGCCCCGGCGGCTGCCAAGGGCGGCAGCCCCGTCCCCGGCTCGGAGACTCTCGGCGACTCGGTCTACCCGGGCCTCGGCAACGGCGGCTACCACGTCGACTCGTACCACCTCGACTTCTCCTTCGACGCCGCGACCGCCCTGGTGGACGCCAAGGCGACGCTGGAGCTGCGCACCACCCAGGCGCTGAGCCGCCTATCGCTCGACGCCGTCGGTCTGGACATACGCACGGTCCGCCTCAACGGCCGCTCCGCCACCTTCGAACAGGTGGGCGAAAAGCTGCGGATCACCCCGGCCCGGGACCTGCCGAAGCACGCCAAGGCCACCATCTGCGTCGAGTACTCCGCCGACCCGCGCCGGGTGATCCCCGGGCTCGCGTTCACCGGCTGGGTCCCCACCCCCGACGGATTCGCGGTGTGCCCCCAGCCGAACCTGGCGCACACCGTCTTCCCCTGCAACGACCACCCGTCGGACAAGGCGGACTTCACCTTCCGCATCACCGTCCCGGCGGCCCTGCGCGCCGTCGCGAGCGGCAAGCTCGTCCGCACGGAGCAGCTGTCCGGCGACCGGACCGCGTACAGCTACCGCTCCCGCTCGCCCATCGCGACGGAGCTGGTGCAGATCACGGTCGGCGACTACGTGATCAAGGAGCGGCAGGGCCCCCACGGGCTGCCGCTGCGCGACGTCGTCCCGACCGCCCGGGCCGAGGCCCTGGAGCCCGCCCTCGCCCTCACCCCCGGCATCGTCGAGTGGCTCGAGGCACGGCTGGGCGCCTACCCCTTCGAGACCTACGGGCTGCTGCCGGCCAACACCGACGACCCGAAGGCCTTCGACTTCACGGGCCTGGAGACCCAGACCCTCACGATCTACAAGCCGAACTACCTGCTCCAGACCGAGCCGAAGATCGGCTCGCACATGATGCACGAGCTGGTCCACTCCTACTTCGGCAACAGCGTCAGCCCCGCCAGCTGGGCCGACCTGTGGCTGAACGAGGGCCACGCCGACTTCTACGGGCTGCTCTACCGCTACGAGCGGGGCTGGGCGGACTCCCTGGGTCTGGTCACCATGGAAGCCCGCATGAAGGACACGTACGCGCGCGGCGACAAGTGGCGGCAGACCTCCGGACCCGTCGCCGCGCCGACCGAGGCCAACCTCTTCGACAGCCAGCGCTACCTGGGCGGCGTCCTCGTCCTGTACGCGCTGCGCCAGCTCGTCGGCGAGGCCACCTTCAACGACATCGAGCGGACCTTCCTGGCCCGCTTCCGTAACTCGGTGGCGTCCACGGACGACTACATCGCCGTCGCCTCCAAGGTCAGCGGGCAGGACCTGTCCGGCTTCCTGCGCGACTGGCTGTACGGCACCACCACCCCGCGGATGCCCGGCCACCCGGACTGGGTCGTCGTCCCGGTGACGCCGGCCGCCGCCGTGCCGCAGCAGCGCAAGGCCGCGCGCTCGCACGACAACTCGGCGACGCTCTAGTCTCTCAGTCGTGCAGGGCGCTTGCTTCGCCCTGCACGACGTCGTCGCTCGTGCGCTGCTGGGGGATGACCACCGCGCCCTGCTGCAACGCGACCGTCCGGGTGGGCGCCGGGATCCGGATGCCCTCCTCGCGGTAGCGGCGGTGCAGCCGCTTGATGAACTCGTGCTTGATCCGGTACTGGTCGCTGAACTCGCCGACGCCCAGGATCACCGTGAAGCCGATCCGCGAGTCGCCGAAGGTGTGGAAGCGGATGGCCGGTTCGTGGTCCGGGAGCGCGCCGTCGACGCCGGTCATGACCTGGGTGACGACCTCCAGGGTGACGCGCTCCACCTGCTCCAGGTCGCTGTCGTAGGCCACGCCCGCCTGCACCAGGATCGTCAGATCCTGCTCGGGACGCATGTAGTTGGTCATGTTCGTCTTCGCGAGCTGCCCGTTGGGGATGACGACGAGGTTGTTGGACAGCGCCCGCACGGTCGTCTGCCGCCAGTTGATGTCCTCGACGTAGCCCTCCTCGCCGCTGCTCAGCTTGATGTAGTCGCCGCGCTGGACGGTCCTGGAGGCGAGGATGTGGAGGCCCGCGAAGAGGTTCGCGAGGGTGTCCTGGAGGGCGAGCGCGACGGCCAGACCACCCACGCCCAGCGCGGTGAGCATCGGGGCTATGGAGATGCCCAGCGTCTGCAGCATGACCAGGAAACCGATCGAGAACACCAGGACCCGGGTGATGTTCACGAAGATCGTGGCCGACCCGGCGACCCCGGAGCGCGAGGTCGTCATGTTCTGCACCAGCCCGGCGACGACCCGCGTCGCCGCGACGGTCACCACGAAGATCAGCAGCACCGTCAGACACTGGTTGACGGTGTGCTGGACGCCCTTCGTCAGCGGCAGCAGCGCCGCCGCGGTCGCCGCGCCGCCGGCGATCGCGCACCACGGCACCACCGTGCGCAGCGCGTCCACCACGACGTCGTCGCCGCTCCACTTCGTGCGCTTGGCGTGCTTGCCCAGCCAGCGCAGCAGCGTGCGCGACAGAAAGGCGGCCAACAGGCCGGCGGCCAGGGCGATTCCGGCGAGCACGCCGTCGTCCAGGGTCAGTGCGCGGTTCACATGTCTCCTGCTCGGTTCCGGGGAAGTGCGGGTCGCGCCCGTCCCCCGCAGAGGAAGGGCGCAACCGCTCATCCTGCCGTATCCGGCACGGGAGTTCGTACCCGAGGATCCGGCCGCGGTGCCGGGACGGCGCAGCTCACAGGGCGCGTTGGCCGGTTCGCGCCGCTCGTGGTCCGTACGAACGACGGGCCGCGCACCACCGCACCGTGCCGAGGACCGCTACGCCGGAAGGACCGCTACGCCGGAACCGGTCAGATGACCTTCAGACGCACCAGCGCGCCGAGCGTCAGCGCCCCCGGCACCAACGGCAGCCACACGGTGATGATCCGGTAGGCGAGGACCACCGCCGTGGCGACCGCCACCGGGCCGCCCGCCGCCACCAGCGCCACGATCAGCGCCGCCTCCACCGAGCCGATCCCGCCCGGGGTCGGGATCAGCGCGACCGCCACCGTCGCCGCCAGATACGCGACCATCATGTGCGCGACCGGCACCGGCAGCGCCAACGCCTGCCCCACCGCGGCGAGTCCGGCCGCCTGCAGCACCGGGAACGCCAGCGAACCGCCCCACAGCGCCAGCACCCGGGACGGACGGCCGTGCACCGAGCGCGCCTCGCTGAGCGCCGTGCGCAGGAAGGCGCGCACCGCCGACCGCACCCGCCGCACGAAGGTGAGCACGCCCGCCGCCAGCAGCACGGCCGCCGCGAGGCCGCCCAGCAGCGGACCGAGCGCCGCGTCCGGCAGCAGCGAGCCCAGCCGCAGCGCGTCGGGGAAGACCAGCAGCAGCACGGTCAGCAGGCCCACCCGGGCCACGCCCTCCGCCAGCAGATACAGCCCGAGGGCCGCCGAGGAGCGGGCCAGCGGAACCCCGCACACGGCCATGAACCGCAGATTGACCGCGCTCGCCCCGAGGCCCGTCGGCAGCAGGTGGTTGGCCGCGCCGGCGGCGAACTGGGCCGCCAGCAGCCGCCCTCCGGGCAGCCGCTGCACGAGCGCGCCCTGCCGGGTGACGGCGGCCGCGACCCAGGTCAGACAGGTCGCCCCGACCGCGGCCAGCAGCCAGGGCCACTGGGCCTGGCGCAGATGCCCGAAGCCCTCGGCGAGAACGGACCGGTGCTGCACCGCGACCACGGCGACCAGCACGAGCGGGACCAGACACAGGATCTGGCGGACGGGTAGTCGACGGGCGGGCCTGACGGGGGGAAGCGGAACCGCTGTCACACTCGGAGAGGTTCTCCGCACGGCGCCAACTACGGGTTGCGGGAGCGGGGACGGGACATTGCGTACGGTCATCGGGTCCTTCGCAGTGGGGGATGCGGGGAATGCGGGGGACGAGGCGGGTCCAGGGGAAATTCTTGACCTCAAGGTCGGTCGAGGTTCTACGGTCGCCGTCATGAGCATGGAGACCACCGCCTGGACGCAGTTGTACAGCGTCATGAACGCCCAGCAGGAACGACGCCCCTTCGACCCCGTGACACTGCGCCGCATCGGCGCGTTCGCCCGCCCGCACCGCCGCCGGATCGCGCGGTTCGTCGTGCTGGGGGTGCTGACCGCGCTGCTCGCCGTCGCCACCCCCGTCCTCGCCGGACGGGTCGTCGACGCGATCGTGTCGCACGGCGACGCGGGCACGGTCGTCCGCCTGGCCCTGCTCATCGCGCTCATCGCGGTGCTGGAGGCGGCGCTCGGCATCCTCGGCAGGAGGCTGTCGGCGACGCTCGGGGAGGGGCTCATCCTCGATCTGCGCACGGCCGTGTTCGATCATGTGCAGCGCATGCCGGTCGCGTTCTTCACACGTACCCGTACGGGGGCGCTCGTCTCCCGACTCAACAACGACGTGATCGGCGCCCAGCGCGCCTTCAGCAACACGCTCTCCGGAGTGGTCTCCAACCTGGTCACGCTGGTGCTCACCCTCGTCGTCATGCTCACCCTGTCCTGGCAGGTCACACTGCTCTCGCTGGCCCTGCTGCCGGTCTTCGTCATCCCGGCGCGGCGGATGGGAAACCGGATGGCCGGTATGCAGCGGGAGGCCGCCGAGCTCAACGCGGCGATGGGCACCCGGATGACCGAACGCTTCTCCGCGCCCGGCGCCACCCTCGTCAAACTGTTCGGCCGGCCCGAGCAGGAGTCCGCGGAGTTCGCGGCCCGCGCGGCCCGGGTGCGGGACATCGGCGTCCGCACGGCCACCGCCCAGTCGCTCTTCATCACCGCCCTGACGCTCGTCTCCGCCCTGGCCCTCGCCCTCGTCTACGGACTCGGCGGCCACCTCGCGCTCAAGGGCACCCTGGAACCGGGCGCCGTCGTCGCCCTCGCCCTGCTCCTCACCCGCCTCTACGCCCCGCTCACCGCCCTCGCAGGGGCCCGGGTGGAGGTGATGAGCGCCCTGGTCAGCTTCGAGCGGGTCTTCGAGGTGCTCGACCTGAAACCGCTCATCGAGGAGAAGCCGGACGCCCGCGAGGTGCCCGAGGGCCCCGTCGCCGTCGAGTTCGAGGACGTCCGCTTCGGCTACCCGTCCGCCGACAAGGTCTCCCTCGCCTCCCTGGAGGAGGTCGCCTCCCTCGACACCCGCGGCGGCGCCGAGGTCCTGCACGGCGTCTCCTTCCGCGCCGAACCCGGCCAGACCGTCGCCCTCGTCGGCTCCTCCGGCGCGGGCAAGTCCACGATCGCCCAGCTCCTGCCGCGCCTGTACGACGTCGACGCGGGCGCCGTGCGGATCGGCGGGATCGACGTCCGCGACCTGAGCGCCGGCTCCGTGCGGGCCACCCTCGGCATGGTCACCCAGGACGGCCACCTCTTCCACGACACCGTCCGCGCCAACCTCCTGCTCGCGAGCCCGGCGGCGACCGAGGACGACCTGTGGGACGCGCTGCGCCGCGCCCGCCTCGACGACCTCGTCCGCGCCCTGCCCGACGGCCTCGACACCGTCGTCGGCGAGCGCGGCTACCGGCTGTCCGGCGGCGAACGCCAGCGCATGACCATCGCCCGGCTGCTGCTGGCCGGCCAGCCCGTCGTCATCCTCGACGAGGCCACCGCGCACCTCGACAACACCTCCGAGGCGGCCGTCCAGGAGGCCCTCGCCGAAGCGCTCGCGGACCGCACCGCGGTCGTCATCGCGCACCGTCTGTCCACCGTGCGCGCCGCCGACCTGATCCTCGTCGTCGAGGCCGGCCGGATCGTCGAACGCGGCACGCACGAGAGGCTGTTGGCGGCTGACGGACGCTACGCGGAGCTCTACCGGACCCAGTTCGAGCAGCCCGGGGCGGGGACGGCCGCGGCGGCCGCGCTCTGAGTCGGCCCCGCCGACCGCGCCGCCCGTGCCGAGGGCGTGCGGGCCGGCCCCCGCGCGCACTGTCGCAGTTGCGCCATGTCCCACCTGTGCCACCGGGATGCGATGACACGGCTTTGCGGTGACCGGATTCTGTCCAACGTGTGAACTGCTATCCGCGTCCCGAGGAGAACACGACAGCGATGAGACGAATCCGTTTGGTGGTGCCCCTGGCGGTGGGCCTCGCGCTCGCTGCCGCGACCGTCCCACCGGTGTCGGCGGGCACCGCACCTCCGCCCGGCTCCACGGCCACGCCCGCCACCGCCGCGAGCCGAGCGGCGACGGTACATCTGATCACGGGCGACACGGTCACGGTGGCCACCGCGTCCGACGGCCGGCAGACGGCCTCGGTCCGGCCCGGCGCCGGGCGCGGTGACATCGTTTTCCGCACGATCGAGCAGAACGGCCACCTGAGCGTGCTGCCCTCCGACGCCGAGCCGCTGGTCTCCGCCGGCCGTCTGGACCGGGAGCTGTTCGACGTCACCGCCCTCGTGGCACAGCGCTACGACGACGCGCACACCACCGCGCTGCCGCTGATCGTGGACCGCTCGGAAGGGGCCCCCGCCCCCACCCTGCGCAAGCTCACCGGCTTCGCCGACCCGGCCGAGAAGGTCCGCGAACTCGACAGCATCGACGCGCGGTCCCTGCGCGTCGCGCAGGACGACCTGAGCCGGTTCTGGGCCGAACTCACCCCGAACGGGCAGCGCACGACGGCCTCCGCGCTCGCCGCGGTGCCCCGGGTCCGGCTCGACGGCCGGGTCGGCGCCGTCCTGGACCGCAGCACCGGCCAGATCGGCGCACCGGCCGTCTGGGCGGCCGGCTATCACGGCGAGGGCGTCAGGACCGCGGTCCTGGACACCGGCGTGGACCAGTCCCACCCCGACCTGGTCGGCAGGGTCGCCGAGGCCAAGGACTTCTCCGGCAGCACCGGCACCGGTGACGTGTTCGGACACGGGACGCATGTGGCGTCCATCGTCGGCGGCACCGGCGCCGCGTCCGGCGGCGCCCGCAAGGGCGTCGCCCCCGCCGCGGACCTGCTCGTCGGCAAGGTCCTCGGGGACAACGGATACGGCACGCAGTCCCAGGTGATCGCGGGCATGGAATGGGCGGCGGCCGAGGGCGCCGAGATCATCAGCATGAGCCTCGGCTCCGACCAGCCCAGCGACGGCACGGACCCGATGAGCCAGGCGCTGAACGAGCTCAGCCGCAGCACCGGGGCGCTGTTCGTGGTCGCCGCCGGCAACAACGGCGCGGCCGGTCCGGGCACCATCGGCTCACCCGGCGCGGCCGACGAGGCCCTGACGGTCGGCGCGGTGGACGACGCCGACGCGCTGGCGGCCTTCTCCAGCCGGGGACCCCGGCTCGGCGACGGCGCGGTCAAACCCGATGTGACCGCCCCCGGCGTCGGCATCGTCGCCGCGCGCGCCGCGGGCACCACGATGGGCACGCCGGTCGACGAGTACTACGTCGCGGCCTCCGGCACCTCCATGGCCACCCCGCACGTCGCCGGCGCCGCGGCCCTGATCGCCCAGCGGCATCCCGACTGGAGCGGCGCGCGGATCAAGGACGCGCTCATCAGCAGCGCCCGCACGATCCCCGGCCAGAAGGTCACCGAGCAGGGCAGCGGACGCATCGACGCGGCCGCCGCCGCGCTGGGCCCGGTCGTCGCGACCGGCACCCTCCCCCTCGGATCCGTCGAGGTCGGCGCCGAACCGCGCACCGCCACGCTGGAGTACACCAACGCCTCCGGCGCCGAGATCACCCTCGCCCTGAAGCCGGCACTGACCGACGCCGCCGGCAAGGCCGTCCCGGCCGAGGCGCTCAAGCTCGGCACGACCTCGCTGCGCGTTCCCGCCGGCGGGACGGCACAGGTCCCCCTGACCGTCGACCCGGCCAAGGCCGGACAGGGCAAGTACTACGGCTACGTCACCGCCACCCCGGCCGCCGGCCAGGCAGCCGTGCACACCACCCTCAGCCTGATCGTGCGCGGTCCCACGCACCGGCTCACCGTGAAGACCTACGACACCGAGGGCCGGCTCGTCCCCGGCGCCCTGCCGACGATCTGGGGCGCCGACGGCTTCGCCGCGTACACGGACCTCGACAACGCCGTCGCCGAGGTCGAAGAGGGCACCTACCAGCTGAGCACCACCTTCCTGACCACCGCGCACGACGGCCAGGAGCTGCGCGAAGTGGTGCTCCCCGAGGTCAAGGTCACCAAGGACACGGCCGTCGTCGTCGACGCCCGCAAGACCACCCGGGTCGACATCCGCACGCCCCGCCCCGCCGAGCAGCGCGGCATCCTCAGCTATCAGACGTACCGCTCCATCAGCGGCAACGGCCTGCTTCAGGGCGTGATGTTCTTCGACAACGCGAAGCGGCTGTACGTCAGCCCGACGGCCACCGTCAAGGACGGTGCCTTCGAGTTCGTGTCCCGGTGGCAGCTCGTCGCGCCGCTCCTGGAGACCACCGCCAACGGTCTGCCGGGCAAGCTGAACTCCTACTACATGCCCGCCTCCCCGACGTTCGGCGACAGCGGAGCCACGCTGACGGCCGTCGACGCGGGCACCGTCGACAGGCCCGTCCTGAAGCAGGTCCGCGGCAAGGTCGCGGTCGTCACCGACGTGGCGGGGGAGGGCGGCCAGTCGCTCATCGCACGCCTCGCGGCGGCGGGCGCCCGCGCCGTGCTCGTCGTCCACTTCAGCGACAACCCCTGGACCCGCTGGCAGCCGGACGGCGACCGCTGGGCGCTGCCCACCGTCCGGATCGGCGCCGACACGGGAGCGGCCCTGCTGCGGCGGATCCACCGCGGCGCCACGAAGGTGACCTTCCAGGGCACCGCGCGCAGCCCCTACCTGTACGACGTCACGCAGGTCTCCTCGCAGCGCGTCCCCGAGCAGGTCGTCCACACCGTCAGCAAGTCCAACAGCGCGGTGGTGCAGAGCACGTACGCGGCCAACAACGGCTCCGGCTGGGCGAGCGAGCAGCGCTTCGGCTGGCGGCCCGCCCAGCAGACGGCCTGGCTGCAGTACTCCCGCCATGTGCCGACCGGCTTCAAGCGGACCGAGTACGTCAGCGCCGGTGACACGACGTGGCAGCACCTCGTCCACCACACCGTGATGTACACCCAGGACCTGGAGCTCGGCGACGGCATGCGCGACAACCCGCGCACCTACCGGGCCGGCGCCGAGACGGCGGAGACCTGGCAGGGCGCGGTCGTGCGCCCGTCGATCCCGCGCGGGACCACGACGCCGACGGTGCGCGACGGAAACGTCCTGAAGCTGCGCATCCCGGAGTTCACGGACTCGCAGTCGGGCCACTGGTCGCGCCCCACGGCGTCCGGCGGAGTCGGCGGCGCCTCGGACACCGCCCCGTCCGGCGACAGCGCCACGGCCGTGCTGTACCGCAACGGCAAGAAGCTCGCGGACCTCGGTTCCGCCTGGGCGGACGCGCAGGTGCCCGTCGGCACGGCCGACTACCGGCTCGACCTCACGACGGACCGGAACTCCCCCGACTGGCAGTACGCCACCTCCACCGCCACCTCCTGGTCCTTCCGCTCGGGGAAGACCGACGGCGCCACCCCGCTGGCCCTGCTGCAACTCGACTACGCCGTACCGGTCGACGCGCACAACACGGTCACCGCGGCCGGCTCCTACGACCTCGGCGTCACGGTGCGCTCGCAGGACGGACTCGCCGCCCCGCGAGGCGTCACCGCCCGCGTCGAGACCTCGTTCGACGACGGACGCACCTGGCAGACCGCCGAGGTGCGCGAGCGCGGCCAGAACGCCTTCCGCGCCGTGGTCCGCGGCCTGCCCAAGGACCGGAAGGAGGCGTATGTGACGCTCCGCGTCACCGCGCGGGACGCCGCCGGCAACACCGTCCGCCAGACCGTCCGGCGCGCGTTCGCGCAGCACCGGTAACACTGCCGGACCTTGCGGGGGCGGGCCGTCACGGCCCGCCCCCGCCCTCTTTCCCCTCACCCCCGCTCGCAGAACAGGTCGCGCACCCCGTGCAGTACAGTCTTCAACGGTCCACGCCATGGGTACCGGGGAGGGCGCGCGTGCTGGAAGCAGTTGGCCTTTCTCCGGAACAGGAGTCCGTCTACCGGCTCCTGGTGACCTTCGACCGTGCCACGGTCGACGACATCACCGAGCGCACCGCGACCACGCGCGCCGAGGGCCTGCGCGTCCTGGAGACGCTCACCGAGATGGGACTCGCCACCGGCACCGACGGCACGCCCCGCGTGTTCCGTGCCGTACCCCCGGACGTCGCCCTCCTGCCCCGCATCAAGAACAACGCCGACGCCCTGCACGTCGCCCAGATGGAAGCCGGCCGGCTGGTCGAGACCTACCGCGAGACGGCCCGCCGGCACGACGCCGGGCAGCTCCTCGAAGTCATCACCGGCGCGGCGGCCCTGCGCCAGCACCTGAAACGGATTCAGGCCGACTCGCGGCACGAGATGCTGTGGCTCTGCAAGGCGCAGTACGTGGCGATGCCCTCCGGCACCAACACGGAGGAGTACGAGGCGCTGGCCCGCGGAGTCTCGTACCGCGTGCTGTACGAGAAGGACTTCTTCGCCGACGAGGGCGCCGTGGCGAACGTGGTGGCCGGGGTCCGGGCCGGCGAGCAGGCCCGCTCGGTCCCTCAGCTGCCGCTCCGCCTCGCGATCGCGGACCGCTCGGTCGCCGTCTTCCCGCTGGTCCCCGGCGGCCCCAACGGCAACCCCGGCGAACCGACCACCGCGCTGGTGCGCGACAGCAACCTGCTGAGCGCCCTGGTCGCGCTGTTCGAGAGCTACTGGGAGAACGCCGTCCCGCTCACCGTCGCGGACACGGCCATCCTGGAGGCCGACGACTCCAGTACCTCCGCATCGCTCTCCCCGACGGACCGGCAACTGCTGTCCCTGCTGGTCGCCGGAGTCGCGGACAAGGCGATCGCCTCCCAGCTGAACCTCAGCAGGCGGACGGTCCAGCGCCGCGTCCAACGCCTCATGGAACTCGCCGGAGCCGGAACCCGCATGCAGCTCGCCTGGCAGGCGGCACGGCGGGGCTGGCTCTGACCCACGGCCCGCCGGGTGGTCCTCCTCGCTCCGTGCGGAGGGCCGTCCGCACGGAACGAGGAGGCGATCGGGGAGGGCGATCGGAGGGCGATCGCCAGGGCGCCGTGCCTACCCGAGCTTCACCGGGGCCGGGAAGTAGCCGGCCCCCGCGAAGAACTCCGTGTACCTGCCGAACAGTTCGGCGTCGATCTCCGGGCACACGATGCCCGTGCCGGCCAGCGCGGCCTCCGTCGCGCCGACGTCCATCCGCATGTACAGGGCCTCGCCCGCCGTCATATAACTCCGGAAGATGTCGATCACCGGGAAGAGCGCGTTGTCCCGGTCCGCGCGCACCGTCGCCACGAACTCGTCCCAGGACACCTCGTCCAGGACGTAGCCGGACTCGCGCAGCCGCGCCACCATGTCCGCGAAACCGATCGCCACCGGGTTGAACAGATGGAACGTCTCGCCGTTCGCCGTGCGGGACAGCGCCAGGACGGCCGCGCTGACGTAGTCCACCGGCACCATCGGGAACAGCGCGTTCGCCCCGGCCGGCAGCGCCCGCGCCTGCAGACTGCCCTTCAGGCTCAGCCAGACGAAGTCACGGGTCTGGCAGGCGCCGTCCGTCTGCGCCCCGGACACGACGTCGGCCCGGTAGACCGACACCGGCAGCCCGCGCTCCCGGGCCAGCCCGATGATCTTCTCGGCGACGTACTTGCTCTGCCGGTACCCGTTGGTCAGCTCCTCCGGCGGACCGGTGGGGTCCTGCGGCGACAGCCCGGCGCCGTCGGGCGCCGGCCGGGCGAAGACGCCGGTGCTCGACACATAGTGCAACGGGACCGTCCGATGCAGCGCGGCGAGCCGGAGCGCCTCCTCGGTGCCGGTCACATTGGCGGCCTTCAACGACGCGTACGGATGCAGCCAGTTGACCGTGGCGCCCGCGTGGTAGACCACGTCGACCTCCCGGGCGAGCCGGTCGAACCGCTCCGCGCCGAGACCGAAACGCGGCTCGGCCAGGTCGCCGGTGACGACCGACAGCCGGTCGCCGTCGATCTCGTCCCAGATCCCGTACCAGGTCAGATTGGCGCGCAGCCGGCCGAGCGCGGTCGCCTCGTCGGCCCCGCGCACCAGACAGTGCACGGTGGCCCCGGTCTCCCGCATCAGATCCCTGAGCAGGAAGGCCCCGACGAACCCGGTCGCACCGGTGAGGAACACCTGCCCGGGGTCGGCGACCACACTGACGACGTCCTCGGCCGGGACCACGTCCGCGGCGAGCCGCACCTCGGCCGCGAAGTCCACCGCGGACCGCGTGGCGCCCTCCGTCCGGCGCGCGAGCTCCGCTCCCAGGTACTCGACCAGCGCCGCGGGGGTGCCGTGGTCGAACAACAGGGTCGGCGCGAGGCGCAGGCCCGTCTCGCCCTCCAGCCGGTTGCGCAGCTCGACCGCGGTCAGCGAGTCGAACCCCAGCGCGGTGAAGGCGCTGGTGGCGGCGATCCCGTCGGTTCCGCCGTGGCCCAGGATCGCGGCCGCCGCGGTGCGCACCAGGTCCAGCAGGAGCTCGCGCCGACCGGACTCGTCGAGCGGGGCGAGACGGGCCGCGAGCAGCCCGGTGCTCTCGGCCGTCGCGCTCACCGCACGCCGGGCCGGCCTGCGCACCAGACCCCGCAACACCGGCAGCACCGGGCCCGGTTGCCGCTGGATCAGGGCGACGTCCAGATGCATCGGCACCGTCGTCGGGTGCGGGCAGCCGAGCGCCGCGTCGAACAGCGCGGGGCCCTCGGCCGGGGAGATCGGCCGCAGGCCGGACTGCGTCGCCCGGTTCCAGTCCACCTCGGACAGCCGGGACGCCATGCCGTGCTGCTGCGCCCACGCCGCCCAGGCCAGGGAGTCGGCCGGCCGCCCGTGCGCCCTGCGGTGCTGGGCAAGCCCGTCGAGGAACAGGTTGGCGGCCGAGTAGTTCGCCTGCCCCGGTGAGCCGACGACACCGGCGACGGAGGAGAACAGCACGAACAGTGCGAGGTCGCTGCCGGCGGTGAGTTCGTGCAGGTGCCAGGCGGCGTCGACTTTGGGGCGGAGTACGGAGGTGATGCGGTCGGGGGTGAGGGCGGTGATGATGCCGTCGTCGATGACGCCGGCGGTGTGGACGATGCCGGTGAGGGGGTGGTCGGTGGGGATGGAGTCGAGGAGGGTGGCGAGTGCGGAGCGGTCGGCGGCGTCGCAGGCGGTGATGCGGACGGTGGCGCCGAGGGCGGTGAGTTCGTGGGCGAGTGCGTCGGCTCCGGGGGTGTCGGGGCCGCGTCGGCTGGTGAGGAGGAGGTGGGTGACGCCGTGGTCGGTGACCAGGTGCCGGGCGAAGAGGGCGCCCAGCGCGCCGGTGCCGCCGGTGACGAGAACCGTTCCCTCCGGCCGCAGCTGCGGCCGTGCCGCCGGGCCGGCCGCGCGCACCCTGGCCAGCCGGGGGGTGCTCGCCCGTCCCGCGCGGACGGCCAACTGCTCGTGGCCGGCCGCGACGGCGAGCGGGAGCCGCTCGGCGCTCGCCGGGTCGCCGTCCAGGTCGATCAGCGTGATCCGGCCGGGGTTCTCGGCCTGGGCCGACCTGACCAGCCCCCACACCGGGGCCGAGCCGAGCTCGACGTCCTCGCCGTCGTGGGTGCCGACGGCGCCGGTCGTGACCAGCACCAGCCGGGACGTCCCGCACGCCAGCGCGTCCTGCACCAGCTCCAGCGCCCGCACGGTGCTGCGATGCGCCGCCTGGGCCGGGTCCCGTCCGGCCGCCTCGTCGATCAGGGCGACGACGACGTCCTCGCCGGCGTCCGCGACGCTCGCCACGCGACGGCCGAGGCCGGGCGGCAGGGCGTCTCCCAGCACGGCCAGCCGAGCGGGGATGAGGTCCTCCGGTTCGGGGAGAGCGACCGGCGACCAGACCACGTGGAACAGGGAGTCACCCGTCGCATCGTCGAGTGCTGCGGCTTGTGCACCTGTGCCTTCTGTGCCTTCTGCGGCTTGTAGTGCTGGTGTTGCTTGTGTTGCTTGTGTGACGGCGGCTGCCGCGGGGTGCTGCTTCAACGCGCGGACCTCCGCGACCGGTTCGCCGGCGTCGTCGGCCAGCCACAGCCGGAACGCGTCCTGACCCTTGGGCCGGATCCAGACCCGGAGCGAGCGCGGACCGACGGCGTGCAGGTCGAAACCGTGCCAGGACAGACCGGCGGTGTCGTGTCCGGCGGCGAGCAGCGGGTGCAGCGCGGAGTCGAGCAGCGCGGGATGGATCCCGAACGTGTCCGCGTCCGTGTCCTCGGGGAGACGGACCTCCGCGAACAGGTCCTCGCCCCGCTGCCACATCGCCCGCAGCCCCTGGAACGCCGGCCCGTGCGCATGCCCCTTCTCATCGAGCCGCCGATAGAGGTCGTCGAGCGGGGTCGGGGTCGCGCCGGGCGGCGGCCAGGCGTCGAGGAGGACCGCGGGCGGGGGCGTCGGCTCGGTGAGCAGACCCGTGGCGTGGACCTCCCAGGACGCGTCCGGGTCGTCCCGGTCCGGCCGGGAGCCGACCGTGATCCGCCGGCGGCCGTCCGCGCCGGGCGCGCCCAGGGTCACCTGTACCTGCACTCCGCCGCTGTCCGGGACGGTCAGCGCGGTGTCGATCGTCAGTTCCGCGACGCCGGAGCAGCCGACCTCGTCGCCGGCCCGGACCGCCAGCTCGGCGAGGACCGCCGACGGCAGCGTCGCCGTGCCGCCGACGCGGTGGTCGGCGAGCCAGGGGTGGGTGTGCAGCGAGAGCCGCCCGGTGAACACCGCGCCGTCCCCGCCGACCAGCGCGATGGCCGTCGTCAGCAGCGGGTGTCCCGGCTCCTTCAGACCGAGTCCGACGGTGTTCCGCGCACCCGTCGACGTGCTGTCCAGCCAGTAGTGCTGGTGTTGGAAGGGGTAGGTGGGCAGGTCGACGGCGGTGGCGGTGCCGGGCGCGAACAGCCGCTGCCAGTCGACGGTGTG
>NZ_JBSFEV010000029.1:0-125844 GCF_053594615.1 Streptomyces sp. NPDC001858
CAGTATCGGGGCGACCCTCCGCCTTGCGATCGCACGCACCAGACGCCGCCGGGCCCGCCCTCCGGGCGGACGACGCTACTTTCGAAACACGCCCTGACGGCCACAAGGGACGACTGAGGATCACCGACATGACTGAACTGCCCGCACTCTCCGGCAAGGTCGCCCTCGTCACCGGCGCGAGCCGGGGCATCGGCTACGGCGTCGCCGAGGCGCTCGTCGCCCGCGGCGACCGGGTCTGCATCACCGGCCGGGGCGAGGACGCCCTCAAGGAGGCCGTCGAACAGCTCGGCGCCGACCGGGTCATCGGCGTCGCCGGCAAGGCGCACGACCTCGCGCACCAGGCCGCCGCCGTCGAGCGCACCATGGAGGCCTTCGGCCGCGTCGACTTCCTGGTCAACAACGCCGGTACGAACCCGGTGTTCGGGCCCATCGCCGACCTCGACCTGGAGGTGGCCCGCAAGGTCTTCGAGACCAACGTGGTCTCCGCGCTCGGCTTCGCGCAGAAGACCTGGCACGCCTGGCAGAAGGACAACGGCGGCGCGATCGTCAACATCTCCTCCGTCGCGGGCCTGTCGGCCTCGCCGTTCATCGGCGCGTACGGCATCAGCAAGGCCGCGATGATCAACCTGACCCAGCAGTTGGCGCACGAGTTCGCGCCGCGCGTGCGGGTCAACGCGATCGCCCCGGCCGTGGTGAAGACCAAGTTCGCCGCCGCCCTGTACGAGGGCCGCGAGGCGGAGGCGGCCGCCGCCTACCCGCTGGCCCGGCTCGGCGTGCCCTCCGACATCGGCGGCACCGCCGCGTTCCTGACCTCGGAGCAGTCGGACTGGATCACCGGCCAGACGCTCGTCGTCGACGGCGGCATCTTCCTCAACGCCGGCGTGGGCTGAGCCCCGACGCGTGCGACCGGGCGCCGTTTCCTCGACGGAAACGGCGCCTTGTCGTCGCCCGCACGTCATATATGGCGATGACAACGTCGTCAGACAAAAAGTGATCAAGACTCCCGCACTGCCGCCGCTTCAGGCCGTGCGGCGCTGCGGTATGGTCTGCCAACCCTTGGCATGGCAGATCGAGGAGCGTGCACGTGTTCAACCGGAACCGATCCTTGCAGCAGGTGGCTGCGATCGTGTCCATATCCCTGGTGGCCGGGTGCAGCCTCCTGGGGGAGGAGAGCTACGACGACGCCGGACCGATCGTCGTGGGCACCACCAGTGCGCCCAGCACGCTGGACCCCGCCGCGGCCTGGGACGGCTCCTGGGAGCTGTTCCGCAACATCTACCAGACGCTGCTGAGCTACCCCAACGGGGCGACGGAGCCGCAGCCCGACGCGGCCGAGTCCTGTGAGTTCACGGACACTTCGAGCCGCACGTACCAGTGCGAACTGCGCGACGGCCTCAAGTTCTCCAACGGCGACACGATCGACGCGAAGGCCGTGAAGCACTCGATCGACCGGATCAGGGCGATCGACGCGCCCACCGGTCCCAACGGGCTCCTGGGCAGCCTGGACAGCGTCGAGACCAAGGGCGACAACGTGGTGCTCTTCCGCCTCAACAAGGCGGACGCCACCTTCCCGTTCGTGCTCGCCACCCCCGGCATGTCCCTCGTCGACCCCGACGACTACCCCGCGAAGTCCCTGCGCAAGGACGACAGCATCGTCGGCTCCGGGCCGTACCGGCTGAAGTCCTACGAAGAGGGCAAGCAGGCCGTGCTGGTGCGCAACGACAACTACAAGGGCTTCGCCGAACGCAAGAACGACGCGGTGACCATCCGCTACTTCCAGGACTCCGGCGAGATGGTCAAGGCCCTGCGCGCCAAGGACATCGACATCACCTACCAGGGTCTCGCCGCCGACGACATCGTCGCCCTGGAGAGCAAGGGCGCCGCCGACGAGCTGCAGCTCGTCGAGGCCGCCGGCAGCAACATCAACTACCTGGTGTTCAACCCCAAGGACACCTGGTCGAACAAGGTCTCCGTGCGCCGGGCCGTCGCCCAGGTCATCGACCGCAAGGCGATCGCCCACAAGGTCTACAAGGACACCGTCGACCCGCTCTACTCCATGGTGCCGAGCGGTCTGACCGGCCACACCACCGGTTTCTTCGACTCCTTCGGCGACCCCAGCACCGCCAAGGCCCGCTCGATCCTCGCCGACGACGGGATCACCGAGACCGTCCCGCTCACCCTCTGGTACACCTCCGACCGCTACGGCTCCGACACCGCCCTGGAGTTCAAGGAGATCAAGAGGCAGCTGGACGCCTCCGGCCTGTTCTCCGTCACCCTCAAGAGCCGCCCCTGGAACACCTATGTGCGCGGCTACGAGAACGGCGAGTACCCGGTGTTCGGGCGCGGCTGGGCCCCGGACTTCCCGGACGCCGACAACTTCATCGCCCCGTTCGTCGGCGACCAGAACGCGCTCGGCACGCCCTACCCGGCGAAGGAGATCACCCAGGTGCTGCTGCCGCGCTCCCGCGAGGAGAGCGACCGCGCCAACGTGGTCAAGGACTTCGAGGCGGCCCAGCAGATCCTGGTCGACGACGCCCGGCTGCTGCCGCTGTGGCAGGGCAAGCAGTACATCGCCTCGTCGGAGGAGGTTTCCGGCGGGGAGCGCGCCCTGGACCCGTCGACGATCATGATGGTCTGGGAACTGTCACGGAAGACCAGCTGGTAGTCGTTCGGTGGCCGTTCGGTGGTCGTTCGGTGGCCGTTCGGTGGCCGTCCGGCGGTCGGTCGGCGGTCGTTCCGCGGTCGGCGGGGCCGGTTGTCAGTGGTCGCCTGTAGGTTCTGTGGTCTGGAAGTGACCGCACAACGGAGGACGTTGACGTGACCGACATCGCCATGCTGCCCGAGTCCTGGCACGGGGTTCTGGGCGACGAGCTGCAGCAGCCCTACTTCAAGGAGCTGACGGAGTTCGTCGAGGAGGAGCGGGCCAAGGGGCCCGTCTACCCTCCCCGCGAGGAGGTGTTCGCCGCACTCGACGCGACGCCGTACGACCGGGTGAAGGTGCTCGTCCTCGGCCAGGACCCGTACCACGGCGAGGGCCAGGGGCACGGCCTGTGCTTCTCGGTGCGGCCGGGAGTGAAGATCCCGCCCTCGCTGCGCAACATCTACAAGGAGATGCACGAGGAGCTGGGCACCCCGATCCCGGACAACGGCTATCTGATGCCGTGGGCCCAGCAGGGCGTCCTGCTGCTCAACGCGGTCCTCACGGTCCGCTCCGGCGAGGCGAACTCGCACAAGGGCAAGGGCTGGGAGAAGTTCACGGACGCGGTGATCCGCGCCGTGGCCGACCGGCCCGACCCGGCCGTCTTCGTGCTGTGGGGCAACTACGCGCAGAAGAAGCTGCCGCTGATCGACGAGAGCCGGCACATCGTGGTCAAGGGCGCGCACCCCTCGCCGCTGTCGGCGAAGAAGTTCTTCGGCTCCCGTCCGTTCACGCAGATCGACGCGGCGGTGGCGCAGCAGGGCCACGAGCCGATCGACTGGACGATCCCGAACCTGACCTGACCGAACCTGGAGCGTCCGGTCCCGGTGCCGCCTGACCCCGATCGCCGGTGCGTGCGGCTAGCGTCGACGCATCGACGCAAGGGAGGCCTGGGTGGCGAAGAGACAGGGTCGGACGGCGTCGGAGGCGCTGCTCACGCGGATCGGGCAGGTCGTGATGCTGCACCACGGGGGAGACCGCGAGGAGGCCCGGCACCGCCTCCTCGACCTGTGGACGGAGGTCGGCGAGGACGGCGACCCGCTGCACCGCTGCACCCTCGCCCACTACCTGGCCGACACCCACGACGACCCTGCGGACGAACTGGCCTGGGACCTGCGGGCGCTGACGGCGGCGCAGGAGCACGAGGGGTCGGTGGAGGCGCGGGCGCTCTATCCCTCCCTGCACCTCAACCTCGCGGCGGACTACGTGAAGCTCGACCGCGCCGAGGCCGCCCGGACCCATGTCCGCAGGGCGCGCAGGGCGGCCGCGGCGCTGGGCGACGACAGCTACGGGGACGGCGTACGGGCGGCGATCAGCAGGATGGAGCTGAGACTGGGGGAGGGGGAGTGGCGGCGCGAGGGATGATCCGGCGGGCGGGAGAAACGGGGCGGGAAAACGGGGCGGGCGAACCGGTCCGGGTGGACGGGGAGGCGTGAATCCTCAGCGGCCGTAGGCCTGTTCGCAGATCTCCGCTTCCTGGCTGTCCCGCTGCCACCCGCCGTACTTCCTGCCGAGCGCGCACACATCGGTGTTCCGGCGCACCTCCGCCGCCACCTCCGGAATCTCCACCCGCGGCAGTGCGGGCCGACGCGGCTCCGGGCGGGGCGGCCGGACGTGCGGACGCGAACGGGGCGCGGGCGGCTGCTCGGCCGGCGCCGCCGCCCGCTGCCGCCGCTGTGCCGGGGTGGCCGGCGCCGTCGGTTCCGGCTTCCGGGACGGCGCGATCATCTCCAGCGCCTCACGGGCCGGCGCCTGTACGACCTGCGTCTCGGCCCGCCCCTCCGGCCGCGGCACGGGCGGCCGGGACGCAGCCGCGGCCGGATCCGGCGCGGGCGGACGCGGGACGGTCATGCATCCGGAGAGGGTCGAGAAGGCCACGGTGACCAGGAGCGTGGCGGTGGTGGTGGTTCGCTGCACCCGCGCAACTCTGGCGGCTGTGACCGCCCGAGCAACAGCGGACCACCCGAGGTTGACCCATACGGGTGATCCCGTACCCCGTAAGAAGGGAGCGGCAGCGCCCTGAAGGGGCGCGGAGCCTCAGTCCCCAGTTGCGCCGTCGATGCGTTCGCGGAGCAGATCCGCGTGGCCGTTGTGGCGGGCGTATTCCTCGATCATGTGGGTGTAGATCCAGCGCAGGCTGAACGGTTCGTCGGTGTACCTGCTCTTGCCGCGCGAGAGTTCCTCCAGGGCGAAGCCGGCCGCGTACCGCCGGGCGACCTCGATCTCGGCCTGCCAGGTGGCGTGGGCCTGCGCCCAGGTGTCCTGCTCGGTGAGGTGGAACTCGCCGTCCCGGTCCTCGTCGCTGTAGTAGAGCGGCTCCGCGCCGTCGCCCACGAGTACCCTGCGGAACCAGCTGCGTTCCACCTCCGCCATGTGCCGCACCAGGCCCATCAGCGAGAGTTCGGAGGGCGGCGCCGAGGCGGTCCGGAGCTGCTCGTCGGTGAGGCCCGCGCACTTCATGGCCAGGGTCTGCCGGTGGTAGTCCAGCCAGCCTTCCAGCATGGTGCGTTCGTCGGCGTTCTGGGCGGGTTCGCTGCGCTGCGTAGAAGTCATCCCCGCATGGTGACCCCGAGGCGCCCGCGCCCACCACGGGTTTTCCGGTGCGCCGTATGCTGCCCGGGAGACAGGCGAGAGTTGAGGGAGCACCCCGTGAAGGTCGGCTGCATCGGACTCGGCGACATCGCGCAGAAGGCGTATCTGCCCGTGCTCGGCGCGTTGCCCGGGGTCGAACTGCAGCTGCAGACCCGCACCCCGGCCACCCTGGACCGGGTCGCCGACAGCCTGCGGCTGCCCCGCGAGCAGCGCCACCGCGACCTCGACGCGCTGCTCGCCGTCGGCCTGGACGCGGCGTTCGTGCACGCGCCCACCGCCGCCCACCCCGAGATCGTCGCCCGGCTGCTCGAAGCGGGCGTCCCGACGTATGTCGACAAGCCGCTCGCCTACGAACTCGCCGACTCCGAACGGCTGGTGGCGCTCGCGCAGGCGCGCGACACGTCCCTCGCCGTCGGTTTCAACCGGCGTTTCGCGCCCGGGTACGCGCAGTGCGCCGACCATCCGCGCGAGCTGATCATCATGCAGAAGAACCGGATCGGACTGCCCGAGGAACCGCGCCGGATGGTCCTGGACGACTTCATCCACGTCGTCGACACCCTGCGCTTCCTGGCGCCGGGCCCGGTGGACGACGTCACCGTGCGCGCCCGCGTCGAGAAGGGGCTGCTGCACCACATAGTCCTCCAGCTCAGCGGGGACGGCTTCACCGCACTCGGTGTGATGAACCGGCTCAGCGGCTCGAACGAGGAGATCCTGGAGGTGTCCGGGCAGGACACCAAGCGGCAGGTCGTCAACCTCGCCGAGGTCATCGACCACAAGGGCCAGCCGACCGTGCGGCGGCGCGGCGACTGGGTCCCGGTGGCCCGGCAGCGCGGCATCGAGCAGGCGGTCCTCGCCTTCCTGGACGCCGTCCGCGCCGGAAAGGTGCTCAGCGCCCGGGACGCGCTGGCCACTCACGAGCTGTGCGAGCGGGTGGTCCGAGCGGTGCGGGACCGGTCCGCCGCAGCCTGACCGCCCGGCTCCCCTCGGTGAGCCCGAGGGCCACGAGCGTCAGCAGGGCCAGATGGACCGGCCAGTCGCCGTAGCGGACGTACGGGGTGACGCCGTCGGCGAGCGGGACCTCGTAGACGGCCGTCGTGCTCGACTGCGTCCCCAGCCATGAGCCGATGCGCCGGCCGCTCGCGTCGTACACGGCGGAGACGCCGGTGAGGGTGGCGTGGACGAACGGCCGCCCGGTCTCCGCGGCGCGCAGCGCGCCCAGCGACGCGTGCTCCGCGGGCGCCCAACTGTGCTGGAAGGTGGAGGTCGACGACTGGGCGACCAGCACGTCGCTGCCGTCCTCGGCGAGATGCCGGCTCATGTCGGGGAAGGCGGTCTCGAAGCACACCATCGGCCCGATGCGCAGGCCCGGCGCGGCGTCCATCACGACCTGCCCGGCGCCGCGCCGCCGGTCCTCGCCGGCCGCCTTGCCGACGGAGGTGGCCCAGCCGAGCAGCGAACGGGCCGGTATGTACTCGCCGAACGGCACGAGCCGCATCTTGTCGTACCGGTCGCCGGTCGGACCGTCGGGGCCGACGAGGATCGAGCTCTTGTAGATGCCGGGCCGGTCGGAGCGGCGGGCGTCGACGTTGACGAGGATGTCCGCGCCGGTCGCGCGGGACAGCCGCGCCAGGCGATCGGCCAGATCGGGCCGCTCGGCGAGGTCGTATCCGACGCTGCTCTCGCCCCAGACGATCAGATCGACGTCCTGGCCGACCAGCCGCCGGGTCAGCTGCTCCTCGCGGTCGAAGCGTCGGTCGGGCCCGTCGATCACCCCCGGCTGGACCACGGCGATCCGGGCCTGTCCGTAGCCGTCGGGGCGCGGCGCCCACACCCAGGCCGCCGAGGCCGTGGCCGCGGTGGCGACCAGCCCGGCGAGCGCCGGCGCCCGGGACGCGGGGAGCGCGACGAGGACGGCGACCGCCACGTTGACCGCCACCACCAGCAGGCTCAGCAGCCAGACCCCGCCGACGGAGGCGAGCCGCAACGCGGGCTGCACCTGCCACTGACTGGCCCCGAGCATGCCCCAGGGCCCGCCCAGCCCCTGCCAGGAGCGGACGAGTTCGACCGCCAGCCAGGCCGAGGGCAGAACGAGCAGCGCGGCCGCCACCCGTCCGCGCGACGGCATCGCGTCCGCCGCGAGGAACCGGCGCACCAGCCACCCCCACGGCGCCCACAGCGCGCCCAGCAGCGCGGCGATGAGCAGCGTGAACACATGCAGGGACGGCAGCAGCCAGTGATGCATCGCCAGCATGAAGCCGAAGCCGCCGCACCAGCCGTCGTACGCCGCCCGCCGCGCCGTCGGCGCGCAGCGGGCGAGCAGGATCCACGGGACGAGCGCGAGGTACGCCCACCACCACAGGGCCGGCGCCGGGAACGCGAGCACGGGCAGCGCGCCCGCGAGAGCCGCGACGGCCGAACGCCGCCAGGGGGAGGTGAGCCAGTGTCCGAACCCCTGCGTGAGCGCCTGCATGCCTCCAGTGTGCGCGCCGCGGACGATCTCCGACAGAGTGCTTTTCGGCTCGGCGGGGGCGCGTTTCGGCTCAGCCGGGCAGCCGCCGCCATTTCTCCCGGACGACCACCTCGCGCACCCGCCAGCCGTCGGGCGTCCGCAGCAGACCGAAGGCGTACCGGCCGCCGCAGACGAAGTCGGGCGCGCCGGCCGGGGAGTCCTCGGGGGCGTCGGCGGTCAACCGCATCGGGTTGACGTAGTCGGCCTGCACCCGGGCGGTGTCGCCGGTGTCCTGCTCCAGGACCCCGAAGCGCACCCGGCGGTTGACGATGAGGTGCTGTCGCATCGCGAACACCCGCATGCTCTCCGCGAGCCAGGCGGCGACGTTCCCGGCCTCCCCCTCGATACCGCCGGCGGAACGGTAGTCCGCCCGTCCGTCCGATGTGAACAATTCCCGGTACGCCGTCCAGTCTCCGTCGTCCACCGCCACGGCGTAGTCGGTGATCAACCCGTCGACGGCCAGTCGGTCCATCACGGTGGCGAGCTCCACACGCTGCGTCATGGCCCGAGTCTTCGGCATGGGAGCTGATCAGCCAAGGTCTGTGCGGGTGTCGATCCCACGTACGGCGTCCGCGGCCCCCGAACCTCGGCCTTCCATGATCGGGCGTTGCCGTTTCGTGATCGTCCGGGCCTGGTCCGGTCACATGCCGAGCCCAGCGTGGACGCACACGGCCTGGCGCCGTGACCGTGTATTCGATTTATTGGGGAGCAGACATGCGACGACTGGGAACCGCGTTGGCGGCATGTGCGCTGGCGGGAGCCGGCATCGCGGGGACGGCGGTGACGGCGCAGGCCGAGACCGCCACGGCGACGGTGTGCGAGACCGGCTGGGGGAGCCTGGAGAAGCGGGTCAGCCCGGCGGAGGACTACCGGCCTCCGCTGACGAACGTCAGGACCGGCCGGCACGAGTGTTTCGACCGGATGGTCATCGACTACAAGGGCGGCTCGGGGACCGGTGACATCGGCTACCGCGTGAAGTACGTCGACAAGCTGATCTCGGTCGGCACGGGGGAGATCCCCATCTCCGGCGGAGCGATCCTGCAGATCGCCGTGACGCCGAACCACGACCCGGACACCGGCACGGACTCCTACCCGGGCACGCACGGGCAACCGCTGCCCGGAGTGGACGTCACCGGCTACCAGACCTTCCAGGACACGCGCTATGTCGACGCGCCCGAAGACGCCGTCGTGCTCGGGCTCGGGGTGCGGGCGCGGCTGCCGTTCCGCGTGACGCAGTCGGGCGACCACCTGATCATCGACGTCGCGCACTCCTGGAACGCCACCGCCTGAGCTGCGGCCAGGAGCCTGGGGAGGGGCCCGCCCGGGATGATCCGCCCGGGTCGCGGCCGTCCACGGCGCGTGCGAGCCTGGGACTGCGGACGGGTGGCCGCCGGGTGGGGACTTTTGGTGGGGACTCTTGATCGGAGGCGCCCCATGAATCCTGTCACCGCGTCGCCTGTGCGGATCGAGGCCTTTCTCGATCCCCGGCTCTCCCGATGGCTCTGGCTGGTCAAGTGGCTCCTGGCCGTCCCGCACTACATCGTGCTGTTCTTCCTCTGGATCGCGTTCGTCCTCGTGACGATCGTCGCGTTCTTCGCGATCCTGTTCACCGGCCGGTACCCGCAGTCCCTGTTCACCTTCAATGTCGGAGTGCTGCGCTGGAACTGGCGGGTCGGCTACTACGCCCACGCCGCGCTCGGCACCGACCGGTACCCGCCGTTCACCCTCGCGGACGTCCCCGACTACCCGGCGCGTCTGGACGTGGCCTATCCCGAGCGGCTCTCGCGCGGACTGGTCCTGGTCAAGTGGTGGCTGCTGGCGATCCCGCAGTACATCGTCGTCGGGATCTTCACCGGCGGGTGGGGCTGGGGGTGGGCGGGAGACGGCGGCTGGCGCGGTGTCGGCCTGATCCCCTTCCTCTCCTTCGTCGCCGTGGTCGTCCTGGCGTTCACCGCCCGCTATCCGGTCCACCTCTTCGATCTGCTGCTGGGCCTGGTCCGCTGGTCCGCGCGGGTGATCGCGTACGCCGCGCTGATGACCGACGCGTACCCGCCGTTCCGGCTCGACATGGGCGGCCGCTCCGAACCGCCGACGACAGCGTCGGCGACGCCGGAGGGCGGTCCCGGACGGTGAGGCCGCAGCGGCCTGCTGCGGGCCTACTGCGGGACGGAGGCCGTCGGTACGGTGGCCGCGGTCGGCGCCATGACGTGCCGTCGGACGAGTTCGTACGACCGCAACCGGTCGGCCAACGAGTAGACGGGCGTGACCAGCATCAACTCGTCCGCGTGGGTCGCCGCCACCAGGTCCGTCAGGCGCTTCGCCACGGTCTCGGGCGAGCCGACCGCCTGCTGTGCGCGGAAGCCCGCCAGCGCCTGCGTCTCCTCCGCGGTGAACGCGTGCGCGGCCGCGTCCGCGGGCGTCGGGAAGGGGAAGTCCCCTCGTCCCTTGAGCAGGCCGGCCTTGACGACGTCCATGGGGCCGGCGAGTCGGGCCGCCTCCTCCTGCGTCTCGGCGCACACCGTCTCCACGCAGACCAGCACGCGCGGGCGCGCACACCAGCGCGACGGCGAGAAATGGGCGCGGTAGTGCGCGAGCGCGGCGAGGGTGTTGTCGGGACGGATGTGATGGGCGAAGGCGATCGGCAGACCGAGGTCCGCGGCGAGCGCGGCGCCGGCCGTGCTGGAGGAGAGCAGCCAGGGCTCCGGGAGCGGGTCGAGCGCGACCTCGTCCACCAGGAGCCGCAGGGTCGCCGCCACATCGGCGCGGTACTCGTCGTCGGTCGTGGGGCCCGCACCGCGCCGCAGCGCCCGTGCCGTCGGCTCGTCGAAGGTGCCCGGGCCGCGGCCGATGCCGAGGTCGATCCGGTCCGGGTGCAGCGCGGCCAGCGTGCCGAACTGCTCCGCCAGCATGAGCGGGGCGTGGTTCGGAGCGAGGACACCGCCGGAGCCGAGGCGTACGGACGAGGTGGAGGCCGCCGCGTGCGCGATCAGGACGACGGGAGGGAACGCGCCGATGGCCGGGGAATGGTGGTGCTCGGCATACCAGAGCCGCAGGTAGCCGAGGTCCTCGATGCGCCGGGCGAACTCGGCGGTGTCTCGTAACGTGTCCGCGGCCGGGGAGCCCGACTGGACCATGGCCACTTCCAACGCGCTGAACGGCAGGGTGATCATGCGATCAGTCTAGGGAGGGCCGGGCCCTGTCCGAGCGGCGCCGGCGCAAGGCCGGTCGGGCCGTGGGGCGGCGGCGGGCGCGGCCCCACGGCCGCGCGCAGCTGCTCGACCCGCTCGCCAGGACCGTCCTGGACCCGGGGATCCGGGGCCGACCCGTCGGCGTCGTTCCAGCGGCGGGTGCCGTCGGCGGCCTCACCGGACCCGTGCGACGAGGTCCGCGCGGCGAGGTCCGCGCGACGCCGGTGCTCCGCGTCCGCACCGGCCTGAGCGGGGCGGGCGAGGTCGGCTGCGGTTCGGCAGCGCCCTGAAGGGGCGCCGGGCACTGACATCTGCGGCTCCGCCGCGCGGGCGCGGTCGGCCGCGATGCCGCCGCAGCGGAACAACGGCACATCGCCGCACTTCCAGCGGAGCGCTCAGGCGTCCGCACCGGCCTCGGCGGCGAACCAGGCGTCCAGGGCGGCGGTGTGCCCGGCGGCCGGGGCTCAGGCCGCCGTGACCACGTCACCCTGGATTGCCGTGACCACGTCACTGCGGATCGCCGCGGCCCACTCGACCACCAGCAGTTCGTACTCGGCCCGCTCCTGGGCCGACAGCGACCCGCCGGCACGCAGCCAGAGGGCCCGGATCCGCTCGTTTAACTCGGCAGCGGACCGCACGGAACCAGGGGCGACAGAATCGGGGGACATGCGGCAAGCCTAGGCGCATGCACTGACACTGCGCTACGGGACGGCTACGGACACCGATATGGGCTTGGTCACGGTTGATCGATCATCGCCGTCGGAGGGTCAGCCGGCCGACTCCGCCGCGCCCCCTGACAAGCCGGGCGGGAGGGGGCCTCGTTGTGCTTGGCTGCCGCCCTTTACATGCCAACTAGACGCCGCACGCCGACGAGTGCCTGCGCCCACGGGAACGACTTAGGGTCTCCCTGCTTCGGAGGGTGTGGCTCATAACCCTCCGGCCCATCGAGCACCAGCACACCCTGCCCGCGCAGCGTGGCAATCGACTTCGCCACCGCAGGCTGCGAGCCCTGCGCCTGGTTGAAGTACGGCATCGTTGCGACCGGCACGCCCATATGCACAGCCTCCGAGGGGATGCCGATCGCCAAGGTGTCCGCGATCCCAGCACCCCACTTGTTCAGCGTGGTGCTCGACAAAGGCGCCACCAGCATCGCAGCCGCCTTCGGCAACGCATCCTTCTCCCACGGCAGCTTGTACCGCGACCGCACCGGATGCCCGGTCAGGTCGACGAGTTCCTGCATGCGGGGCTCCCACCAAGTCGCTGCGGACGGAGTCAGGATCAGGCACACATCCCACCCATCGCGCTGGGCGACGCGCACGCCGTCGTCGATGTACTGGGTGGGCCCTGCGGCGCAGGCGATCAGGTACAGCACGGGAGTGGTCATCCCCGGAGTCCACAGCGTTCGGCCAGCGCACGCAACTGAGGCTCTGGGGTGGCTGTCGCGCAGACCACGTCCTTGACCAGGTTTACCGTGGCTGGCGTGCCCCGTACTTCCTCAGGGGTCAGCTTGTCGGCTTCCAGGAGCGCCTTCGCCGCATCGTCCTTTCGCCGCGTCAAGAGCGAAGCGCGTGCCATCGCGACATGGTGTCCGGCCTGCCGCTCCCGGCTCATCCTGGCGAGTGCCTCCCGGTCGAGGCCGTCAGCGGCTTCGAGCGCCGACCAGCCGTCCTCGAACCGGATCAGCATGTCCACCCGGTGCAGCCCAACGTTGGTTGGACCGAACATCGTCCAGTCCTCGTTCCGGTCCCCGCCTTGCCGGGCAGCCACGTCACCGGCCGCGTCGACGTAGTCGGTGGCCGCGCGCACCCGGGCAGTTGTGCGCTCCTGCGAGGACGCGGCAAACGAGGCGGCCAAATACAGCATGCCGAGAGTGGACAGGCCGAGCGGTCCTTGCTCGACGAGCCCGCCTTCGAGTCGTCGGGCGGCGGCAGTCGCGAACTCCACCGCGGTCTGCGGCCGCTGCTGGTGGACGAGGCTCTTCGCCACCCGCCGGGCCGCGGCCCCGATCTGGACCGGGTCGCCGGACCGCTCCGCAGCGACGAGCGCCCGGTCTGCGGCGAGCGCAGCCTGGATGGCTGTCGACTGCCCGTACTTGTGCAGGTACGACGTCACCAGCTGGTAGACCCGGGAGAGCACGCCCTGAGTTTCGGCCTGCGCTCCGACGGGGGCGCTGTGTGCCGCCTGCCTGGCAGCGGCGATCAGGATGGGCAGCTCGCGAGCGAGCGTGGCGTAGTGACAGGCCTGGAAGGCCTCGCAGCAGTAGACGAGCCGCCTCCGCAATACCACTGGCGTGGGCATGTCCGTGTCGGCGGCGGGGGCATACAGGGCGTCGATGACGCCGAGGGCGTCGCCAGGCGGGGTGCTTCCCGCAGCTGGCGCGGGCGGGCTGTCGGACAAGAGTTGCTCGAGGGACACACGCAGAACCTCGGACGCCCGCACGAGTACCGACAGGCGCGGATCCTGCTGGCGTTTCCCGCCTTCGATGTCCTGCACCCACCGCTTCGTCTGGCCCATGAGCTGGCCGAAGTCGGTCTGGGTGAAGCCTCTCCTGTCGCGCCAGTAGGCGATGCGGCGGCCGATGTCAGAAGTGTCCATTGCGTGCCCCCGAACCAAGGCACGCACTTTGCGTGCCCTCCACTGTTGTACCGCGTCTTACGGTCACGGGTGTGAGACCGATCACCGTGACTGTGGAGGCGTGATGACGGCATCGGAACCCGCCGTGACCACTGGCATTCCCACCCCTGAGGCACTTGCACTGCTGCCCGTCCCGGCGGGGCTTTCCGTCCCGCAGATGGACGGCCGTGTGTGCGTGTACGACAACGAGACCCTCACCCCCGAGACGGCGGTGGACCTCGGGAGGCGTGAGCAGGGCGGGCGTCTCGTGTGCGCGCGTGCCTCCCGCGGCTGCGTGACCCGTGCTGCGCAGGCCGCCCTGTACCGCCATGCCGCCGGTCCGAACGCCTGCCCCGATTGTCAGGCCGCGCCGATCTGCGACACCGGGCGGGCCCTCGTCCGCGTGATCAAGGTGGGTGCGCGGCGATGATGTGCGACCGCTGTGGTTCCCGGATCGTCGGCGAGCCCGACGTCTACGACCACATGGCCGCGTCGGGCCCCGGCATCACGCTTCACTTCCATCCCGGATCGTGCCCGTCGTCGCGGCAGCAGCGGACACCCGACCGCATGCCGGTGGTGCTGTCCGACCCCCTCGGTTCCGTCCCGCCGGTACGTCGTAGGCCGTCGGGCAAGTAGGGCGAGGGCAGCCCCTGCCGCTTCCGGCCGAATCGCACCCGAACTCGTCCGATCGAGTGACCGTGGCGCTCCTCGAGCGACCCTCGTTGGTCACGACACCAGGGCCGTAGCCCTCGTCCTGCTCCACCCCGCCGCCGGCGACGGCACACGGAAAACCCCCGCGACCTGAACGCGGGGGTCTTCGTTGCTGCCGGAGGGCGGGAGAGTGGGAGGCGACTGGGAGATGATCATGTCGGGAACCGTCCCAGAGTTCCCTGGTCCCGGCCAATTCGCTATGGGTTCAGCTGGCGAAAAGTAGCTGTTCGGGTGCCCGGTCAGCCGGCCGACTCCGCCGCGTGCGGGCTCAGGACGCCCATGCTGACCAGGACGATCAGCACGATGCCCAGGACGACGCGGTAGTAGACGAACGGCATGAAGGACTTCGTGCTGATGAACTTCATGAACCATGCGATGACCGCGTAGCCGGTGACGAAGGCGATGACCGTCGCGAACATGGTCGGACCCCAGGCCACATGGCCGCCCTCCAGCGCGTCCTTCGTCTCGAAGACGCCCGAGGCGAGGACGGCCGGAATGGCCAGCAGGAAGGAGTAGCGGGCCGCGGCCTCGCGCTTGTAGCCCATGAACAGGCCGCCGCTGATGGTGGCGCCGGAGCGCGAGACGCCGGGGATGAGGGCGCAGGCCTGGCAGAGGCCGAAGATCAGGCCGTCCTTGACCCCGAGGTTCTCCAGGCTCTTGCGCTGCTTGGGCGCGCGGTGCTTCGCGCCCGCCTCGTCCCGGGCCGCGAGCCGGTCGGCGATGCCGATCACGATGCCGACCACGACGAGCATGGTCGCGGTGATCCGCAGATCGCGGAACGGCCCCTCGATCTGGTCCTTGAGGGTGACGCCCAGCAGCCCGATCGGGATCGAGCCGACGATCACCAGCCAGCCCATCTGGGCGTCGTGGTCCTTGCGCATCGTCTTGTCGAAGAGCGACCGGCTCCAGGCCGCGATGATCCGGCCGATGTCCTTGCGGAAGTAGATCAGCACCGCCGCTTCCGTGCCGATCTGCGTGATCGCCGTGAAGGCGGCGCCGGGGTCCTCCCAGCCGGAGAACGCCGCGGTCAGCCGCAGATGCGCACTGGAGGAGACGGGGAGGAACTCGGTCAGCCCCTGGACGAGTCCGAGGATGAGAGATTCGAACCAAGACATGAGGTCAGGAAGTCCAAGCGCCGATCGGAAGGGGCGACCGCGACGGCAGGCCGCCGCGTCCGGTGAGGTCCGGTGATCAAGAGTGTGCAAAGGAAGCGTAGCGGTCCCGTGTGACAGGTTCGCCACAGGGGTTTGAAGGGCAAGGTCAGTTGCCCCGTTCGACCGCGCGTGAGCTGCGGCATTGGTCCGTCGCAGGCTCGAAGCTCCGGATGGTTGACCGGTCACCCGGCCGCCGCATACGTTGCCTCCGAGGGGAAAGCGCTTGCTGTGCGTGCGTGCCGCACGCTTCCTGCTCGGTTGCTGGCTCGTCGGCCGTACGGCCGTTCGTCGGAGGAGTGCTGATCACGCCCATGTCCCCATCCACTCCGCTGCCTGTCCCCCTCGACGGCCGCCCCATCCGGGCCGCCGTCATCGGCACCGGCGCCATCGGGCGCGGCTCCCATCTGTCGGCGCTCCAGGAGCTCGCCGCCGAGGGCGAGACCGAGGTGGTGGCGGCCGTTGACATCGATGCCAGTGCCGTCGAGGCGTTCTGCGCGGAGGGCGGCGTCCCGCACGCCTATACCGATCTCGAACTGATGCTCGCTGAGCAGCGCCCGGATCTGGTGACCATCTGCACCCCGCCGACCCTGCATCGCGAGCAGAGCGTGGCCGCGCTGCGGGCCGGCGCCTGGGTGTGGTGCGAGAAGCCGCCCGTGCCGACCCTGGCCGACTACGACGCCGTCGAGGCGGAGGAGGGCGAGAAGTCGGGGCCGTACTCCTCGATCGTGTTCCAGCACCGCTTCGGGTCCGGGACGCGGCACGTGCGGCGGCTGCTCGACGAGCAGGCCCTCGGACGGCCGCTCGTCGCGCACTGTCAGACCACCTGGTACCGCGACACCGCCTACTACGCGGTGCCCTGGCGGGGTCGCTGGCAGACCGAGGGCGGCGGCCCGGCGATGGGCCACGGCATCCACCAGATGGACCTGCTGCTCGACCTCCTCGGCCCGTGGCGCGAGGTGCGGGCCATGGCCGGCCGGCTCGTGCACGACGTGGAGACGGAGGACGTCTCCACCGCCCTGGTCCGCTTCGAGAGCGGGGCCATGGCCACCGTCGTCAACAGCGTCCTGAGCCCCGACGAGGTCAGCCGCATCCGGATCGACTGCGAGCGCGCCACCGTCGAGCTCACCCACCTCTACGGCCACTCCAACGCCGACTGGACCGTCACCCCGGCCCCGGGCGTCCCGGGCGACGAGGCGGCGGCCTGGCAGGACTTCGGCCCCGACGTCCCGAGTTCGCATGTCGCGCAGCTGCGCGAGCTGGTCGCCAGCATGCGCGCCGGGCAGCGGCCGCGCAGCAGCGGCCCGGACGGGCGGACCAGCCTGGAGCTGATCTCCGCGCTGTACAAGTCGGCGTTCACGGACACCACGGTGCGGCGGGGCGAGATCGGCCCCGGCGACCCGTACTACACGGCCCTGCACGGCGGCGCCCCGGGCTGGGCGCCGGGCACGACCGCGGTGGGCACGGCCCCGGTGGGCGCGGAGGTGCCGGCATGAGCGGGGACCTGCGTCTCGTCCACGCCCACGGCGACCGCATCACGGTGACCGACCCGGCCACCGGCGTCGAACTGCTCGCCTACGTCTACCGGCCCGAGGCGGCCTGGGAGGCGCCGCGGCCGTACATCCACCCGCTGCGCACCCTCGCCGGCGACGTCGTCACGGACTACCGGCCCAACGACCACCGCTGGCACAAGGGGCTGTCGCTGACCGCCTCGCACCTCTCGGGCGCCAACCTGTGGGGCGGGAACTCGTACGTCCACGGCGAGGGGTATCTCGAACTGCCCGAGCGGGTCGGCTCGATGGCGCACGTCGGCTTCGACGAGGTCGCGGCCGACGCGGGCCGGGTCGTCATCGCCGAGCGGCTGACCTGGCATCCGCACAGCGGCGAGCTGTGGGCCGACGAGATTCGCCGGATCGAGGTGCACGACGTCGACCCGGACGCCGGTTCCTGGGCGCTGACCTGGACCAGCGCCGTCACCAACCGTCGCGACGAGCCGCTGCGCTTCGGCAGCCCGACCACCGCCGGGCGGGAGCTGGCCGGCTACACGGGCCTGTTCTGGCGCGGTCCGCGCGCCTTCCGGGACGGCCGGATCATCGGCCCCGAGGGCGAGGGCCCGGAGCTGATGGCCTCGCAGAGCCCCTGGCTCGCCCTGTCCGGCGAGCACGACGGCGCCGACGGCCACGCCACGGTCGTCTTCGCGCACGCCCCCGAGAACGACCACTCCGGCGCCGCGGGGACCCACCCGGCCCACTGGTTCGTCCGCAACGAGCCCTTCGCGGGCATCGCCCCGTCCTGGGCGTTCTTCGACGAACTGGAGCTCGCCCCCGGCGACACGCTCACCCGCCGCTACCGGGTGATCGTCGCCGACAGCGCCTGGGAGCGGGACGCGATCGACGCGTACCTGAAGGCGCACCCCTGGTGAGCGAGTACGCGGGACTGCCCGGCGGGGTCGCCGTCTCGCACCTGTGCGTGTACGACTGGCCCGCCGCCGACGGCCTGCACGGCGGAACTCCGCACCTGCATCTGACCTGTTCGGAGGGGTACGTCGTGACCGGCGGGCGCGGCTCGGTGCAGACCCTGACGGCGTCCGGGTACGAGGTCACGCCCCTCGCGCCCGGCACCGTCGCCTGGTTCACACCGGGCACCGTCCACCGGCTGGTCAACGAGGACGACCTGCGCATCGCCGTCCTGATGCAGAACAGCGGGCTGCCGGAGGCGGGCGACGCGGTGCTCACCCTGCCCCCGGAGTACCTCACCGACCCCGAGACGTACGCCGCCGCGACCGTGATCCCCGCCGACGCCCCGGAGGAGCAGCAGGCCCGGATCGCCCGCGCCCGGCGCGATCTCGCGCTGGAGGGCTACCGGGCGCTGCGCGAGGCGCCGGACGTTCCGGCGGCCCTGGCCGACTTCCACCGGGCCGCCGCCGCGCTCGTCCGGCCCCGGCTCGCCGAGTGGCGCGAACGCTGGCTGCGCGGGGCGCGGGCGGCCGCGGAAGCCACCGGGGAGCAGCTCGACCGGCTCGCGGCCGGCGATGTCTCCCACCTCGCCGAGGCGGTCGTCAGGGCCGAGGAGCCGTCGGCGTACGGGAAGTTCGGGATGTGCGGACGGCTGGACGTGTACCGGGGGCCCGAGTAGCCGTCCGGAACGTCCGGAAGGCGGAGACCCGGGGCGGCTGAGGCTTCTTCCGGGGTCAGGGCTTGCGCAGGTGGTGGCGTTTGCGCCAGGCCATCACCGCGCCCGCCACCGTCGGCAGCGCGATGGCGGCCAGGGCGATCAGGAAGGCCGGCGAGGTCGGCGCCGAGGCGCGGGCGCCGGCCACGACGTAGGCGGCCGTGTTGGGGATCGAGCCCAGCGCGGTCGCCACCAGGAAGGGCGTCCAGCGCATCCGGGAGACGGCCGCGCAGTAGTTCACGCCCCAGAACGGCAGCCCGGGGAACAGCCGCGCCGCCAGCATCGAGCGCATCCCGTGCCGGCTCAACTGGCCGTCCGCCGCCGTCAGCAGCCGTCCGCGCAGCAGGGGCCGCAGGGCGTCCTGGCCCAGCACGCGGCCGAGGCCGAAGGCGAGCCCGGCGCCCAGCACGGTGCCCGCCAGCGAGGTGCCCAGACCCACCGCGGAGCCGAACAGCGCGCCCGCGGCCAGGTTCAGCAGCGGTCTCGGCACGAACGCCACGGTGCACAGCCCGTAGGCCACCGCGAACACCACGGCCGCCGTGGGGCCGCCCAACTGCGGCGGCCAGCCGTCCGCGAGGAGCTTCTGCGGCTCGAAGAGCAGCACGCTCGCACCGGCCGTCGCCAGCAGCGCGACCAGCAGCGCGAAACGGGACCACGGCGACAGCAGCACTCTGCCGCAGCGCGCGAGAAGACCGGCGGGGGCTGCGGGGGCGGTGACGACGCGCACCGGAACGACGAGGTCCGAGGCGGTGGCCGGGGGAAAGGCCGTGGCGGTGTCACCAGAGCGGGTGGTGGCATCGAGCATGACCGCGACACTAACCGACGGACATGTGTGATCGCCGTATGGTTCGTCTCATGACCGTGACAGGTGCGCAAACGATCGGCGTGCCGGACAGCGTTCTCGCCGACGCTGTGCTGGCGCGGCTGACGTCCGCGTACGGCGGCGCGGTCGACCCGGAGCGGGCGGCGGCCATGCAGGCCTACATGAAGGACGTCGCCCCCTTCCTCGGGCTGCCCACCGCCGACCGCCGCGCCCTGTCCCGCACCGTCCTCGCGGGCACGCCCCGCCCCGACGAGGCCGACTGCACGGCGATCGCCCTGCGCTGCTGGGCCCTGCCGCACCGCGAGTACCACTACTTCGCCGTCGACTACCTGCGTCGGCACACGGGACGGCTGTCGTCGGGGTTCCTGCCCGTCGCCCGCCGGCTCGTCGCCACGACGTCCTGGTGGGACACGGTCGACCTGCTCGCCGCCCATGTGGTCGGCGCCCTGGTCGAGGCCGACCGCCGGCTCGCCGCCGACATGGACGTCTGGATCGCCGACGAGGACCTGTGGGTCGCCCGCACCGCGCTGCTCCACCAGCTCCGCTACAAGGACCGCACGGACGCCGACCGGCTGTTCGCCTACTGCCTGCGTCAGTCCGGCCACCCGGACTTCTTCGTCCGCAAGGCCATCGGCTGGTCGCTGCGCGAGTACGCCAAGACCGACCCGGAGGCCGTCCGCGCCTTCGTCACCCGGGAACGGACCCGCCTCGCACCACTGTCGGCCCGCGAGGCCCTGAAGAACATCGGGGACGGCTGAGCGTCCCGTTGGACGTGCCGCCATGTGCCGCCCATGCGCTGTCGTTCCGGTGCGGCGCCGTCGTGGCTGGTCGCGCAGTTCCCCGCGCCCCTTTCAGGGCGCTGCCGACTTCGCCTGACCCGTGCGTTTCCATGCGTGGAAAACCATTCGACGTCGTACGAACCGTCCGCGATGATCGGGTCCATGTTCCGGTTCGCCTTCGTTCTCGCAGCATCCGCCGTCGCGGATGCTCCGAAGGCTGCCGTTCCGCCCCTCGCGGCCGCTGTCGACGGCGCCCGAAGCTGACCCTCTCCGGATTGTCCGGCGGACCCCGCAGGGGGAGGGTCGGCGAGTACCTCGGGGTCCCCACTTCCTACGGACACGCTTCGAGGTACAGCCATGCCCAAGACCGCTTACGTGCGGACCAAGCCGCACCTGAACATCGGCACCATGGGTCACGTCGACCACGGCAAGACCACCCTGACCGCCGCCATCACCAAGGTCCTCGCCGACCGCGGGGCCGGCACGTTCGTGCCGTTCGACCGGATCGACCGCGCTCCGGAGGAGGCCGCGCGCGGCATCACCATCAACATCGCGCACGTCGAGTACGAGACCGACACCCGGCACTACGCGCACGTGGACATGCCGGGGCACGCCGACTACGTCAAGAACATGGTCACCGGCGCCGCGCAGCTCGACGGGGCGATCCTCGTCGTCTCCGCGCTCGACGGGATCATGCCGCAGACCGCCGAACACGTGCTGCTCGCCCGGCAGGTGGGGGTGGACCACGTCGTCGTCGCGCTCAACAAGGCCGACTCCGGGGACGAGGAGCTCATGGACCTCGTCGAACTGGAGGTCCGCGACCTGCTCACCGAGCACGGCTACGGCGGCGACGCCACGCCCGTCGTACGGGTGTCGGGGCTGCGGGCCCTGGCCGGCGACCCCCGCTGGACGGCCTCGATCGACGCGCTGCTCGACGCCGTGGACACCTACGTCCCCATGCCCGAGCGGTACCTCGACGCGCCGTTCCTGCTGCCCGTGGAGAACGTGCTCACCATCACCGGCCGGGGGACCGTCGTCACCGGGGCCGTGGAGCGGGGCAGGGTCCGGGTGGGCGACCGGATCGACGTGCTCGGCGCGGGGCTGGAGACCGTCGTCACCGGCCTGGAGACCTTCGGGAAGCCGATGGACGAGGCCCAGGCCGGGGACAACGTGGCGCTGCTGCTGCGCGGGGTGCCGCGGGACGCCGTCCGGCGCGGGCACGTGGTCACGGCGCCGGGGAGCGTGAGTCCGAGCCGTCGGTTCACCGCCCAGGTGTATGTGCTGTCGGCGCGGGAGGGGGGTCGTACGACGCCCGTCTCCACCGGGTACCGGCCGCAGTTCTACATCCGCACGGCGGACGTCGTGGGGGATGTGGACCTGGGGGAGGCGGCGGTGGCGCGGCCCGGGGAGCGGGTGGCCATGACCGTCGAGCTGGGGCGCGAGGTGCCGCTGGAGCCGGGCCTGGGCTTCGCGATCCGGGAGGGCGGTCGCACCGTGGGGGCGGGGACCGTGACGGCCGTGCTGTGAGGGCTGTGCGGGTGAAGGGCTGACACCGCCGTGCGTCCCGGAGGGCGGTGTCCCACGGGCACAATGAAGCGGTGAACGACGAGCCCATACCCGTCACCCGCGCCGTCGACCACGGCACCGCCAAGCTGATGCCCGACGTCGACCGGGAGCGGGCCTGGCTGCTGACGGTCGACGGCGCGCCGCAGTCGTACGTCGACCTCGACGACCCCACCTACCTGGAGTTCGAGTACGCACGGCGGCTGGGGCACGTCCTGGACATCGTCGCCGAGCCGGGCCGGCCCCTGGACGCGGCGCATCTCGGCGGCGGCGCGCTCACCCTGCCCCGGTACCTGGCCGCGACCCGGCCGGGCACCCGGCAGGACGTCGTCGAGTTCGACCGCGGCCTGCTGGAGCTGGTCGCGGAGCACCTTCCCGTCCCGGCCGGGTCCGGCATCGCGCTGCACGCCGCCGACGCGCGGGCCTGGCTGGAGGCGGCTCCGGACGACTCGGCCGACGTGCTCGTCGCCGATGTCTTCGGCGGCTCGCGCGTCCCCGCCCAGCTGACGTCCCTCGCCTACGCCCAGCAGGCCGGACGGGTCCTGCGCGCCGACGGCGTCTATCTCGCGAACCTCGCGGACTCGGCGCCCTTCGACTTCCTGCGGTCCCAACTGGCCAATCTCGCCGCGGTGTTCGAGGAGCTGGTGCTGATCGCCGAGCCGGGCGTGCTGCGCGGACGCCGGTTCGGCAACGCGGTGCTCGCCGCCGCGCACCATCCACTCGACGTGCCCGCCCTGGCCCGGCGTACCGCCTCCGACGCGTTCCCGGCCCGGGTGGAGCACGGGCCCGGCCTGCGCCGGTTCATCGGCGACGCGCGACCCGTACGGGACGAGGACGCCGTGCCGTCGCCCGAGCCGCCCGAGGGCGCGTTCGGCATCGGCTGAACCGGCCGGGCGTCGGCCGGCCCGGCGGCGGTCCGAGCCGGCCGGCTCCGCTCGGGCGCTCCGCTGGACGTGCCACGATGTGCCGTCGTTGCGCTGCGGCGCCGTCGGGGCTGGTCGCGCAGTTCCCCGCGCCCCTTCGGGGCGCTGCCGCTCAGCGTTCCGTCGGCGTTCCGTTCAGGCGCACGGTGCTGAGGATCTGCATGATCGTGGCCTTGGGGAGCTCTTCCTTCACGCCCTTGGCGGCGTACAGGTTCCACGACACGTAGTCGCCGTTGGAGTTCTTGAAGCCGAACGTGATCGCCTTGCCGTCGCTGTCGCACTTGCCCTTCTGGGGCGTGTTCGTCGACTGCGCCCAGGCGTAACTGCCCACGATGCCGGAGGCGGTCGTGAACGCGGTGGCCTTCTTGTCGAAGGTGATGCTCTTCCTGTCCGGCTCGGTGTAGCCGCCGAACACCCACCACGCGGGCCCGTTCACCGCGATCTCGTCGGTGGTCTTGGCCCCTTCGGCGCCCTTGCTGCCGACCATGGCCAGCGGGGTGTCGTCGGTCTTGCCGTCCTTGTCGGCGTCCGTGGAGCACCACTTCGACTTGAACTCGGCCGTGCCGCCCATCAGGATCCGGTCGTAGCCGTCGGTCTTGGTCTTGTCCTCCCACTCGAAGCCCTGGCTGAGCCCCGGCTTCTGGACCTCCCAGTCGGCCGGCACGTCGAAGGCGATGCCCCACTTGGGGTTCACGACGACCTTCCAGCCGGCGACCGTCGCCTTCTCGGTCTCGCTGCTGCGCGGGTTGTCGTCCGTGCCGGACGAGCCGGACGCCGAGGCGGACGCGGATGCCGTCGGACTCGCGCTGCCCTTGGCCACGTCGGCCGGGTCGTCGTCATCGCCGCCCAGCACCAGGAACCCGGTGACCGCGGCGGCCACGACGACGGCCGAGGCGGCGACGATCGCCACCAACTTCGTCCGGTTGCCACCGCCACCGCCGGCACCGCCGCCCGCACCGCTGCCGCCGGGCCCGACGGGCGGCGGCGTCGGTGCGCCCGGGGGCGACTGGGCGCCCCACTGCGGTTGCTGCGCATAGGGGTTCGGCTGCTGCTGGTAGCCGGGTTGCTGATACGGATTCGGCTGCTGGTATCCCGGCTGCTGGTACGGATTGTTCTGCGCCTGCGGGTTCTGCTCTCCCCCGGGCGGCTGCTGTCCTGGCCACATGGCCAGAAACACTAGTGCCGTTCGGGACACGGTTCGGTCACCGGTCCTTGTCAGGGACGTACCGAATCCGGCGATCGATCATCGCGACCGGTCTGGCCAGCGGAAGCTACTCATAGGTAACATCGCTGGCATGAGCGCAGACCAGATGTCCATCGGCGAGATGCTCGCCGCCACCGTGCCCATGGCCCGGACCCTCAACCTCCAGTTCCTGGAGGCCGGTCCGGAGAAGGCCGTGGTCGCCCTGCCGGACCAGGGCGAGTTCCACAACCACGTGGGCGGGCCGCACGCCGGCGCGATGTTCACGCTCGGCGAGTCCGCCAGCGGCGCGATCGTCCTCGCCGCGTTCGGCGAGCAGCTCTCCCGGGCCGTGCCGCTCGCCGTCCGCGCCGAGATCGCCTACCGGAAGCTGGCGATGGGCGCCGTCACCGCGACCGCCACGCTGGGCCGCCCGGCCGCCGAGGTCGTCGCGCAGCTCGACGCGGGAGAGCGCCCCGAGTTCCCGGTCGCGATCGAGATCCGGCGCGCCGACGGGGCCGTCACCGGCGAGATGACGGTGATCTGGACGCTGCGCCCCAACAACGGCTGAGCGGCGTTCGCGCGAGACGTCGAGAGCCGACGGGTGTCGATGAGCTGACGGTGCCCCGGTCGTGGCGTGCGCCGCCGCCTGGGCACTTGGGCCGGTATCGATGCCGGTGCGGCGGTGCGGCGGTGCGGCGGTGCGGCGGTGCGGCGGTGCGGCGGTGCGGCGGTGCCGCGGTGGGGCCGTGCGGCCGTGCGGCGGTGGGGCCGTGCGGCCGTGCGGCGGTGGGGCCGTGCGGCCGTGCGGCGGTGGGGCCGTGCGGACCTGTGGTCAGGCCGCCAACTGCCCCTGCTCCGGGCGGCCGTCCTCCAGGCCCGCCACGAACTCCTTGAGCCAGGCCACGAACTCCGGTCCCAGGTCGGGCCGGTCGCAGGCCAGCCGGACGACCGTGCGCAGGTAGTCCGCCTTGTCCCCGGTGTCGTACCGGCGGCCCGAGAAGATCACTCCATGGACCGTGCCGCCCGCCGCGAGTTCCTGCAAGGCGTCGGTCAGCTGGATCTCGCCGCCGCGGCCGGGCTCGGTGCGCTCCAGGACGCCGAAGACGGCCGGGTCCAGGACGTAGCGCCCGATGACCGCGTACCGGCTCGGCGCGTCCTCGCGCGCGGGCTTCTCCACCAGGCCCGTGACGCGCACGACCCCGTCCTCGCCGGACGGCTCCACGGCCGCGCAGCCGTAGAGGTGGACCTGCTCCGGCGGTACCTCCATGAGCGCGACCACACTGCCCGCGTAGCGCTCGCGGACGTCCAGCATCCTGCTGAGCAGGGTCTCGCGCGGGTCGATGAGGTCGTCGCCGAGCAGCACGGCGAACGGCTGGTCGCCGACGTGGTTGCGGGCGCACAGCACCGCGTGGCCGAGGCCGAGCGGATCGCCCTGCCGGATGTGGTGGATGTCGGCGAGCCGAGCCGGGTCGCGCACGGCGTCCAGCCGCACGGTGTCGCCCTTGGCGGCGAGCGCCTGCTCCAGCTCGAAGGCGTGGTCGAAGTGGTCCTCGATGGCCCGCTTGTGCCGGCCGGTGACCATCAGGACGTCGTCCAGGCCGGCGGCGGCCGCCTCCTCGACCACGTACTGGATGGCCGGCTTGTCGACGACCGGCAGCATCTCCTTCGGGGTCGCCTTGGTGGCGGGGAGGAAACGGGTGCCGAGACCGGCGGCCGGGACGACTGCCTTGCGAACACTGGGTGCGGAGTGGGGGGCGCTCATGCGGATCATGGTGCTGCACGGGGATGGGAGTACGCAGAGAGTCCTCTCTGAGATTCCTGTGCGCCGCCAGGTCGTCGGGTCGCCAGGTCGCCAGGTCGTCTGGTCATTGGGCCGTAAGGGCGCCGAGCCGCCGCGCCGGAAGTTGGAGATTCCGTGTGCCATCCGGCTTTCCTCGTACACAAGTTGAGTCGGGCGGTCCGGCAATTTTCGAATGCGGGTGCGGATACCGCCGGTAACTTATCTGAAATTTCTGCGCTTTGAACTTGGGTCACTCGAACTCCTTGTTTCCTGTGAGGCGCGTGTGCGAAAGTGAGCCTCCCCTTACGGATGGGTCGGATCGGGCCAACATGCCTGGTCAGGCCAAAGGTACGCACCAATCAGGCACCTGCTTTCCGACGACGCGTTCCTCCGTGCCGTTCGTCGGCTTGGAAGGAAATGGTTTAGTGCATTCCCCGAACCCCCCACGCCCGCCCCACCCGCCCCGCCCCGGCCGGCCCCCCGGGGATTCCGACCCCGAACTCGCCGCCCGACTGTCCGAGGACGACGGACGGGCCCGCGCGATCGCCCTGCTCTTCGCCCGGCACTGGCGAGCCACCCACGACTACGCGACCGTCTGCCTGGCCGGCACCGAGGACACGGCGCGGCTCGTGGCCGCCGCCGCGTTCCACGAGGTGCTCGGCAGGCTGACGGGCCGACGCACCGAGGGCGCCCTGCGTCCCCAACTCCTCGTCGCCGTAAGGGAGACGGTCCGCGAATGGGCCGGCGCCGAACGGGTCGCGGCCGTTCTCCCGGAGCTCAGGAAAACCGTCGGCGGCCGTGGCCTGCGCGCGGCCCGACCGGGGACCGCCGAAAGGCGTCAACTCGCCGAGCGCGCTTTCCAGTTGCTCCCGAGCGCCTCCCAATGTCTGCTGTGGCACACGGAGGTGGAGGCGGAACCCATATCCGTACCGGCCGGTCTGTCGGGCGTGGACGACAACACCGCGGCGGCCGTACTGGAACAGGCGCGTGAACAATTCCGGGCGGGCTGTGTACGCGCCCACCGCGAACTCGCGCCGACGAGCGAATGCCGCTTCTACAACCGCCTCCTCGACATTCCCCTGCGGCGCGGCGGCAGCCTGCTGCCCGATGTCCGGCAGCATCTCGGGCACTGCCGCTTCTGCCGGCACGCCGCCGAACAACTCAGCCATTTCGACGGCGCGTTGGACGTGCTGCTCGCCGAGACCGTGCTCGGCTGGGGCGCCCGCCGCTATCTCGACTCACGCCCCGGACGGGCGGCCGCCGCCGACGCGCCGACCCGGCCCGCGGGGGTGCGTCCGCTCGCCGGAGCGCGTCCGCCGGCCGGGGGCGGCCGTCATCGCACCACCTCGGCCGGTCTGCTCGACCTGCCGGCCAGACGGCCCAATGCCGTGCTCGTGGGCGTGGGGCTGACCTCCCTCGCGCTGGTCGCGACCGTCTTCGTGGCCAAGGGCTGGTCCGACGACAACGGCGTCCCGGTTCCCGGGGCCACCTGGGGCGCGCCCGTCGGCGGGCCCAACGCCCCGACCGTCGGCGGGCGGGGCGTCCCCGGCGGCTCCGACGATCCGTCGTCCGCCGGATCCCCGTCGGCCGCCCTGGCCTCCCGGGAGGCCGAGGCCGCGCACGGAAGGCTGCGCGGCCCGGACACGGGGCTCTGCCTCGACGTGCCCCGCGGACGGGTCGAAGCCGGTGCGGCGATCATCTCGGCGCCGTGCTCGCGGGCGGCGTCCCAGCAGTGGTCCTACCAGGACGACGGTCTGCTGCGCAGCGCCGCCGACCCGACGCTCTGTCTGGCCGCCGACCCCGACCGCCGCACGACCGCCCTGGGGTGGTGCCTCGTGCACTCCGGCGAGACCTTCTTCGACCTGACCGTCCGCGGCGAACTGCTGCTGCGCCGGGACGGGAATCTGGTCGTCGCCCGCGGCGCCGGCGGCCCGGGGAAGGCCGTCGTGGTCACCGAGCGGGACGGCTCCGCCGGTCAGCGGTGGGTGTTCGACGCGGCCGTCGCGGCGGCGGGCGAACCCGGCCCGGAGGCACGGAAGCCGGCGGAGCCGCCGGGTCCGGACGCCCCCGACGTCCCGGGCGCCCCGGAGGGGAAAACGCCGCCGATACCGGGACCGATCCCGCGCAGCGCCCCGCCGCTCGCGCCCGGCACCGCCCCCGGACCCGCCCAACCCGCCCCGTCCACACCGGAGTTCGGGACGAGGGCCGTCCAGGTGGGCTGCTGCGACACCTCGCCCGGCACGTCCCACGACACGCCCCCCGACCCGGCCGGGATACCCGCCGTGCCCCAGCTACCCCAGCTACCCCAGCTACCCCAGCTACCCCGGGTGTCCGATGTGCTGAGCGAAGTCGTGGGGACCGTGATCAAGTCCCTCGGCCGCTGAACCACGAGACCGAAGGAGGGGCCGCACGAGGGGAGCGGCTCCTCCTTCTTCCTGCCGGCGGCCGGCCGGGTGCTACGACGTGCAGACGTCCTTCAGCTCGGCCGCCGCCTTGTCGATGTCGCCGGAGTCCGGCCGCTCGCCGTTGAGGATGTCCTGGTTGTAGTCCTCGATCGCCTGCCGGAGGTCGTCGACGGCCTTGTCGACCTTGCTGCCGTCGCTGTCGTCCGACTCGTCGTTCTTGTCGTTGATCTTGTCCAGGTTCTTCTCGATGGTGTCTATGGAGTCATCGGTCTTCGTCGGATCCTCGATCGCGTCCGCACCGGCCCTGTTGATCGCCGTGATGCTGTCCGTGATGTCGTCGGCGTTCGAGAGGCAGTCGATCGAGTCGTCGAACTCGCAGCCGGTGAGGAGGCCGGCGGTCAGCGCGAGGGCTGCCGCGGCGGTGGCGATGACGGCAGTACGGCGTCCGCGTCGGCGGTTCACGGCCATGGGAGGTGTCCTTTCGGGACGGTGCGCAGAGGGTGGCTTCTTCGTCCTCCACGATCACGTGGCCGAGCCGCCGTCACGAGGGACCGCACCCCCGGATCCGTGGTGTAGCGCGCTACACCACGGGACTTACGGGCCCCGGCCGACCCGGTAGGCTTCCCGCAACGCAAGGCTGCCCAGGGACGTCAAACGGGAGGAACCCGCGGTGCACGTGCAGGAATGGCTCGACACAGTGCCCGCGGTCGCCGTCTATGCCGTGGTCGGCCTGGTCATCGGCTTCGAGAGCCTCGGCATCCCGCTGCCCGGGGAGATCATCCTGGTCTCGGCCGCGCTGCTGTCCTCCCGGCACACCGGGATCGACCCCGTCGTCCTCGGCGCGTGCGCCACCGCGGGCGCGGTGATCGGCGACTCCATCGGCTACGCCATCGGCCGCAGGGGCGGACGCCCACTGCTGGCCTGGCTCGGCCAGAAGTTCCCCAAGCACTTCAGCGAGGGGCATATCGCCACCGCCGAGCGGTCCTTCGAGAAGTGGGGCATGTGGGCCGTCTTCTTCGGCCGGTTCATCGCCCTGCTCCGCATCTTCGCCGGCCCGCTCGCGGGCGTCCTGCACATGCCCTACTGGAAGTTCCTCATCGCCAACGTGCTCGGCGGCATCGTGTGGGCGGGCGGCACGACGGCCGTCATCTACTACGTGGGCGTCGTGGCCGAGGCCTGGCTGAAGAGGTTCTCGTGGCTGGGGCTGGTCCTGGCGGTGCTGATCGGCGTGGCCTCGTTCCTGGTCGTCAAGCGCAAGGCCAAGAAGGCGCAGACGGAGGCGCATGCGCCCGGCGCCTCGCGCGAGGCGGAGGCGGCGCCCGTCGCGGCTGCCGAGTAGCCCGCACGAGCAGCCCGTGCGAGCCGTCGTGCGAGCAGCCCCCGCGAGCAGTCGTGCGAATGCCCGTGCGCGTGGCCCGCGTCGCTCTCGTGATCAGCGTGACTACTCGTGGATCTTCCTGTGGGCCTTGGCCAGGTCCGCGTACAGGGTCCCGTTCAGCGTGACCCCCTGACGCTCCTCCTCCGTCAGCTCCCGCTTGACCTTGGCCGGCACGCCCGCCACCAGTGACCCCGGCGGGACCTCCATCCCCTGGGGCACGAGCGCCTGCGCGGCGACCAGCGAACCCGCCCCGATCACCGCCCCGTTGAGTACGGTCGCCCCCATGCCGATCAGGGAGTCGTCCCCGACCGTCGCCCCGTGCACCACGGCGTTGTGGCCGACGGAGACCCGCTCGCCGATGGTCACCGGGAAACCCGGGTCGGCGTGCAGCGTCACGTTGTCCTGGATGTTGGCGTCCCGGCGGACGGTGATCCGCTCCACGTCACCCCGTACGACGGCCCCGTACCAGACGCTCGCCCCCGCCTCCAGCGTCACGTCCCCGATGACCGAGGCGGTCGGCGCCACGAACGCCTCCGCGTCGACCTCGGGTTCCCTGCCGCCGATGCCCACGATCAGCGCCTTGTGCGTCATCACCGTCTCCTTCACGTCACCTCGTGCCGGTGGTCTCCCGGCACCGTACGCCACCGCGTAGGGCGAAGATCACAGGGCTCCTGTCCCTTGGCGGCAGCGCGTGCTGAGTACGGTGAGCGGGTGCCGAAGCGCAGGAACACGTTCTCATCATGGCCGCGTCGCCTGGGGCAGCGGGCCGTCCACGCGGGCTGGGCCTGGGTGCAGCGCACGGGCTCCGTCACCGCCGAGCACCCCGGACGCTTCCGCTTCGGGTCGATGGGCGAGGGCACCCGGCTCGCCTTCCCCCTCGGCACGGTGTTCGGGGAGCCGTGGATCCACGTCGGCGCGCACTGCATCGTCGGCGAGCAGGTCACCCTGACCGCGGGTCTGATGCCCGACCTCGACCTCGGTCCCGATCCGATCCTGCGCCTCGGCGACGGCGTGGTCCTCGGCCGGGGCAGCCATGTCATCGCCGACACGACGGTCACCATCGGCAGCGACTGCTACTTCGGCCCGTATGTGTACGTCACGTCCACGAACCACTCCTACGACGACCCGCACGAGCCCATCGGCAAGCAGTGGCCCCGCATGGAGCCCGTGGAGATCGGCCCGGGGTGCTGGATCGGCACGGGGGCGGTGATCCTGCCGGGTGCGCGGATCGGCCGGAACGTCGTCGTCGCGGCCGGGGCGGTGGTGCGCGGCACGGTCCCCGACCACTCGGTGGTGGCGGGCGCGCCCGCGAAGGTCGTCCGACGCTGGACCCCCGCCGAGGGCTGGCAGCCCCCGCTGCGCACCCCGCCCCCGGTCCCGATACCGGACGGCGTCACCTCGGACCAACTGGTCGCCCTCTCGGAGCTGGACGAGGAGACGGCGGCGCGCCTGGCGGAACTCGACGACGCGACCGCGGCCCACCTCGCCCGGCTGAAACCGGAGAGCTGACACCACGCAGTACAGTTCGGTGCACGATCGGGTGCACCACACCGTATTCCAGGGAAGTGAAACGTGTCGGACCTCGACCTGCTGACCCAGTCCTTGGCGCGCAACGTCAAGCACTGGCGCGCGGTGCGGGGCTTCACCCTCGATGTGCTCGCCGCCCGCGCGGGCGTCAGCCGCGGCATGCTGATCCAGATCGAGCAGGCCCGCACCAACCCCAGCATCGGGACCGTCGTCAAGATCGGCGACGCGCTCGGCATCAGCATCACCACCCTGCTCGACTACGGTCAGGGCCCCAAGGTCCGGATCGTCCCGGCCGATCAGGCCGTGCGGCTGTGGCACACGGACGGCGGCAGCTACAACCGGCTGCTGGCCGGCACCGAGGCGCCGGGCCCGCTGGAGATGTGGGACTGGCGGCTGATGCCCGGCGAGAACAGCCCGTCCGATCCGCATCCCCTCGGCACGGTCGAGCTCCTGCATGTCACGGCGGGTGAGCTGACGCTCACCGTGGACGGCGTCGAGTATCGCGTCCCGGCCGGTTCGAGCGTCTCCTTCGAGGCCAACGCCCCGCACATCTACGGCAATCAGGGCGAGGCGCCGATGGAGATGATGATGGCCGTCTCGGTCCCGCCCGTGCCCTGAGACACCCGTACGGGGGGCCGAGGGCGCGGCTGTTAGCGTGCGGTCATGCGCGCACCCATCGGTCATTTCGACACCGCCCTCCCCGCCCCAGACGCCCTGGACGAGCTGCCGGCCCCGGTCGCCGACGCCGTACGCGACTGGAGCGGCTCCGTGCCCGCCGATCAGCTCGTCTACGTCGACACCGATCCGCAGTGGGCCGACACGGCCGTCTTCGTGGAGCACTACGGTCGCGAGCTGCTGGAGCAGTCCGCGAACTGTGTGGTGGTGGCCGGCAAGCGGGGCGGCGAGACGACCCTCGCCGCCTGCCTCGTGCTGTCCACCACCCGGGTCGACGTCAACGGCGTGGTCCGCCGCCAACTCGGCGCCCGCAAGGCCTCGTTCGCCGCGATGGACACGGCGGTGGGGGAGACCGGCATGGAGTACGGCGGCATCACCCCGATCGGACTGCCCGCCGCCTGGCCGCTGTTGGTCGACTCCGCCGTCGTCGACCTGCCGTACGTGCTGGTGGGCAGCGGGCGTCGGCGCGGGAAGCTGCTGGTGCCGGGCAAGGCGTTCGCCGAACTGCCCGGCGCGGTGGTCCTGGAGGGGCTCGGCGTCGCCTGACCTCAGGCCGCCATGTGGTGGGCGAGGGGGTCGTGCGGGTCCGCCTCGCCCGGCACCGGCGCCGGATCCGCGTGCACCAGGGCCGCCGTGAGCCGCGGCACGGCGTGCAGCAGGGCGTGTTCGGCGTCCACGGCGATCGCATGCGCCTGACGTACCGTCACCTCGCCGTCCACGACTACCGCCACCTCCGCGCGCAGCCGGTGCCCGATCCAGCGCAGCCTCAACTCGCCCACCGCACGCACCCCTTCGACCTCCCGCAGGGCCCGCTCGGCCCGGTCCACCAGGGCCGGATCGACGGCGTCCAGCACCCGCCGGAACACCTCGCGCGCCGCGTCCCGCAGCACCAGGGCGATCGCCGCGGTGATCGCCAACCCCACGATCGGGTCGGCGAGTTGCCAGCCGAGGGCCGAGCCGCCCGCGCCCAACAGCACGGCCAGCGAGGTGAATCCGTCGGTGCGGGCGTGCAGGCCGTCCGCGACCAGCGCGGCCGAACCGATGTCCCTGCCCACCCGGATCCGGTAGCGGGCCACCCACTCGTTGCCCGCGAAGCCGACGAGCGCGGCCACCGCGACCGCCGGGACGTGCGTGACGGGCCGCGGATCCAGCAGCCGGTCGATCGCCGCCCACCCCGCGAAGGCCGCGCTCGCGGCGATCGTCAGCACGATCGCGATGCCCGCCAGGTCCTCCGCCCGGCCGTAGCCGTAGGTGAAGCGGCGGGTGGCCGCCCGCCGGCCCAGGACGAAGGCGATGCCCAGCGGCACGGCCGTCAGCGCGTCCGCCGCGTTGTGCACGGTGTCGCCGAGCAGCGCCACCGACCCGGACAGCACGACCACCACGGCCTGCGCGACGGCCGTCACGCCCAGCACGGCGAGCGAGATCCAGAGCGCGCGCAGGCCCCGGGCCGAGGACTCCAGCGCCGAGTCCAGCTTGTCGGCGCTCTCGTGGGAGTGGGGGGTGAGGAGGTGCGCGAGGCGGTGGCCGAGGGAGGGGCGGTGACGCGGGTGCTCGTCTGCGGAGCCCTGCCCGTGACCGTGACCGTGCTCGCGGTCCTGCCCGTGCTCGTGGTCATGCCCGTGGCCGTGCTCGCGGTCGTGGCCGTGCCCGTGTTCGTGGTCGTGTTCGTGGTCGTGCGGCTCGCTCACGTCGATCCCCTTCCGGTTCCGGCGGCTCCGGTCGTACGCCGAGGTGGACGCGCGTGTGCCCACGAGGCCATTATGTGCGTATGAGCGCACGCATGCACCTGTCACCTGCACACCATGCGCATCCGCGCACCCCCGGCGAGGAGCAGTTCGCCCTCGCCGCCGAGCTGCTCGCCCTGCTCGGCGACCGCACCCGCCTCACCCTGCTGCACGCGCTGACCTCGGGCGAGGCCGACGTGACGACGTTGACGGAAGGGTGCGGGGCGGCCCGGCCGGCCGTCAGCCAGCATCTGGCGCGGCTGCGGCTGGCCGGGCTGGTGAACACCCGAAAGGAGGGCAGACGGGTGATCTACACCCTCTCCGACGGCCATCTGCGCCGGCTGCTGGACGAGGCGCTGAACGTTGCCGACCACCGGCTCGGCGACCAGCCGGTGCACGACTGACCGGTGCACGACTGAGCGGGCGCGCGACTGACCGGGCGTGCGACTCAGTAGCGCTCGGCCGTCCCGAGGTACTGCTCCGCGAAGGCGGCCGCGGCGGCGGGCGACGTGAACAGGCGGCGCAACCGGGCGAAGGTGGTGCCCGCGCGGAACGAGTCGCCGGCCGCGGGCCCGTGGTAGACCTCGGACAGCCAGTGGGAGAACTCCTGGTAGTCCCACACCCGGCGCAGACACGCCTGCGAGTAGCCGTCCAGCCCGGCGTCGTCGCCGCCGTCCAGGTGCGCGACCAGCGCGTCGCCCAGCAGGAAAGCGTCGTGCAGCGCGAGGTTCATGCCCTTGGCGGCGATGGGCGCGACGAGGTGGGCCGAGTCCCCGGCCAGGAAGAGCCGCCCGTACGTCATCGGCTCGACCACGTAGTCGTGCATGTCCAGGACGCGCTTCTCGATCAGCGGCCCCTCGGTGAGCGGCGGGGCGTCCGCGCCGGCGAGCCGCTGGTGCAGTTCGGACCAGACGCGGTCGTGGGACCAGTTCTCCGGGTCGTCGCCGGGCGGGCACTGGAGGTAGTACCGGGTCACCTCGGGGCTGCGGGCCATGTGCCCGGCGAACCCGTTGCGGTGGACGCCGAACAGGACGCAGTCGGAGGACGCGGGCGCCTGCGCGAGCAGCGCCAGCCAGCCGATGCCGTAGTCGTGCCGCGCGACCCGCGCGTGCCGGGCCGGCAGCGCGGCCCGGCTCACCCCGCGCGCACCATCCGCGCCGACGACGAAGTCGCAGCTCAGCAGCCGCCGTTCACCCGTGTCCGGGCAGGTGTACGACACCGAGGGCCGGGCCGTGTCGAGATCGTGCAGCTCGACGTCGGCCACCGAGAAGCGGGCGTCGCCGCCGCGCACGTCCACGTACTCCTGGACGAGGTCCGTCACCAGCAACGGCTGCGGATACACCCAGTGGTGATGTCCCGTCAGATCGGTGTAGGAGAAGCGGTACCGCTCGCCGCCGAAGCGGAACTCGCAGGCCGAGTGCCGCTGGGCGCGCTCCAACAGGTGCCCGGCCAGGCCTCGTTGCTGGAGCCCGCGGACGGCCCACTCCTCGATGACGCCGGCGCGCGGCCGGCGCTCGATGAACGCACGGCTCTCCGTCTCCAGTACGACACAGTCGACGGACGCGGCCCGCAGGATGTTGCCGACGGTGAGACCCGCGGGCCCCGCGCCCACGATGACGACCGGGGTGCGGTGGGGGGAAGGGGAGTTGGTGGTCACCCGCACATTATGGGCGCGGGGGAGGCGCGGGAAGCCGGTCGGCGGGTCAGCCCAGCCGGGGGATCTCGATCGCCGGGCAGCGGTCCATGACCATCTCCAGCCCCGCGGCCCGGGTGCGCTCGTAGGCCGCCTCGTCGACGACGTCGAGCTGGAACCAGACCGCCTTCGCCCCCTTGGCCACCGCCTCGTCGGCGACGGCGCCCGCGAGGTCGCTGTTGACGAAGACGTCGACGACGTCCACCTCGAAGGGGATGTCCGCGAGAGAGGCGTACCCCTGTTCCCCGTGGACCGTCTCCGCCTTCGGGTGGACGGGCACGACCCGCTTGCCGAAGCGCCGCAGCACCTCGGCGACGCCGTAGGCCGCACGCCCACGGTTCGTCGACAGGCCCACCACGGCCCAGGTGTCGCCGAGTCCGGTCAGAATCCTGCGGATCGTTGCCTCGTCGCCGTACACGGCGGCCTCCTTGCGTTCGGGCAGGAACGGTTCCCTCCCTCTGAACAGTCTGCGGCGGCCCCCGATTCCGGCCCCCTCGATTCCGGCCCTGATTCCGGCCCCCGATTCCGGCTCCCGCCCGCGAACCCGTGCCCGCTCCCCGGCACCTATGGGGCACGGTCGCTGTTCTGCGACTTGACCGGCCCCACAGGCCATAGGCTCGCCCTGTGCTGCGCATCATCGACGCCCGAACGGGCGAAGCCGTCGTCGCCACCCCCGTCCGGCGGGGCCTGACCCGTGTGGAGGCGCATGCCTCGGGGTACGGGGCCGGATCGCTCCGGGTCCTGCTCGTCGCCGACCTGCTCGTCCGCGCGCTGGAACTCGGCGGTACGCCCGTTCGGTCCCTGCTGACCGGAGAGCGGGACCAGGCGGAGCTCCGGGCGGGGGCCACCGCCCTCGGCATGCATCCCTTCGAGGGCGGCCGCGACCTCGGCGCCGGAGCGGGCTTCGGCGAGGCACAGGTGCTGCACGTGGTGGGCGAGGAGGGCCGGGCCCCGGACGAGGTGAGCGTCGCCGTCGCCCCGGTGGCGGGGACCCTGCCCGCGGGACCCGTGACGGGCGCGGCGCCGGACGCCGACCCCGCCGCCCTGCGCCTCGCCCTCCTCACCAGGCCGCGCACGGAGCCCCTCCGGCTCGACGCCGTCGCCCTGGGCGAGGCCCGCGACACCCTCGTACGCTGGAGGAGGGCCGTCGCCGACTGGGCGCGACGGCCGTCGCGGCCGGTTCCCGACGACCTGCGCGGGCGGCTGCGCACCGCATGGGAGGACGATCTGGACGTGCCCGAGGTACTGCGCGTACTGCGCTGGGTGGAGGACGCCGGACCCGAACTGCCGGACGGCGCCCGCTTCGAGACGTACGCCTACGCCGACCGGCTGCTCGGCCTCGAACTCACCCGCGAAGTGGGAGCCCCGGCGTGACGGGGCCCGGCGGCGGGACACCGCCGCGTCGGCTGGTGGTGCTGCGGCACGCCAAGTCGGCCTGGCCGGACGACGTCCCCGACCACGAGCGGCCGCTGGCCCCGCGCGGTCGCCGGGACGCGCCCGTCGCGGGCCGGGTGCTCGCCGAGACCGGCTGCGTCCCGGACCTGGCCCTGTGCTCCACCGCCGTCCGCGCCCGCCGGACCTGGGAGCTGGCCGCCGCCGAGTGGGACGCCCCGCCCCCGGTGCGCTTCGACCCGCGGCTCTACGGGGCCGACGTGCCCGAGATCCTGGACGTCGTCCACGAGACGCCGGCCGACGTCGGGACGCTGCTGCTGGTCGGGCACAACCCCGGCCTGGAGGAACTGGTCCTCGACCTGGCCGGGGGCGGCCTGGACGACGCCCTGGACGAGGTACGGCTGAAGTTCCCGACCTCGGCCGTCGCGGTCCTGGCCTGGTACGGGCCCGACTGGCGCGCCCTGACCCCCGGCACGGCCCTGCTGACGTCGATCACCGTGCCGAGAGGCGAGAAGCCGCACCGGCACGAGGGCTGACCGACGGCGTACCGGCTGGCAGGCGAATCGGCGTACCGGCGAGCACCGCATACGCTGGCCGGATGCAGGACGAGTACCGCACCGTCGCCCACGCGGGCGTGCACGAGACCGAGGTCAACCGCTCGCGCTTCCTGTGCGCCCTCGCCCCGGCGGCCACCGAGCAGGAGGCCCAGGACTTCATCGCGTCCGTCCGCAAGGAGCACGCCGACGCCACCCACAACTGCTGGGCGTACGTCATCGGCGCCGACGCCTCCGTGCAGAAGGCCAGTGACGACGGCGAGCCCGGCGGCACCGCGGGCGTCCCGATGCTCCAGATGCTGCTGCGCCGGGACATGCGGTACGTCGTCGCCGTCGTCACCCGCTACTACGGCGGCGTCAAGCTCGGCGCGGGAGGGCTCATCCGGGCCTACGGCGGCGCGGTCGGCGAGGCCGTCGACGCTCTCGGCACCCTCACGCGCCGCCGCTTCCGGCTCGCCACGGTGACCGTCGACCACCAGCGGGCCGGCAAGCTCCACAACGACCTGCGCTCGACCGGCCGCGAGGTGCGGGACGTGCGCTACGGCGAGGCAGTCACCCTCGAGATCGGCCTCCCGGACGCCGACGTGGACGCCTTCCGGGCCTGGCTCGCGGACGCGACGGCGGGGACCGCGGTGTTCGAGCTCGGCGGAGAGGCGTACGGCGACGCGTGACGCGTGCCGGTAGGGCAGACCCCTTTGGCGGAACCCGTCGGCGGCCTCGCGGTATCCATGGAGGCTGACGTCGGCACGGCCTCGGTGCACTACCCCGACCTCGATATGTCCGAGGACATCCACGAGTCCGGGGTCACCTGGGAGTCCGAAGCGACCGACGACCTCGGCCAGGTCCTCCGGGCGGTCGCCGCCTGGCGGAGTTCCCGTTCATGGAGCCGGGACCGCCACCCGCGAAGGCCCCATCGGACGTCGGTGACGCTCCGGTCGGGCCTTCGCCGGTGTCGGGAGGAGCTAGCGTGGTGGGTGTTGACGACGAGCCGTACGGGTTCGTGCCGGTTCCAGAGACGGAGTAGGGGCAAAACGTGCAGTTCAGGGGGAATTCATGAGAATACTGCACACTTCAGACTGGCATCTGGGCCGGGCGTTCCACCGGGTGAGCATGCTCGGCGCCCAGGCCGACTTCATCACCCACCTCGTCACGACCGTGCGCGAACGCGAGGTGGACGCGGTGGTCGTGTCGGGAGACGTGTACGACCGCGCGGTGCCCCCGCTCGCCGCGGTCGAACTCTTCGACGACGCCCTGCACCGCCTCGCCGACCTCGGCGTGCCCACCGTGATGATCTCCGGCAACCACGACTCGGCCCGCCGGCTCGGCGTCGGCGCCGGGCTCATCGACCGCGCGGGCATCCATCTGCGGACGGACCCGAGCGCGGCCGGAACCCCCGTGGTCCTCGCCGACGCGCACGGCGACGTCGCCTTCTACGGCCTGCCCTATCTCGAACCCGCCCTGGTGAAGGACGAGTTCGGCGTGGAGAAGGCCGGCCACGAGGCCGTGCTCGCCGCCGCCATGGAACGCGTCCGCGCCGACCTCGCCGCCCGCGCGCCCGGCACCCGCTCGGTCGTCCTCGCCCACGCCTTCGTCACCGGCGGCGAGCCCAGCGACAGCGAGCGCGACATCACCGTCGGCGGGGTCGCCTCCGTGCCCGCCGGGGTCTTCGACGGCGCCGACTACACGGCGCTCGGGCATCTGCACGGCTGCCAGGCCCTCACCGAGCGGGTGCGCTACTCCGGCTCCCCGCTGCCGTACTCCTTCTCGGAGAGCGCCCACCGCAAGACCATGTGGCTGGTCGACCTCGGGGCCGCCGGGGAGATCGCCGCCGAGCGCGTCGACTGCCCGGTCCCGCGCGCGCTGGCCCGCGTCCGGGGGACCCTGGAGGAACTGCTCGCCGACCCCGCGCTCGCGCGCCACGAGCAGGCGTGGGTCGAGGCGACGCTCACCGACGCCGTCCGCCCGGCCGACCCCATGGCCCGCCTCACCGAGCGCTTCCCGCACACGCTCAGCCTCGTCTTCGCCCCCGAACGCGCCCCCGACGACCCGGACGTCTCCTACGCCCGCCGCCTCGCCGACCGCAGCGACCAGCAGATCGCCGAGGACTTCGTGGCCCATGTGCGCGGCGCCGGACCCGACGCCCGCGAGCAGGGCGTGCTGCGGGACGCCTTCGACGCGGTCCGCACGGACGACGCGGTACGGGAGGTGGCGCGATGAGGCTGCACCGGCTCGATCTGACGGCCTTCGGCCCCTTCGGCGGCTCCCAGAGCGTCGACTTCGACGAGCTCTCCGCCGCCGGGCTCTTCCTGCTGCACGGGCCGACGGGCGCCGGAAAGACCTCGGTCCTGGACGCCGTGTGCTACGCGCTGTACGGCTCCGTGCCCGGCGCCCGGCAGAGCGCCGGCCAGGGCATCAACCTGCGCAGCGACCACGCCGCGACCGGCGCCCGCACCGAGGTCGTCCTCGAACTCACCGTCGCGGAACGCCGGTTGGAGATCACCCGGCAGCCGCCCTACGAGCGCCCCAAGAAGCGCGGCCGCATCGGAACGATGGTCGAGAAGGCCACGAGCGGACTGCGCGAGTACGACGCGGTCGCCGGCGCCTGGAAGGACCTCAGCCGCTCGCACCAGGAGATCGGCGAGGAGATCACCCAGCTGCTCGGCATGAGCCGCGAGCAGTTCTGCCAGGTCGTGCTGCTGCCGCAGGGCGACTTCGCGCGTTTCCTGCGCGCCGACGCCGAGGCGCGCGGCCGGCTCCTGGGCCGGCTGTTCGACACCCAGCGGTTCGCCGACGTCGAGAAGCGGCTCGCCGAACGCCGCCGCACCACCGAGGCACGCGTGCGCGAGGGCGACTCCGCGCTGCTCGCCGACGCGCACCGGATGCAGCAGGTGGCCGGGGACGCCATGGAGCTGCCCGAACTCGCCCCGGGCGAACCGGGCCTGGCCGAAGCGGTGCTGGCCGCGGCCGCCGTAGCCCGCAGCACCACCCGCGAGCTGCTGACGCACGCCCACTGCGGCCGGCTCGCCGCCGAGTCCGCGCAGGCAGCGGCGGAGCGCGCCCTGACCGACGTCCGCGAACTCGACCGGTTGCAGGGGAGGTTCGGGCAGGCGCAGGAGCGGGCCCGGCTGCTCCAGGAGCAGGCCGACGCGCATCGGGACGCGCAGGCGCGGATGGAGCGGGGGCGCAAGGCGGAGGCGGTGGCGCCGGCGCTGGAACTGCGCGAGGCCGCCGACGCCGAGCACACCAGGGCGTCCGCACGCGCGGCACACGCGCGTGCCCTGCTCCCGGAGCGGTTCGCGGACTCCTCGGCCGCCGGGCTCGCCACCGCCGCGCGCCGGGCCGCGGAGGAGCTCGGCGGGCTGGAGTCGGCCCGCCGGGGCGAGCGGCGCCTGACCGAGCTGGCCGCCGAGCGCACCGGGCTCGACCGGCAGGAACGCGACGACGAGCAGGTCCTCGCGGACAGCGCGGGCTGGCTCGCCGACTGGGACGCGACCCGCGCCGCGCTGCGGGCCCGGATCGAGTCCGCCCAGGAGGCCGCCGCCCACGCCGAACAGCTCGACGGCCGGCGCGAGCCCGCACAGAAGCGGCTCGCGGCCGCCCGGCGGCGCGACGCGCTGACCCGGGACCTGGAGGCGTCCCGGGACACCGCCCTCACCTCCGGCGAGCAGGCGCAGACCGCCCGCGCGCACTGGCTCGACCTCAAGGAACAGCGTCTGAACGGCATCGCCGCCGAGCTGGCCGCGACGCTGCGGGACGGCGAGGCCTGCGCCGTCTGCGGAGCCGTCGAGCATCCGGCCCCGGCCCGCAAGGACGCCGGGCACATCGACCGCGAGACCGAGGAACAGGCCCTCGCCGCCTCCCGGCAGGCCGACGAGCGGCACGCGCAGGACGAACGCGCCCTCGGCGCGGTGCGCGAAGAGCTGGCGGCGGCCACCGCCGAGGCGGGCGACACCCCGACGGACCGGCTCGCCGCCGAGGCCCAGGAGCTGGAGCAGGCCTACGCGCAGGCCCGCCGGGCCGCCTCCGCGCTGCACCCCGCGCGCGAGGAGCTGCGCCAGGCCGAGCAGGAGCACGAACGCCGCACCGCCGCACAGCGCGAAGCCGAGGTGCGGGCCGCGTCCCGGGTGGGGCACCGGGAGCGCCTGGAGGTCGAACGCGCCACGCTGGAGGAGGAGTTGACACGGGCCCGGGGCGAGGCGGAGAGCGTCGCCGCGCGCGCGGCCCAGCTGGAGCAGCGCGCCGCACGGCTCACCGACGCGGCCGACACCGCCCGCGTCGCCGACGAGAGCGCCGGTCGCCTCAAGGCCGCCGACGGACGCCTCGACGAGGCCGCGTTCCGGGCCGGCTTCGACACCCCGCAGGCCGCGGCCGACGCGCTGCTCGACGACACCGCCCACCGCGAACTGCAACGGCGGCTGGACGCCTGGCAGTCCGAGGAGACCGCAGTACGCGCCGTCCTCGCCGAACCGGACACCGTGGCGGCGGCCCAGCGGCCGCCCGCCGACGTCACGGCGGCCGAACGGTCGGCGGCCGCCGCGGCCGAACGTCTGCGCGCGGCCGCCTCCGCGCAGGACGCCGCCGCCCGCCGCTGCACCGAACTCGACCAGCTCTCCGCGCGCGCGGAGAGCGGTGTCCGCCGGCTCGCGCCGCTGCGCGACGAGTACGACCGCGTGGCCCGCCTGGCCGGGCTGACCGCCGGCACCTCCGCCGACAACGAGCGCAAGATGCGGCTGGAGGCGTACGTCCTGGCGGCCCGTCTCGAACAGGTGGCCGCCGCCGCGACCGTACGGCTCCAGCGCATGTCCTCAGGGCGCTACACCCTCGTCCACTCCGACGACCGGGCCGGCCGCGGGCGCAGCGGGCTCGGGCTGCATGTCGTCGACGCCTGGACCGGGCGCGAGCGGGACACGGCCACGCTGTCGGGCGGCGAGACGTTCTTCGCCTCGCTGGCCCTGGCCCTCGGCCTCGCCGACGTCGTCACCGACGAGGCGGGCGGGGTCCGGCTCGACACCCTCTTCATCGACGAGGGGTTCGGCAGCCTCGACGACCAGACTCTCGACGAGGTCCTCGACGTCCTCGACTCCCTGCGCGAACGCGACCGCAGCGTCGGCATCGTCAGCCATGTCGCCGACCTGCGACGGCGGATCCACGCACAGCTGGAGATCGTCAAGGGCAGATCGGGCTCGGCCGTGCGCCAGCGCGGCTACCGGCCGAGCGGGCGGCGGGGGAGCGGTGAGGAGTAGACGACGCTGGTCGTGACCGATCCCAGCGCGCCGATCTTGCCCGACACCTCCTCCAGGTGCCGCATGGAACGCGCGGTGACCTTGATGACGAAGCAGTCGTCGCCCGTCACATGGTGCGCCTCCAGGATCTCGGGCGTGACGGCCACCAGGTCGTGGAACGGCTTGTAGTTGCCGTTGGGGTAGCGCAGCCGGACGAAGGCCAGGATCGGCAGCCCGAGCCGCTCGGGGTCCACGACGGCGGCGTACCCCTGGATCACGCCCGCCTCCTCCAGCCGCCGCACCCGCTCGGTGACGGCGCTCGGCGACATCGCCACGGCACGCGCCAGGTCGGCGAAGCTGGCCCGGCCCTCGCGCTGGAGGACCTCGAGGATGCGCCAGTCCGTGGCGTCCGGGGAATACGCGGTCATGGACGACAGATAGCAGGGGAATCCCCGGCGGAGCAAGGTCCACACCGTGGATCGCCCCTTCAGGGAGATGATCATCGGCCGTAGATTTCTGGGTGTCGGACACCACCGGAGAAAGGCCCCCGATGACCGCCACGACCCCCCTCGACCCCGTTCTGCGCGTCGCCCCCGCGGCCCCGGCCGAGGCCGCCGCCTACTTCCGGGCCAGTCTCGTCTTCCACGCCGACGTCTCCGATGTGGCCGCTGCCCTCGCCGCCGACGGCGGCCCCGGCTTCGTCGTCCTGGACTCCCGTTCCACGGAATCCTGGGACCAGGGCCACATCCCGGGCGCCGTCCATCTGCCCACCGCGCTCATCCCCGAGCAGGCCGCACAGCTCCTCGACCGCAGCGTGCCGGTCGTGACGTACTGCTGGGGTCCCGGCTGCAACGGCGCGACCCGCGCGGCGCTCGCGCTCGCCGAACTCGGCTACCAGGTCAAGGAGATGCTCGGCGGCTTCGAGTACTGGGCCCGCGAGGGCTTCGAGTTCGAGACCTGGGAGGGCCGCGAGCGGCGCGACGCCGACCCTCCCCCACGCTCGAACAGGACTCGCGCGGGGGCACCCCCATCGGCCCCCGTGGACGCGGAGGACTGCGGCTGCTGACAGCCCTCCGCCCTTATGGCACGGCTCAGAGCCCGGCCAGCTCGTCCACCAGGTCGTCCAGCCCCAGCGAACCCTGCGAAAGGGCCGCCATGTGCCAGGACTTGAGGTCGAACGCGTCGCCATGGCGTTCGCGGGCCTTCTCCCGGCCCAGCAGCCAGGCCCGTTCGCCGAGCTTGTAGCCGATCGCCTGGCCGGGGATCGTCAGATAGCGGGTCAGCTCGCTCTCGACGAACTCCGCCGGGCGGCTGCTGTGCGCGCCGAAGAACTCCTGCGCCAGCTCGGGCGTCCAGCGCTCACCCGGGTGGAACGGGGAGTCCGCCGGGATCTCCAGCTCCAGGTGCATGCCGATGTCGACGATGACCCGCACCGCCCGCATCATCTGCGCGTCCAGATAGCCGAGCCGCTCCTCCGCGTCGGTGAGGAACCCCAGTTCGTCCATCAGCCGCTCCGCGTACAGCGCCCAGCCCTCGGCGTTGGCGCTGACCTGGCCGACCGAGGCCTGGTAGCGGGAGAGGTCCCCGGCGACGTGCGCCCACTGCGCGAGCTGGAGATGGTGGCCGGGGACGCCCTCGTGGTACCAGGTCGAGACGAGGTCGTAGACCGGGAAGCGGGTCGCTCCCATGGTCGGCAGCCAGGTGCGGCCCGGCCGCGAGAAGTCCTCCGACGGGGCCGTGTAGTAGGGGGCGGCCGCGCTGCCGGGCGGCGCGATCCGCGACTCCACCTTCCGTACCCGCTCGGCGAGTGCGAAGTGGGTGCCGTCCAGCGCGTCGATCGCCTGGTCCATCAGACCCTGCAGCCAGTCGCGGATCTCGTCGACGCCCTCGATGTGCCGGCCGTGCTCGTCGAGGTGGGCCAGCGCTGCCCAGGGCGTGGCCGCGCCCGGCAGGATCTTCTCGGCCTCCTTCTTCATCTCGCCGAGCAGCCGGTGGTACTCCGCCCAGCCGTACGCGTACGCCTCGTCCAGGTCGAGGTCGGTGCCGTTGTAGTAGCGGGACCAGCGGGCGTACCGCTCCCGGCCGACGGTGTTCGGCGCGTCCTCGGCCGTCGGCGCGTACACCTCGCGCACCCAGTCCCGCAGCTCCACGACCGCCGCCGTCGCGGACCGGGCCGCCTCGTCCAGTTCGGCGCGCAGCGCCTCCGGCAGCGCCTCCGAGCCGGTGGCCACGAAGTCCTCGAACCAGCCGCGGCCCGCGCCGTCCGTGTCCGACCACTCGGTGAGCTGCTCGACGAACGTGGCGGTCGGCCGCGGAGCCGCGTACAGCTTGCGTTCCAGACCGAGCGCCAGGGACTCCCGGTACCCGGCGAGCGCCGTCGGCACCGCGCGCAGCCGCTCGGCGATCGCGGTCCAGTCCTCCTCGGTCCGGTTGGGCGTCAAAGCGAACACCTCGCGCACATGGTGCGCCGGCGTGGCCATGTTGCCGAGGGCGCGCAGGCCTTCGTCGGCCTCGTGCACCGCGAGTTCCGCGGTCAGGCGCTCACGCAGCAGGCGTGCGCACCGGCGCTCGATGTCACTGTCCGCGCCGGGCCTGCGCTCCGCCTCGTCGAGTTTCGCCAGGGTGTCCCGCGCGAGCCGCGCGAGTGCCTCCTGGCCCGTGGGCGAGTAGTCGGGCAGACGGCTCGAACTGTCCTGCACACCGAGGTAGGTGCCGGTCACCGGGTCGAGGGCGATGAGGTCGTCGACGTAGGCGTCGGCGACCTCGCGGGGCAGCGGGCTGTTGGTGGTCTGTGACATGGGCCCCATCCTGGTACGCGGCGGAGCCTCACGTCACGGCGTTTGTCCCGATGTCGTCGGTGGCAGCAGCGGTCCGCACGCCCACTGCTGGAAGATCAGCCGGGTCTCGACGCGGGCGACCTCCCGCCGGGCGGTGAACTCGTCGAGGACGAGCCGCTGCAGATCCGCCATGTCCGCGACGGCGACATGGACGAGATAGTCGTCGGGCCCCGTCAGGTGGAAGACGGTCAGGGCCTCGGGCAGCGCCCGGATCCGCTCCACGAACGGCCCCACCAACTCCCGCCGGTGCGGCCTGACCTGCACGGACAGCAGCGCCTGCAGCCCGCGCCCGAGCTTGGCCGGATCCAGCCGCAGCTGATGCCCGAGGATCACGCCCGAGCGGCGCAGCCGCGTCACCCGGTCCAGGCACGTCGACGGCGCGACGCCGACCTGCGCGGCGAGATCACGGTAGGTGGTCCGGGCGTCGTTCTGCAGCAGCCGCAACAGCTGCAGATCGACCGCGTCCAGTACGACGGATTCGGCCATCGATCGAACGTAGCACGGACATCTGTTCGCTACACCCGTCCGGTGTTCACCCTGCGATGCATGGACTCAACCGCTGCGAGCACGCACGCGTACGCCGGCGTACGCACGTCTGGAGCGCCCCGCGCACTGGCCACCGAGGCCGTGCACGCCGGACGGGACGACCTGGCCCGGCAGGGCCTGCACGCCCCGCCCATCGACCTGTCCACCACCTACCCGTCCTACGACAGCCGCGCCGAGGCCGCCCGCATCGACGCGTTCGCCGCGACCGGCGCGGAGCCGGACGGCCCGCCCGTCTACGGCAGACTCGGCAACCCGACGGTCGCCCGCTTCGAGACCGCCCTGGCCCGCCTCGAAGGCGCCGAGAGCGCGGTCGCCTTCGCCAGCGGGATGGCGGCGCTCACCGCGGTGCTGCTCGCGCGCGCCGCGACGGGCCTGCGGCACGTCGTCGCCGTCCGCCCCCTCTACGGCTGCAGCGACCACCTGCTGACGGCGGGACTGCTCGGCTCGGAGGTCACCTGGACCGACCCCGCCGGGATCGCGGACGCGCTGCGCCCCGACACCGGGCTGGTCATGGTCGAGTCACCGGCCAACCCGACTCTCTCCGAGGTCGACCTGCGGGCCGTCGCCCACGCCTGCGGCTCGGTCCCGCTGCTCGCCGACAACACCTTCGCCACACCCGTGCTCCAGCGCCCCGTCGAGCAGGGCGCACGGCTCGTCCTGCACAGCGCCACCAAGTACCTGGGCGGCCACGGGGACGTGCTGGCGGGCGTGGTCGCCTGTGACGAGGAGTTCGCCGGGCGGCTGCGGCAGATACGGTTCGCCACCGGTGGCGTGCTGCATCCGCTGGCCGGCTATCTGCTGCTCCGCGGCCTCTCGACCCTTCCGGTGCGGGTGCGGGCAGCCTCCGCGACCGCCGCCGAACTGGCCCGGCGGCTGGCCGCGGACCCGCGCGTGGCCCGCGTCCGCTATCCGCGCATCGGCGGCGCGATGATCGCCTTCGAGGTCCACGGCGACCCGCACGAGGTGATCGCGGGCGTCCGCCTCATCACTCCGGCGGTGAGCCTCGGCAGCGTGGATACGCTCATCCAGCACCCGGCCTCCATCAGCCACCGCATCGTGGGCGAGGCGGAGCGCCGCAGCGCGGGCGTCAGCGACCGGCTGCTGAGACTGTCGGTCGGGCTGGAGGACGTCGACGATCTGTGGCGGGATCTCGCAGGGGCGTTGGGGGCTTCGGGAGCTCTGGGGGCGTCGAAGGCCTCCGCCACCGCGTGAAGAAGGCCCGGCGGTGCACCGACCGCCGGGCCCTCTCGCATCAGGCGTTCCGGGTCAGTCGCGCCGGACGCGCTCCCCGTGCCGCCGGGACGCCTCCTGCGCCGCGCTCTTCTCCAGGCGCGCGGTGATCACGAGCGTCCCCTCCTCGATCTGGTAGTCGAGGGGCAGCCCGAGTCCGCGCATGGCGGCGACCATGCCCGTGTTGGAGGACTGCGTCACGGCGTACACGCTCTCGCAGCGCGCCTCCTCGGCCATCGCCACCAGCCGGCCGAGCAGTTCGGCGCCGATGCCGCGCCGCTGCCACTGGTCCTCGACGAGCAGCGCGACCTCCGTCTCGTCGCCGTCCCACAGCAGATGGCCGAGGCCGACGATGCGGCCCGACGCCGTCTGCACCGCGAGGGTGCGGCCGAACCGCGGGCTGAGCAGGTGGTTGAGATAGCGGTCCGCGTCGCCGACCGGCCCGTGGTAGCGCATCCCGAGGGTGCGCGTCGAGCACCGCTCGTGCATCGCCTTCGCCGCCTCCAGATCACCGGTGTCGGCCCGGCGGACGGTGATGTCGTCGCCCTCGGGCAGCGTCAGCACGTCCTGGCCGCCCGGGACCCGCGGGCCCAGCCGGGCGTCCAGCTCCACCAGGGCACGCGCGCGTGCGAACTCGGTCGGGGTGAACGGCAGATACGGCCGCTCCACGGTGATCACTCCGCCTTCCGGCGCCCGCAGGCGCATCACGGTGTCCTCCAGGACGCCCTCCACGGGCACGGACTGCGCGCCCCGGCCGCTCCTGCCCGCCGCGGCGGGCAGCGAGCGGATCGTGCACCGGCCCAGCAACTGCCGCAGCGCCAGCGGCAGTTCCGCCGCGTCCAGGGCGGTCCGGGCGGCCAGCCCCAGGACCCGGGTCGGCGCGTCCACCAGATCATGGGCGTCGGCGCGCTCGATCCAGGTGCTGTGGCCGCCCGCCAGCGCCACCGCCCGGGTGATCTCGGCCGCCGCGAGCGTGCCCGGGGCGCGCAGCAGGAACTCGTCCACGGTCTCCTCGCCGAGCGGATGCGTCTGCAGGCTCAGGATGTCCACCCGGTGGCCGGCCAGCGCCGCGCACAGCGCCGCCAGCGACCCCGGGGCGTCCTTCACGGTCGTCCGCATCCGCCACAGGGCGCTCTCGACGGCCTCCCCGGTGGGCAGCTCCGACGGCCCGGCCTGCGGCTCCTCGGAGCCCGGTCGGGCGTCGGTATCGCCCGTGGGCGGCGCGTGCCCGTGGCGGCGTGCCCACCAGGTGTGGAACCCGGCCGTGGCGACGAGCACGGCCGCGGACACCGACAGCAGCGCCGGGCCGTCGGGTCCGTGCCCCACCAGGTTCGCCACGCCGTCGGCCACCGCCACCGCCGTGAAGAGCGCGGCGAGTTCCACCACGTCCCGCCGCCAGTGGTGCACCGGGCGTCCGCGCTTCGCGCGCGTCACATCAGACATGTCTCGAGTCATGCGGTCACTGTGGACGAACGGTGTTGCGTGATCACGAACGCCTTGTGACTGACGGGTTAAGGCTACTAATGCCCGTTTTGTTAAGTCTTCCACTTCTTCTACGATCACTCTCCATGCCAGGAGTCACGACAGCACCGCGCACCGGGGGATGACGCCGGTGCGCGGCACATGCGTTCGAGGGTACCGGGACGCCGGACTACTGCCCGACGCGTCCGGGCTGCAGCACCTTCGTGAACAGCACGGTCCCGTCCTGCTCGCGCAGACGCACCGTCAACTCGCCGCTGCCGCCGTCGATGTCGACCTCGCCGAAGAACTGGTAGCCGCCGGCGGGCGACACGTTCGACGCGGTCGGCGCCTTCACGAAGACCCGCTCCGGACCGAAGGTGCCGTCCAGCGCACTGGCCGGGAAGGCGCCCGCGTTGAGCGGACCGGAGACGAACTCCCAGAACGGCTCGAAGTCGGTGAACGCGGCCCGCGACGGCTGGTAGTGCTGCGCCGAGGTGTGGTGCACATCGGCCGTCAGCCACACCGTGCCGGTGATCCGCCGGTGCTTGATGTATCGCAGCAGCTCGGCGAACTGCAGCTCACGGCCCAGCGGCGCACCCGGGTCGCCCTGCGCCACGGCCTCGATGTCGGCCTTGCCCTCGGTGGCGTCCGGCACGACCAGTCCGAGCGGCATGTCGGCGGCTATCACCTTCCACACGGCGCGCGAGCGCGACAGCTCCCGCTTGAGCCACTCCAGCTGCTCGGCGCCGAGGATGCCCTGCGGGTCCACGGTCTGGTCGTCGGGCGAGTTGGCATTGCGGTAGGTCCGCATGTCCAGCACGAACACGTCGAGCAGCGGCCCGTGGCGCACGACCCGGTGGACACGGCCGTCCTTCGCGCCCGGACGCAGGGTCGAGATCGGGTAGTACTCGCCGAACGCCCGCCGGGCGCGGGCCGCGAGCACGTCGACGCTCTTCTCGGTGTACCGGGGGTCGGAGTCGGTGATCACCTGGCCCGGGTACCAGTTGTTGCGGACCTCGTGGTCGTCCCACTGGATGATCGACGGCACCTGGGCGTTGAACCGGCGCAGGTTGTCGTCGAGCAGGTTGTAGCGGAAGTTGCCGCGGAACTCCGCGAGCGTCTCGGCGACCTTCGACTTCTCCTCGGTGGTGACGTTGCGCCAGAGGCTGCCGTCGGGCAGCGCCTGGGTCGCCGAGATCGGGCCGTCGGCGTAGATGTTGTCCCCGCTGCACAGGAAGAAGTCGGGGTCGAGCCTGGCCATCGCGTCGTAGATGCGGTAGCCGCCGAGCTCCGGGTTGATGCCCCAGCCCTGGCCCGCGAGGTCCCCGGACCACAGGAAGCGCACCCCGCGCCGACGCCCGCCGGGCGCCGTGCGGAACGTGCCGGTCACCGGCTCGCCGGTGCGCCGTGGGTCGTCCGGGTCGGCGAGCAGCACCCGGTAGTGGATCTGCTCGCCGGCCGGCAGTCCGTGCAGCCGGGTCGTGCCGGTGAAGTCGCTGCCCGCGCCCAGCAGCGGACCGTGCCAGCGGCGGGCGCCGCGGAACGACTCGGTGGCCGCCGTCTCGACGACCATCCGCGCCGGACGGTCGGAGCGCACCCACACCAGCCCGGAGTCGGACGTCACGTCCCCGGTCTGCACGCCCCAGCCCGCCTTGGGCCGCCCGGACAGCGCGAACGCGGGCGCCGCGCCGACGGCGGCGGGCAGGGTCAGGGCCGCGGACGCGGCGAGCGAACCGCGCAGGACGCTGCGGCGCCCGGGGAACGGACGGTGTGACATGGAAGGGCCTCCTGGGACGGGAACCAGCCGGTGTGCACAGCCACCGGTGTACAGAGCCACCGGTGTGCACAGCCACAACTACTGGTGCGCCGCAGCGCTCACGGAAACCGCAAGTGAACAACTGGCCGTCCGAACCGGCTCCTTCGGCTCCGCCCAGGGTCTTGAGGGTCTCGGGTCCGTCTCAGCGGCTGCCGTCGAGGATCACGCGCGCGACGAGCGCCGGGTCGTCGTTCATCGGGCAGTGGCCGCAGCCCGGCAGCCGCACCAGACGCGCGGCCGGGATGATCTTCTTCACGCGGACGCCCTGACGGCGCACGAGCAGCCAGTCACGGGTGCCCCAGCCGACGGTCACCGGGACGCCGGCCAGGGCGTCGGTGAACCGGACCGTCGCGCCGGCCCGCAGGGTCTGGTCGAACCCGGTCGCCTGCGCCAGGGCCAGCGTCTCGGCGACCACGGCCTCGGGCGAGCGACGGCTCGGCCGGGCGTAGATGGTGCTGGTCAGGGCGGTCCGGCCGGCCGCCGTGCTCGCCAGCCGCTCGACGAGGGGCAGCGGCATCCGGCGCGAGATCTGCCGCATCGTGAGCAGGACGCCGAAGGCGTAGCGCCGCTCGGCCTCCGACCAGAACCCGGCCGGGGACAGCGCGGTGACGGTCCGCACGAGCTTCTCGCGGCCCAGCTCCAGCGCGAGCAGCCCGCCGAGCGAGTTGCCCGCCACATGAGGGCGGTCCAGCTCCAGCGCGTCGCAGAACGCGCCGAACACACCGGCCGTCGTGGGGAGGTCGTAGGCGAGGCCGTCCGGCAGCGCGGGGGACACGCCGAAGCCCGGCAGATCCACGGCGATCACATCGCGCTCGGCGGCCAGGATGTCCACCACCGGGTCCCAGGCCTGCCGATGGTGGCCGATGCCGTGCAGCAGGAGCAGCGGCTCGCCCTTGCCCACGCGCGCGTAGGACACGGTCACGGGCAGCGGGCCACTGGGGGAGGGAACCGTGAAGGAGACGGTGGCGGACATGGGGAGCTCCTCGTCTGAACTGGCGGCGGACGACTGGCGGCGGACGGTTGGCCGACGGACGACTCGTCGGCGGATGGCCGGCCGACGGACTGTGTAGACAGCTTGTCAGCAATTGCTACTGGCGGGTATCCCGTAGCTCCTGAAGGGTGAACCCGGTCGGCTCAACGCGCCCTGCGCAGCTCCAGGTTGAAGTCCGCGTGACCGAAGCCGCGCATCAGGTCCAGCCACAGCGGCAACCACATCTCCACACTGCGCGCCGCCCGGATGCCGCCCAGGTCGAGCACCCGGTCCGCCGGCCAGCCGAACTCCCCGAGCAGCGCGGTGACCTGTTCCTTCGCCTCCGCGTCCGCCCCGCACACGAAGACCTGGTGCTCGCCCGGCACGCGCGCGGGATCCACCATGACCTGACAGTTGACGGTGTTGAGGGACTTCACCACGCGCGCGTGCGGGAACGCCCGCTGGATCTGCTCGCCGACGCTGTCCGACTCCACGGGGGACAGCCGCATCTCGCCGTCCTCGAAGGCCAGCGGGTTGGAGACGTCCACCACGATCTTCCCGTCGAGGTTGGCCGCCCTGGCCGCCTCCAGTGCGGCGAGCGACGCCCGCCCGGCCACCGCGTTCACCACCACCTCGCCGACGGCCGCCGCCTCCGCGAACGTACCGGTGCTCGCCCTTTCGCCCGCTTCCCGCGCCCATTCCAGGGCCGCCGGATTGTCCTTCGAGCGTGAACCCAGGACCACCGTGTGCCCCAGCTCCACGAGCTTTCGGCCCAGCGTGCGACCGACGTCGCCCGTACCCAGCACCGCGTACCGCACAGCGACCTCCCGTTTCCCCGGACCGGACCTTCGTCACGGTAATTCCCCCCGGCGTCGCAGCCCGCCTTTCACGAACGGGGATTTGCCGGAGTGTCACCGGAACGCGCCTGTACGAACGCCCCGTGAACGTTCTCGCGTCCGACGTCCGTCGCCCTGCAGAGGGATCGAGGATTGGTCTTGACCAAGGGTGGGGGCCGCCCTATGGTCGCAGAGAAGTACAACAACCTTTAATAAACAAGGGCGCGAAAAAACGCCGCCGGACCACGGCGATTGCGGAGGACAGGGTGGGGACCACGCAACTGGAATCGGTACCGGAACCGAAGTACTGGCATCTCAAGACCGTGCTGAGCGAGGCACTCGACTCCGAATTCACCGTGGGCGAGATCCTGCCCAACGAGCGCGACCTCGCGGCCCGCTTCGGCGTCGCCCGCGCGACGCTCCGGCAGGCCCTCGAACAGCTCGAACTGGAAGGCCGGCTGCAGCGCCGCAGGGGCGTCGGCACCACCGTGGCGCCGCCGCGGCTGGGCGTCGCCGTCGGCACCGAGCAGCAGGTCTGGCCGGGCACGGGCGACGACGCCTGGCAGGCCGTCGACTGCACCCTCGCGGCTCCGCCCGCGGCCGTCGCCACGGCCCTGGAGACGGCACGCGGCCAGGCCGTCCACGTCGTGCGCCGCTCGCGGGTCTCCCACGGTCAGCCCGTCGCCGCGGAACTGCTCTACGTCCCCCGGACGTCGGTGCCCGACCTGAGTGCCATCGACGCCCCGGCCGAGGCGGCACGCGCGCGTGCGGTGCTGCGCGAGCTGCAGCGCCTGGAACTGCAGGGCCAGGACCGCGCCGTGGAACTGGGCTCGGCCCGCGCGGACGACGCCAAGGAGCTCGACCGGCTCCCCGGCGCGCCCGTCCTCGTCGTCACCACGCGCTTCTTCGCGGAGGGCCGCACCGCGGCGCTCTCCGTCGCGACGTACCGCGCGGACACCTGCCGGCTGACGTTCGGCGCGTCCGGCGGCGTGGAGATACACCACGGTCCGGAGCAGCAGGCCTCCTGAACGCCCCGTCCGCCTCGGGCCGCCGCCGGCAGGCTCCCTGAACGGCCTGCACCGGCCGCCCGAGCGGACCCGCCCACCGCGCCCCGGAACTTCTCCGGGGCGCGGCGCGTTCATCCGGGACAACGGCCGATGTCGGCCGCGGGGCGCCGTGCGGCTCACCGCCGGGCCGTCACCGTGCCCTCCACCGCGAACAACTGCTCCTCCACATGATCGAGGGCGAGCCGCAGCGCCCCCGTGGCCACCGCCGCCTCGCCGAGCAGCGACTGGACCACCTTCGGCGGCCGCAGACAGTAGCGCTCCAGCTCCTGTCGCAACGGCTCCAGCACGCCGTCGAGCCCGGCCGCCCAGCCGCCGACCACGACCAGTTCCGGATCGAGGGCCAGGACCAGCGCGGCCACGTCGTGGACGAGCCGCTGGAGGAACCGGTCCACCGCCGCCCGGGCCCGCTGGTCACCGCCTTGGGCCTGCGCGAACACCTTCGCGACGGCATGCTCGTCCAGCGGGTGCAGCGGCTCGTCCGTCGTGGACAGCAGCGTCTCCGGGGTCACCTCCCGGCCCAGCAGATGCAGCGCGCCGATCTCCCCGGCCGCACCGCCGTACCCCCGGTGCAGCCGCCCCCCGATCAGCGAGCCGGCGCCCGGACTCAGCCCGGCCATCACGAACACGACGTCGTCGGACTCGGTCGCGGAGCCCTTCCAGTGCTCGGCCACGGCCGCCGCGTTGGCGTCGTTCTCCACCAGTACCGGGCACTTGAAGGACCGGCTCAGCCGCTCGCCGAGCCGCAGCCCCGTCCACTCGGGCAGCGCGGTGCCCAGCCGTATCGTGCCGTCCGCCTCGACGATCCCCGGCGTGCCGACGCCCACGGCCCGCAGCGAGCTGCGCGGGACACCGGCCCGGCGCAGCAGCTCGGCGACCGCGGTGCGCAGCCGGTCCAGCCGCTCGTCCGCCGGGGCCGTCTCGTCGACGTCCTTGGCCTGCGCGCCCAGCACCCGCCCGTCCAGGTCGGCCAGCAGCGCGGCCACCCGGTGCGAGCCGATCTCAAGACCCAGCAGATGCCCGGCCTCCGCCCGGAACCGGAACCGCCGCGCGGGCCGCCCCTGCCGCCGGGCGACACTGTCGTCGGCCGCCTGCTCGACGACGAGCCCCGCCTGGATCAGATCCTCGACGACCCCCTCGACGGTCGGCCGGGACAGCCCCGTCAGACGGGTGATCTCCGTGAGCGTCGCGCAGTCCGCGGCACGCAGCGCGTGCAGCACCACCGCGGAGTTGATCCTTCGCAGCAGCGAGGGATCCCCGCCGGTCAGCCGACCCAACGTCCGTCCTCCCAGCTCGTGCGCGTGTTTGGGCGGATCGTACTCGGCGGGACGGACCCGGGCGAGCACAGATCCGTACCGGAATCCAGACCGACGCCCGAGGCCCGCAGCCCGCAGCCCGCCGGCTCAGCCGGGCGAGACGAAGCCGACGCGGCGGTTGGGCCTGAGCGAGGCAGCCGACTGACTCACCGCCAATTGTCAGTGGCGGCGGGTTTACTGGATCACATGGACATCGCGCGCTGCCTCGCCACGGTCGACCTGCTGTGCACCCGGGAGTTCCCCGAGGAGCACGGCAGGACGGACCTGGGCCCGGGAGGCCCGGGATATCTCGTGGCCGAGTTACAGACCAGCGGCGAATTCTGGGAGGCCGACGGCACGGAACGGGAGGAGACGGAGGCACAGTACGAGGCCGACCGGGACGGCCTGGCGGAGCGGCTGACCGACCGCTGGGGCCCACCGCACGTCATCAGCCTGGCGAGCACCCTGGCCCGCTCGACGGAGGGCGAGGACATACCCGAGCCCTGGGCCTCGCTCAGCGGCCATGTGCCGAACGTGCAGCTGTGGCAACTGCCGGGCACGGCTCGCTGGGTGGCCCTGGGCGTCTCCCAGTGGGACAAGGAACTGCCCTTCGAACTCCTGGCGATAGTGACGGAAACGGATCCCCTTTGAGGACCGGGGACCGGGGAGCGAAGATCGGGGAGCGAAGATCGAGGAGCGAAGATCGAGGAGCGAGTGCTGCGGGTGAGGAGCCGGGACGGGGCGCCGAGCCCGCAGCCGTCAGCTCCCGGGCCTCAGCCCTCCGCCGCGAACCGCAGCCGCCCGTACTCCTCCGCCATCGTCGCCGCCGTCCAATGCGCGTTGAGCCCGCTCGGGTTCGGCAGCACCCACACGCGGGTGTCGCCGATGAGCCGCTCCTGCGGACCCACCGTGGCCTTGCGGTCGTCGAAGGCGGCCCGGTAGGCCGTCACGCCCACCACCGCGAGCCAGCGGGGCTCCAGCCGCGTGACCTTCTCCGCCAGCAGTCGCCCGCCGTCCCGGTACTCCTGGGCAGTGAGCTCGTCGGCCCGGGCGGTCGCACGGGCCACCACGTTCGTGATGCCGAGCCCGTAGGACAGCAGTTCCTGCTGCTCCGCCGGTTTCATCAGCCGCGGCGTGAAGCCGGAGAGGTGCAGCACCGGCCAGAAGCGGTTGCCGGGGCGGGCGAAGTGGTGGCCGGTCGCCGCCGTCATCAGGCCCGGGTTGATGCCGCAGAAGAGCACGCGAAGACCGCCCGCGACGACGTCCGGTACGGGTCGGTCGCGAGCGGCCTCCAGCTCCGCCTGGGTGAAGCGTGTCAGAGGATCGCTCCGGGGGTGTAGCCGGCGGCCTCCGGCCGCTGCTTGACGATCTCCTCGACCCGGCCCACGACGATGGCCACCTGGGCGGCCGCGGCACCCGTGAACGACAGCTTGTCGGCCATCAGCGCGTCCAACTGGGCGCGGTCGAGGGGCAGTCGCTCGTCGGCGGCCAGCTTGTCCAGCAGTTCGTTGCGCTCGGCGCCCTGCTCGCGCATCGCCAGCGCCGAGGCCACCGCGTTCTCCTTGATCGCCTCGTGGGCCACCTCGCGGCCGACACCGGCCCGCACCGCGCCCATCAGCACCTTGGTGGTGGCGAGGAACGGCAGGTAGCGGTCCAGCTCCCGCGCGACGACGGCCGGGAAGGCGCCGAACTCGTCCAGCACCGTCAGGAACGTCTCCAGCAGACCGTCGAGCGCGAAGAACGCGTCCGGCAGCGCGACCCGGCGCACCACCGAGCAGGACACGTCGCCCTCGTTCCACTGGTCGCCCGCCAGCTCGCCGGTCATCGAGGCGTATCCGCGCAGGATGACCATCAGGCCGTTGACGCGCTCGCAGGAGCGGGTGTTCATCTTGTGCGGCATCGCCGAGGAGCCGACCTGGCCCGGCTTGAAGCCCTCGGTCACCAGCTCGTGCCCGGCCATCAGCCGGATCGTCTTGGCCAGCGAGGAGGGGGCGCCGGCGAGCTGCACCAGCGCGGTCACGACCTCGTAGTCCAGCGAGCGGGGGTAGACCTGGCCCACGGACGTGAACGCCTGCAAGAAGCCCAGGTGACCGGCGATCCGGTCCTCCAGCTCGGCCAGCTTCGCGGCGTCGCCGCCCAGCAGGTCCAGCATGTCCTGCGCGGTGCCGACCGGGCCCTTGATGCCGCGCAGCGGGTAGCGGCCGAGCAGCTCCTCGACCCGGCCGTACGCCACGAGCAGCTCGTCGGCCGCCGTCGCGAACCGCTTGCCCAGGGTGGTGGCCTGCGCGGCCACGTTGTGGGAGCGGCCGGCCATGACCAGCTCGCCGTACTCGCCGGCCAGCTTGCCCAGGCGCGCCAGCACGGCCACCGTGCGGTCGCGGACGAGCTCCAGAGACAGCCGGATCTGCAGCTGCTCGACGTTCTCCGTGAGGTCGCGGGACGTCATGCCCTTGTGGACCTGCTCATGACCGGCGAGGTCGTTGAACTCCTCGATCCGGGCCTTCACGTCGTGCCGCGTGACCTTCTCGCGCTCGGCGATCGAGGCCAGGTCGACGGTGTCGAGGACACGCTCGTAGTCGGCGATCGCCGCGTCCGGCACCTCGATCCCGAGGTCCTTCTGCGCCCGCAGCACGGCGAGCCAGAGCTGACGCTCCAGCTTCACCTTGTGCTCGGGCGACCAGAGCGTGGCGAGCTCGGCGGAGGCGTAGCGTCCGGCGAGGACATTGGGGATACGGGGCTTGGCGGGAGCGGCAGTCACGTGTACGGATTCTACTGGCGATTCATGCAGGCCAGCGCCACAGTGTCGTTCGGTGGAACCTACGAGACCGGGGTCACCCCGCCGGGTCCGGCGCTGCGTCGGCGAGGTCGGCCAGGACCTCGGCGTGGCACTGCTGCGGTGCGCACCAGCAGGCCAGGGTGCGGCCGCGTAGCTCGTCCACCAGGTCCAGCAGCTCCGGGCGCTCCAGGAGATGGGCCCGGTACATGGCCATCACCTCGGCCCGGGTCCCGTCGCGCTTGCGCTTCGGGGTGTCGTAGGCGAAAGGGTTGGAGAGCGGGTGCCGGGGCAGGTTCCAGCCTCCCAGCGTCCAGCGGCGGCCCACGTAGACCACGTCCTCGGGGGCGTGTTCCAGGTGTGGGCCGAACTCGTGGATCCGGCCTCGGAGGTTGATCACCCGTGTGCTCACGGCGTCCTCCTACGCCGACCCCTCGTACGGCAGCAGTTCGGCTCGTTTCGGCGGCAGGCCGTCCCCGGAGGAGCGGCCGGTCAGGCGGCGGCCGATCCAGGGGAGCAGGTACTGCCGGGCGAACCGGGCGTCGGCGACGCGCCGGGCGGTCCAGCCCGGGGGCGGCGTCGCCGGCATCGGGGTGCGCCACTCGGTGTCCTCGGCGTCGTGGCCGAGGGTCTGCCAGACCGCCTCGGCGACCCGGCGGTGGCCCTCCGGCGTCAGGTGCAGCCGGTCGACGTCCCACATCCGCGGATCGCCGAGCGACGCGGCCCCGTACAGGTCGACGACGAGTGCGCCGTGCCGCTGCGCCAGCTCCTCCACGCACTCGAACAGCTCTTCCATCCGGGGACGGAACCGCTCCAGGACGGGGCCCTGCCGGCCCGGGCTGCGCATCAGCACCAGCTGTTCGCAGGCCGGGGCCAGCTGCTCCACGGCCTGCGTCAGCAGGTCCTTCACCCGGACCATGTCGCACTTGGGGCGCAGGGTGTCGTTGAGACCGCCGACCAGCGTGATCACGTCCGCGTCCATGGCGGCGGCGACCGGCACCTGCTCCTCGACGATCTGCGAGATCAGCTTGCCGCGCACCGCCAGGTTGGCGTACCGGAAGCCGGGGGTGCGGGCGGCCATCCGGCCCGCGAGCAGGTCGGCCCAGCCGCGGTAGGTGCCGTCGGGCAGCAGGTCCGACATGCCCTCGGTGAAGGAGTCGCCGACCGCGACCAGGCTGGTGTGCTTCGGTTCCCGGTCCGGGTGCGGCGGGTTCGGGTGTGTGGGGTTCGTCTGCATGGCGACATCGATGGTAGCCCGAGTCCCATACCCGGCGGTCGGTCGGCCTGCCCGCCTCCAGGCGCCGGGCCGGACAGCCGGCGCTACGTCCGCTGGCCGAACAGTTCCCGCAGGACGTCCTCCATGGTCACCACTCCGGCCAGTCGGCCGTCCGAGCCGATCACGGCTGCCAGGTGCGTGCGGCTGCCGCGCATCGCGGTGAGGACGTCGTCCAGCGGCGTCGCCTCCCGCACGCGCGCGATGGGCCGCATGTCCCGCACCGAGAACGGCATGTCCCGCGGCGACGCGTCCAGCGCGTCCTTAACATGCAGGTAGCCGACGATCCGGCGGCCGTCGTCCACCACCGGGAAGCGGGAGAACCCGGACTCGGCCGCCAGTTGCTCCAGCTCCTCCGGAGTGACCCCCACGCGCGCGTAGAGGACCTGTTCCAGCGGCAGGACGACGTCCCGCACCGGGCGGCGGCCCAGCTCCAGGGCGTCGTGCAGCCGCTCCTGGGCGCGGTCGTCGATGAGGCCCGCCTCGCCGGCGTCCCGCACGATCTGCGCGAGCTCGGCGTCCGAGAAGGTGGCCGTGACCTCGTCCTTGGTCTCGATCCGCATGAGCTTCAGCAGCCCGTTCGCGAAGGCGTTGATCGTGAAGATCACCGGGCGCAGCCCGCGGGCCAGCGTGACCAGCGGCGGGCCCAGCAGCAGCGCGCTGCGCACCGGCTCGGCGAGCGCGATGTTCTTCGGCACCATCTCGCCGAGGAGCATGTGCAGGTAGGTGGCCAGGACCAGGGCGATCACGAAGGAGACCGCGTGGCCCGCGCCCTCGGGCACGCCCATCGCGTGGAACACCGGCTCCAGCAGGTGTGCGATGGCCGGTTCGGCGACCACGCCGAGGATCAGCGTGCACAGGGTGATGCCGAGCTGCGCGGCCGCCATCAGCGCGGACACGTGCTGCAGACCCCACAGCACGCTGTCGGCGCGCCGGTCGCCGCGCTCGGCGTGCGGCTCGATCTGGGCGCGGCGCACGGAGATCAGCGCGAACTCGGCGCCGACGAAGAACGCGTTGACGACGAGGGTCGCCAGTGCGATGAGCAACTGGACGGCGATCAACGGTCCGCCCCTTCCACATGGTTGTCGGAGGTGGGCGGCGCGTGCAGCAGCACGCGCGCGGCCCGGCGGCCGGAGGCGTCGACGACGTCCATGCGCCACCCGGCGACCTCGACGGTGTCGCCCGCGGCCGGTATCCGGCCCAGCTCGGTGGCGACCAGGCCGGCGAGCGTCTCGTACGGCCCCTCGGGGGCGTGCAGGCCCACGCGCGCGAGCTGGTCGGTGCGGGCGGCTCCGTCGGCCGAGAACAGGGCGCGGCCGTCGTCGTCCGTGCCCGCGGGGGCCAGATCGGGCGTCTCGTGCGGGTCGTGCTCGTCCCGGACCTCGCCGACGACCTCCTCGACGATGTCCTCCAGCGTCGCCACGCCCGCGGTGCCGCCGTACTCGTCGATGATCACGGCCATGGTCCGCTTGCCGGACAGCCGGTCGAGCAGCCGGTCCACGGTGAGCGACTCGGGTACGAGGAGGGGTTCGCGCAGGATCTCCGAGACGGGCACGCGCATGCGTCGCTCGGCGGGGATCGCCAGCGCGTCCTTGATGTGCGCGGTGCCGACCACCGAGTCGAGGTTGCCGCGGTACACCGGGAAGCGGGACAGACCGCTCGCCCGGGTCGCGTTCGCCACGTCCTCGCAGGTCGCGGAGGCGTCCAGGGCCATGACCTGCACGCGCGGGGTCATCACGTTCTCCGCGGTCAGATCGGCCAGGTTCAGGGTGCGCACGAACAGCTCGGCGGTGTCCGCCTCCAGGGCGCCCGCCTTCGCGGAGTGCCGGGCCAGCGCCGCGAGTTCCTGCGGGCCGCGCGCCGCCGCGAGCTCCTCGGTGGGCTCCACGCCGAAGCGGCGCACGATGCGGTTCGCGGTGCTGTTGAGATGGCTGATGAACGGCCGGAAGGCGGCGCTGAACCAGCGCTGCGCGTTGCCCACGCCCTTGGCCACCGCGAGCGGGGAGGAGATCGCCCAGTTCTTGGGCACGAGCTCGCCGACGACCATCAGGAACACGGTCGACAGCGCCGTGCCCAGCACCAGCGCGATGGAACTGGACGTGCTGCTCGACAGTCCGAGCGACTCCAGCGGCCCGGCGATCAGCTTGGCGATCGACGGCTCGGACAGCATGCCGACCACCAGATTGGTGACGGTGATGCCGAGCTGGGCCCCGGAGAGCTGGAAGGTCAGGTTCCGTACCGCCTTGAGGGCCCCGGACGCGCCGCGCTCGCCGCGCTCCACCGCCCGTTCCAGTTCGCTGCGCTCGACCGTGGTCAAGGAGAACTCGGCGGCGACGAAGGCGCCGCACACGAACGACAGCAGGATCGCCACCAGGAGCAGCAGTACTTCGGTCATCGGGTCACCTCCGTCCCAGGATCGGGCAGGGCGGGAAGGATCGCGCGATGTCGCGTACGGGTACTGGGAGGCTCGCCCATGGGCGGACGCTCACACCTTTCATGGAGTCATCGGGAAGTCATCGGGGGCTGTGTGGATGATCCACACAGCCCCCCAATGGTAAAGGATCGGCAAAAGTACCTTCGGTCGGCTCCGGGCCGGTCGGCGATCAGCCGGTGAGCGGCTTCACCCAGCGCCGCCACTTCTCCTCCGGCGCGTACCCCGCCGCACTCCAGGCATGGTGCGCCGTCTCGTTGCGGGTGAGCACCATCGCGTCGCCGCGCCGCCCGCCCAGCCCCACGAACCGCTCCTCCGCGGCGGCCAGCAGCGCCGACCCGATGCCCTGTCGGCGGCGCTCCGGGTGCACCGCCAGCCGGTACAGATGACACCGCCAGCCGTCGAACCCGGCGATCACCGTCCCGACCAGCTCGCCGCCGGCCCCGCTCCCGTGCGCGCCGAAGTGCTCGGCGAGGATCAGCGCCTCGGGGTCCCGAGCGACGAGTCGCTCCACTCCGCCGCGGTCGTCGCTGATGCTCGTGCCCTCGGCGGCGGTCTTCCAGAAGGCGAGGACGGTGTCCAGGTCGTCGGGCGTCGCAGCCCGTATCCGCAGATCAGACATGCGCCGATCCCATCACGGACGGCGCGCCCGGACCCGGAATTCCACCATCCGGACGCGCGCCTCCGCGCAGCTCGGCAACGACCGGAACGGACGCGTCACGGACGCTCCGGGCTTCCTCACTCGTGGGCGATGGCCGCCAGCACGTTCATCCGCGACGCGCGCAGCGCGGGCAGCAGCGCTGCGACGACGCCGACGACCGCGGAGCCCACGACGACCCCGACGAGCGTGCCCCACGGGACGGCGAAGGCCTTCATGCCCTGCAACGCCAGCACCTGCTGTATGCACACGCCCCACACCAGGCCGAGCGCCAACCCCAGCACCGCGCCGAACACCGCGATCACCACCGACTCCAGCCGGATCATCCGGCGCAACTGCCGCCGGCCCAGCCCGATGGCGCGCAGCAGCCCGATCTCCCGGGTCCGCTCCACCACCGACAGCGCCAGGGTGTTGACCACGCCGAGCACCGCGATGACGATCGCGAGTCCGAGCAGCGCGTACACCAGGTACAGCAGGACGGCGATCTGGTCGTGCACCAGCTTCTTGTAGTCGGCCTGGTCACGGGCCTGGACCTGCGGATACGCGTCGAGCGTCTTGTCGAGCCGGGGGCGCAGCCGGTCGGCCGTGGTGCCGGGGGCCGCGTTCACGTACAGCGCGGAGTCCTGTCCGCCCGGCACGTACTTCTCGACGGTCGCGATCCCGAAGAACAGCCCGCCCTGGGTGCCGAAGCCGTCGGCCGCGTCCTGGTCGGAGAGCGCGCCGACCTTCAGCGACGTCGTTTGGCGGCCGGGGAACTCCACCGGGAGCACGCTGCCGAGCTTCACGCCGTGGTCCTTCGCGAAGTCCACGTCCATGCCCATGGCGCCCGGGGCCAGCGCCGCCGCGGTGTCGCCCTCGGCGTACGTGACGTGCGCGACGTCGTCGACCTGGTCGTCGTAGCCGGTGGCGGTCGTCTCGACGCGCTCGCCGTCGGGCAGCCGGACGGCGATCGGCGCGAACCGCTGGCGGACCACGAGGCCGACGCCCTCGGTGTCGCGCACCGCGTTCGTCACCTCCGCGGAGAACGGGGTGAAGTTGGCGTTCTGGACGACGAAGTCGGCGCCCAGCGTTTTGTCGATCTGCTCGTCGAACGACTTGGACATCGAGGCGCTGGCCACCGACATCCCGCCCACTAGGGCGAGGCCGACCATCAGCGCGGCCGCCGTGGCGCCCGTACGGCGCGGGTTGCGCAGCGCGTTGCGCTGGCTCATCCGGCCGACCGGCCCGAACAGCGCGGGGAACGCGCCGCCGAGGACCCGGATCACCGGGCGGACCAGGATCGGGCCCGCGATGACGGTGGCGATGAGTGTGAGGATCACGCCCAGGCCCAGCAGGGAGGCCGCGGACGCCGTCTCCGACGAGCTCACGCAGCCGACGAGCGCGGCCGCGCCGAGCGCCCCGACGACCGTGCCCACGATGGCGCGCACCTTCAGCGGCCGGCCCACCCCGGCGATGTCCGCGTCCGCGAGGGCCGCCATCGGCGACACGGTCGCGGCGCGCCGGGCCGGGAGGTAGGCCGCCACGAAGGTGACGCCGACGCCCACGACGTAGGACGCCACCGGGGTGCCCCAGCCGACGACCATCTCCGTGGTCTTCAGGTTCATGCCGAACGCGCTCATCAGCTTGATCAGCCCGGCCGCGAGACCGATGCCGGCGGCGAGGCCCAGCGTGGAGCCGACCAGCCCGAGCAGCACCGCCTCGGTCAGCACCGAGCGGCGCACCTGGCGGCGGTCCGCGCCCAGGGCGCGCAGGAGTCCCAGCTCCCGGGTGCGCTGGGCGATCAGCATCGAGAACGTGTTGACGATCAGGAACACGCCGACCAGCACGGCGATCCCGGCGAAGCCGAGCATCACGTACTTGATCACGTCGAGGAACCCGCCCAGGGCCTCCGCCGACGACTCCGCCTGCTCGTCCGCCGTCTTCACCTCGTACCCGCCGGAGGACCCGCCCGAGGACTCGTCGGCGGACCCGTCTGCGGACGCGCCGGAGCCGAGGGCGGCGACGACGCGCTGCTTGAGCACCTCGTCGCTCACCCCCTGCGCCGCGTCGACGGAGACGGCCGTGGCCTTGTCCGCCGAGCCCAGGAGCTGGGCGGCGGCGGTCTTGGAGTCCAGGAAGACCAGGGCCGCGCCCGGGTTGGTGGTGGTGAAGGTGGCGATGCCGACGATCTCCACCTTGAACGAGCCCGGCTGGGCCATCACGGTGAGGGTGTCGCCGATCTTCACATGCTTCTTGTCGGCGGTGTCGGCGTCGAGCATGGCTTCGCCGGCGCCGCGCGGGGCGTGGCCGGAGGTCAGCTTCACCGGGCTGCGGTCGGTGAGATACCAGTCCGTGGCGATGGTGGGCGCGCCGGTGGTCGGCCCGACGGACTTGTTGTCGCTGTCGACGACCGTGATGTTCTCCACGCTCACGTCCGCGTGAGCCGACGCGACCCCGTCCACCCGGGCCAGCTGACCGGCGAGCGAGGCCGGGAGCGTCTGGACCGCGCCGGACGGCACCGCCGAGCTCAGGTCGTCCCTGGGCTCGACCGTCACGTCCGCCGCCGTGGACGCGAAGAGCCGGTCGAAGGTGCGCGTCACCGTGTCGGAGAAGATCAGGCTGCCCGCGACGAAGGCCACCGACAGGACGACCGCGAGCGCGGACAGCAGCAGCCGCCCCTTGTGGGCGAGGAAACTCCTCAGCGTGGCTTTCAGCACCGGGTCAGCTCTCCTCGGGGGCCGTGCCGTCGACCGGTGCGCGGGTGACGTCGAAACGCTTCATGCGTTCGAGTACCGCCTCTGGCGTAGGGCGCTCGATCTGGTCCACTATCCGGCCGTCCGCCAGGAAGAGGACCAGGTCGGAGTGGGCGGCGGCCCCCGGGTCGTGGGTGACCATGACGACCGTCTGGCCCAGGTTGTCGACGGCCTCGCGCAGGAACGCGAGGACTTCGAGCCCGGCGCGCGAGTCCAGGTTGCCGGTCGGCTCGTCCGCGAAGATCAGCTCGGGGCGGGAGGCGAGCGCCCGGGCGCAGGCCACCCGCTGCTGCTGGCCGCCGGACAGCTGCGACGGCCGGTGCTTGAGTCGGTCCCGCAGGCCCAGGGTGTCGATCACCTGGTCGAGCCACTTCTGGTCGGGCTTCTGACCTGCGATGTCCATCGGCAGGGTGATGTTCTCGGCCGCGTTCAGCGTCGGGATCAGATTGAACGACTGGAACATGAACCCGATCCGGTCCCGCCGCAGCCGGGTCAGCTCCCGGTCCTTCAGCCCCGTGATCTCGGTGTCGCCGAGCCACACCTGACCGGCCGAGACGCTGTCGAGACCGGCCAGACAGTGCATCAGCGTGGACTTCCCGGAGCCCGAGGGCCCCATGACCGCCGTGAAACGGCCGCGCGCGATGCTCACGTCCACCGAGTCCAGGGCCAGCACCGTGGTCTCGCCGGAACCGTACGCCTTGGTCAGGCCGTGGGCGCGGGCCGCGATCCCGTCGGGTGTGGACAAGGTTGCCTCCTCCGTCGCGTCGACGTGCCGAGACTAGTGTGACCCGGCGCACAGGCGGTATCACTTTTCCGTTGCGGCGCGCCCTTGCCGCTGCTAGCACCTCGGCGCTAGCGTCGAGGTATGGCGAAGACCCAGCTGAACGTACGCGTCGACGAGGGCACGGCCCAGGTCGCCCGTGAGCGCGCCACGGCCCGCGGCATGAGCGTCAACCGCTATATCGAAGAGCTGGTCAGACAGGACGCCGGGGAAATCGGACATACGTTCGTCGAAGCGGCCAGTGACTTCATGAAGCAGTACGAGACGGTCTTCGTCGAGGAGTTCGGCGCGGAACGCGAGGGCAGCATGCGCGAAGGTCGCCGCTGATCCCTTGAGCGACCTTCGTATCGACCTTGCCTGGCTGCTCATGCTCGCCGAACAGAACACACCGGGAGACCCTCAGGTCACCGACTGGGGAGCGCTGGTCGCGGCCGTGGCCCGCCACCGGGCCGAGATATTCGACGTCCCCGTATACGACGACCCGCAGGCCCGCGCCGCCTCGCTGCTCCAACTGCTCATCCACGTCCCGGCGTTGGAACGCTCCAACGCCCTGTTCGCCTGCGCCGTCGCGTACGCCTATCTCGTCGCCAGCGGACTGAAGGTCACGACCTCGCCCGAACAGGTCCGCGATCTGGCCCGGCTGGCGAAGACCGGGGAGGCGTCGGTGGCCGACATCGCGCGCGAACTGCGCCGGTGGAGCGGGTGAGCCACGTGCGGCCGTGAGCCCTCAGCCGGCCTCCTCCGAAGGCCGCCGGGCGGTGCCCGTCACACAGTAGGAGAACGGCAGCCGCGGCCCGTTCTCCGGCAGCAGCATCCGCCGGTACGGGCCCGGCTCGAACCCGGCGTCGCGCAGCGCGCCGACCGCGTCCCGGCCGAGCCGGCAGCCGCCCGCCAGGTACGGCCACACCGTGCGGTCCAGCGCACGCTGGGTGAACCGCATCGCCCGCCCGCCGCCCGGACCGTGTTCGAGGAACCGCACCTCGCCCCCGGGCCGCAGCACCCGCCGCAGCTCGGCCAGCGCCCGCGGCACGTCCCGCACGCTGCACAGCACCAGACAGACCACCGCCGCGTCGAACGCCTCGCTCTTGACCGGCAGCGCCTCCGCCACTCCCGGCACGACGTCCACGGGCACCTCGGCGCGCAGGGCCGCCTCCAGCGCCAACTGCCGCATCATGCGCTCCGGTTCGATCGCGACGACCTCCGAGACGGCGGCCGGGTAGTGCGCGAAGTTCAGTCCGTTGCCCGCGCCGATCTCGATGACCCGGCCGGAGAGCCCGGCGAGCAGCCCGTCCCGCACCCCGGACAGCCCGCCGCGGGTCTCCGCGGCCGCGCCGAACCGGGCGTAGCAACGGGCGAAGAGGGGATGGTGGACGGAGTCACCGGGCGCCTTGGCGGACCCGGAGCCGGTGAAACGCAGCGGCATGGCGACCTCCCGGGCAGAACGGGCCTACCGGGATTCTTCCCCGGGCAGGCCCGTCGCACCCTCCCGTCGCACACTGCGCCGACCGGGCCGGCCCCGCGGGGCCCGACCCGGCGAGCGGCTCACTGGATGAAGTCGCGCACCTGCTCGTAGACGCCGTAGTCGTTGTTCATGTCGTTGTGCGAGATGCACCCGACGCCGACGTTCGTGGCCCCGCTCAGCAGGGCCGAGGAGTCCGGATCGATGGCCGCGTCGCAGTTCGACCAGTAGGTCGCGTAGTTCACGCTGCCGGGCGTCTCGTCACCGGAGTTGAGCGAGGTGAGGAACGAGCTTCCGGTGACCATCTCGGCGCAGGAGGTGTACAGCCAACTGCACCACGAGGCCACCGACGTCCCGTGGTTGGTGCCCGCCACGGAGACGAAGTCGTCCACGTAGGCGGTCCCGCCGAGGTTCTTGAGGTAGTAGCGGGAGCTGAGCGCCCCCATGGAGTGGACGACCACGTCGACCTTGCTCGCGCCGGTTCTCGCCAGCACGTTCTTGATCTCGGTGTTCAGCTGGGCGGCGGTGGTGGCGTTGGACTGGGACCAGCTGTACGTCCACGCGTCCAGCTCGGCGGCCGTGTAGCCGTCGGCCTTGAAGTCGGCGACCCAGTCGTTCCAGCTGCTGGAGGAGGAGCTGAGGCCGTGTACGAAGACGATCGGGTCGTGGGTCGCGGCTCGGGCTGTGGGGGCCGAGAACGACAGTGACAGAAGGAGCGAAGAGGCCACGGCCGAGACAGCCGCGGCGATGCGACGCTTGGAGCGCTGCATGATGCCTCCTGAAACGTATGGGGTTGCTCGGAGTGTCCGGCGGGTCTACGCGCGCCGCATCGGTGAAATCGCCGGTCTTTACGGCTCAATTAACTCGCCAGTAACGTCAGTCGTGTGGTGACACCGGTGAACCCCCCACGTATTGACCGCCCTTCGCCACCGAGGCCCCCGGACGCGTTCCGGCGCCCGGTCGCCGCGCTGCCCGAAGGCGTCCGTGTGCGCGTGCTGCGCCTGGTGCACGGCGACCCGCGCGCCGCCGTCGAACTCGCCTCCCGGCTGACCGACCGTCAGACGGCCGGCCTCGACCCGCTGCCGGCCGAACCCGTCGACCTCGCCCCCGAGATCCTGCGCGCCCACCGCCGGGAGGTCCGGGCCCTGCCCGACGACACCCGGCTGCTGCTCCTGCTGGCCGCCGCCGACCAGTACCCGGTGCCCACCCACGCCTTCCTGCGGGCCGTCGCCGCCGCCCGACTCGACACCCGGCCCCTGGAGGCGGCCGAGGCGGCGGGCCTCGCCTACGCCACGGCCGGCGGGGTCGGCTTCCGGGACGCCTGGACCCGGATCGCCGCCTACGAGACGGCCGTCCCCGCCGACCGGCGCGACGCGCACCGGCTGCTCGCCCGCGTCCTGCACGGCCCCGCGGAGACGCCCCGGCGGTCCTGGCACCGCGGAGCGGGCGCGCTCGGCCCCAGCGGGCGGCTCGCCGCCGAGTTGACGGCCGCCGCCGCCCAGGCCCGCGCCGCCGACGACCCGGCGCTCTCGGGCGCCCTCGCCGAACGGGCCGCCGCCCTGTGCACGGACCCCCGTGAACAGTCCCGCCTGCACGCCCGGGCGGCGGCCGACGCCTGGCACCGCGGCGACGGCGACCGGTCCCGCGCCCTGGCCGCCCGCACCGACGCCGACGCCCTCACCGGCGTCCTCGCCCTACGGACCGGACACGCGGGGGAGGCCTTCGACGCGCTGCTCGCAGGGGCGACGCGGGCGGCCCAGACGCAGGACACGGGCGGCGCCGATGCCGCCGCCGCACAGGTCCTGGCCCGGGCGGCCGACCCCGCCGCCCCCGTCGGCCACCTCCTCGCCCGCGCCGCGGAAGCCGCCGTCTACACCGGTGACCTGCGTCGATGTCGTGAGGCGGCGGCCCTCGCCCGGCACTCGGGCATCGACCCGCCGGGTGTCCTGGGCGGAATCGCGGCGGCCGTCGACGGGCGGTACGAGGACGCGCGCGACCTGCTGGAGGCGACCGCCGGACGGTGCGGACCGGGCGGCGACCCCACCCTCCTCGTCCACGCGGGCATCGCCGCCCTTCTGCTCGGCGACCACGCCCGCGCCGCCACCGCCACCGTCCGCGCGGCCGCCGCCGCCCGTGCCCGGGGCGTCACCCCCGCCGTGTCCCAGGCCCTGGAGTTCCGGGCCTACGCCGACTTCTGGACCGGCCGCCCGCGCGCCGCCGAGGCGGCCGCGCTGGACGCCCTGCGCCAGGCGTACGCCACCGGACAGGACAACGGGGCCTGCCATCTGCAGGCGGCCCTGGCGATGTTCGCCGCGCTCACCGGCGAGGCCGACCTGTGCCGGGAGCGGGCCGCGGCCGCCCGCTCGTACGCCGTCGCCCACGGCCTGGGGCTGCCCGCCGCGCTGGCGCAGTGGGCGCTGGCCTTCCTCGACCTGGGCCACGGCCGCTACGACGCCGCCGCGACCCGGCTGCGCGCGCTCGCGGGCTCCGGCCCCGGCCACGGCCATCGGGCCATCCGTCATCTGGCCACCCCGCACTACGTCGAGGCCGCCGCCCGCACCGGCGACACCCGTATCGCCCGCGCCGCGCACGCCGACTACGACCGCTGGGCCCGTGCCGTCGACAGCCCCGACGACCTGGCCCTCAGCGCCCGCTGCCGGGCCCTGCTCACCCCCGGCGAAGACTCCCTCGCCCATTACCGCACCGCCCTCGACCTGCACGCCGACGGCACACGCGCCTTCGAACGCGCCCGCACGGAACTGCTGTTCGGCAGTGCGCTGCGCAGACTGCGCCGGCGCGCGGAGGCCCGCGACCGGCTGCACAGCGCCCTGGAGGCGTTCGAGTCCTTCGACGCCCCGCACTGCGTCGAGGTCGCCCGCGAAGAGCTCCGCGCGCTCGGCGCCCCCGCCGCCTCCACCCGGGCGGGCGAACGCCCGACGACCCACCTGACCGCCCAGCAGCTCCTGGTCGCGCGCCTCGCGGCCGACGGCGCCACGAACCGCGAGATCGCCGCCCGCCTGGCCCTCAGCCCCCGCACCATCGACCACCACCTGCGAGGCGTCTTCACCCGCCTGGGCATCCGCTCCCGCATCGAACTCGTACGGCTGCTGGCGGAAGGGGAGTAAGCGCTCCGCTGGAAGTGCCGCGCTGTGTCGGGCTGTGTCGTCGTTCTGCTGCGGCGCCGTCGTTGCTGGTCGCTCCCCCACTCTCGGCTGCGCTCGAGGGGGGGACCCCCATCGCGGCGGAGCCGCATATGTCAGCGCCCCGCGCCCCTAAAGGGGCGCTGCCGAACCGTAGCTGACTTCGCCCCGCCCGCTTAGGGCCTGTCCACGGAACGCCTCAGCCTCCCACGTTCCGTCCAGTCGTGGTGCCAGCCAACTCGGGGCCGCGGTGCGGAAGTCGGCGGGCGGGAGGGCGCCGACCCCCGTGGGCAGCGCCCCCAGCAGCGGGGCCGCGGCCACCTCCGGCAGGTCCGCGACGTTGCAACGGGACGCCAGGTCGGGGGAGTCGGGCCAGCCGCCGATGACGACACCCAACAACTCCACGCCCCGAGACCGCAGTTCACGGGCCGTCAGTTCCGTCGTGTTCAGCGTGCCCAGCCCCGCCGAGGCCACCAGCAGCACCGGCGCCCGCAGCGCCTGCGCCGCGTCGGCCAGCGTCCCGCCCGCTTCGTCGAACCGCACGAGCAGTCCGCCCGCACCCTCGACGAGCACCAGGTCGTGCTCCGCGGCCAGCTTCTGGGCCGCCTCCGCCACTTCGTGCGGACGCACCGGCGCAAGGCCCGAGCGCCGGGCCGCCGTCCCCGGCGCCAACGGCTCCGGATAGCGGGCGAGTTCGGCCGTGGTGAGCGCACCCGCGAGCCGCGCGACCTCCTCGACGTCCCCGGGCTCGTCCGGCCGGACGCCCGTCTGCGCGGGCTTCAGCACGGCCACCGACCGGCCCGCCGCCAGCGCCGACGCGGCGACCGCGGCCGTGGTGACGGTCTTGCCGACCTCCGTGCCCGTTCCCGTGATCACCAGGATCGGCATGCTCATCCCTCCCGCGCCGCGGCGCACACCGCGCGCGCGATCCGTGCCACATCCGCGTCACCGGTGACGTACGGCGGCATCGTGTACACGAGGTCGCGGAACGGCCGCAGCCAGACGCCCTCGCGCACCGCGGCCTCGGTGGCCGCCTTCATGTCCACCTCGTGGTCGAGCTGGACGACCCCGATCGCGCCCAGGACCCGGACGTCCCGCACCCCGGGGATCTCCAGGGCGGGCGCGAGTCCGTCCCGCAGGCCCGTCTCGATCCGCTTGACCTCCGCGAGCCAGTCCTGCCCGAGCAGCAGCTCGAGCGAGGCGCAGGCGACGGCGGCGGCGAGCGGGTTGCCCATGAACGTTGGGCCGTGCGCCAGCACCGGCACCTCGCCCCGCGAGATCCCGTCGGCCACCCTGGACGTGCACAGGGCCGCCGCCATGGTGAGATAGCCGCCGGTCAGCGCCTTGCCGACGCACATCACGTCCGGCGTGACCGCCGCGTGCTCCGCCGCGAACAGCGCGCCGGTGCGGCCGAACCCGGTCGCGATCTCGTCGAACACCAGCAGCACATCGTGCGCGTCGCACGCCTCGCGCAGCACCCGCAGATAGGCGGGGGAGTGGAACCGCATCCCGCCGGCCCCCTGCACCACCGGCTCCACGATGACCGCGGCCAGTTCGTCGGCGTGCCGCTCGATCGCCGCCCGCAGCACGTCGGCGTACGCCTCCTCGTACTCCGCCGGGGGCGGGTCCACGAAGACCTGGCGGGGCAGCACCCCGGTCCACAGGTCGTGCATCCCGCCCTCGGGGTCGCACACTGACATCGGCTGCCAGGTGTCGCCGTGGTAGCCGCCGCGCCAGGTCAGCAGCCGCTGCTTGCCCGGACGGCCCAGCGAACGCCAGTACTGCAGGCACATCTTCACCGCGACCTCGACCGACACCGACCCCGAGTCGGCCAGGAAGACATGCTCCAGACCCTCGGGCGACATGTCGACAAGGAGCTTCGCCAGCCGGACGGCGGGCTCATGGGTGAGCCCGCCGAACATCACATGACTCATCCGGCCCAACTGCTCGCGCACGGCCTCGTCGAGCACCGGGTGGCGGTAGCCGTGGATCGCCGACCACCAGGACGACATCCCGTCGACCAGCTCACGCGAGCCCGAGCTGTCGGCGATCCGCAGCCGGACCCCGCTCGCCGACTCCACGACGAGCGGGTCCACCCGGCCGGGCATCGGCCCGTACGGATGCCAGACGTGCCGCCGGTCCAGCGCCAGCAGCTCCGGGACGTCGAAGAGGGGCAGCTCAGGCATTGGGCGCGAGATCGGTGCCGGCGCCCCGACGGCGCACGGCGACCAGGTCGGTTCGGGGCTCGCTCGCGGCCGGCGCGGCAGCGGCCGTCCCGCACAGACCGCCGCCCGCGTGCGACCCGCAGCCGCCCCCTTCGTGCGATCCGCACCCGGCGTCGGCGTGCGACCCGCAGCCGCCGCCCGCCTCCGCCGTGACCCGGTGCTCCGGCAGCGTGACCTGCCCCGCGCCCTCCACCTCGAACCCGGCGTCCGCGATCATCTCCAGGTCGGCCTTGCCGGCCTGGCCCTCGGTCGTGAGGTAGTCGCCGAGGAAGATCGAGTTGGCCAGGTGCAGGGCGAGCGGCTGCATCGTGCGCAGATGGACCTCACGGCCGCCCGCGATGCGCACCTCGACGTCCGGGCACACGAACCGCACCATCGCCAGGATCCGCAGACAGCGCTGCGGGGTGAGGTTCCACTCCTTGGCCAGCGGGGTGCCGTCGACCGGGATGAGGAAGTTGACCGGCACCGAGTCCGGGTCCAGCTCGCGCAGCGAGAAGACGACGTCCACCAGGTCCTCGTCCGACTCGCCCATGCCGGCGATCAGCCCCGAGCACGCCGACAGACCGGCCGCGTGCGCCTTCTGGACCGTGTCCACCCGATCGGCGTACGTGTGCGTCGTGGTGATCTCGCCGTAGGTCGACTCGGAGGTGTTCAGGTTGTGGTTGTAGGCGTCGGCGCCCGCCTCGCGCAGCCGCTCCGCCTGGCCGTCGGAGAGCAGCCCCAGACAGGCGCACACCTCGACGCCCTCGTTCTGGTCCTTGATCGCCTTGATGGTGCCCGCGACCCGGTCCACGTCCCGGTCCGTCGGCCCGCGCCCGGACGCCACCAGGCAGACCCGCTTGGCCCCGCCCGCGAGTCCCGCCGCCGCGGCCTTCGAGGCCTCGTCCGGCTTGAGCCAGGTGTACTTGAGGATCCCGGCCGTGGAGCCCAGCCGCTGGGAGCAGTAGGAGCAGTCCTCGGGGCACAGCCCCGACTTGAGGTTGACGAGGTAGTTGAGCTTCACCCGGCGCCCGAACCACTGCCGGCGCACCTTGCCGGCCGCGGCCACCACATCGAGCACGTCGTCGTCGGAAGTGGCGAGGACGGCCAGCGCTTCCTCGCGGGTCGGCAGCTCGCGCCGAAGCCCCTTGTCCACCAGCGTGTTCAGCAGGTCCATGAGAGCCGATCCTGTCCTACGGACCTCCTCCGGGCCAAGGTAGGGATCGCACAACACACCCGGTTCGACGTGTGGGTATTGCCACACCGTGGGTGGGCGGCCGGGCCGCTAGGGTCTGTCCGCTACCTACAAAATCCCCCGGAGGACCCATGGCGTTCGGCTGGATCGACGAGCAGGCGGAGCTGCGCCGCCGGGCCGGACTCGTCCGGACGCTGCGGCCCCGCCCCGCCGACTCGCCGCTCCTCGATCTCGCGAGCAACGACTACCTGGGCCTGGCCCGCCATCCCGAGGTCGTCGAGGGGGCCGTGGCGGCCGCCCGGGCCTGGGGCGGCGGCGCGACCGGCTCCCGGCTCGTCACCGGCACCACGGAGCTGCACGGCGAGCTGGAGCGGGAGCTCGCCGAGCACTGCGGGTTCGAGGCGGCTCTGGTCTTCTCCTCCGGGTACGCGGCCAATCTCGCCGCGGTCACCGCGCTGGCCCCGCACGGCTCGCTGATCGTCTCCGACGCGGGCAACCACGCCTCGCTCATCGACGGCTGCCGGCTGGCCCGCGGCGCGACCCAGGTCGTCGGGCACGCCGACCCGGACGCGGTGCGCAAAGCGCTCGCCACCCACGACGGACCGGCCGTGGCCGTCTCCGACACCGTCTTCTCGGTCGACGGCGACGCCGCCCCGCTGGCCGCCCTCGCGGCCGCCTGCCGGGAGCACGGCGCCGCACTCGTCGTGGACGACGCCCACGGCCTCGGCGTGCTCGGGGACGGCGGACAGGGCGCCCCGTACGCGGCGGGTCTGGCGGGCGCCGACGACGTCGTCGTCACGGTCACGCTGTCCAAGTCGCTCGGCAGCCAGGGCGGGGCCGTGCTGGGTCCCGCGCGCGTGATCGACCACCTGGTGAACGCGGCCCGCACGTTCATCTTCGACACGGGACTGGCGCCGGCGGCGGCGGGCGCGGCGCTGGCGGCGCTCCGGCTGCTGCGCAGGGAGCCGCGGCGGGCGCCACGCGCGCGTGCGGTGGCGGGCGAGCTGTACGCGCGCCTGACGGCCGCGGGCCTGGAAGCGGTGCGTCCGGACGCCGCGGTCGTCTCCGTGCGTGCACCGTCCCCGGAGGAGGCCGTGCAGTGGGCGGCGGACTGCCGGTCGGCAGGCCTGGCCGTGGGCTGCTTCCGTCCTCCCTCCGTGCCCGACGGCATCTCACGCCTCAGGCTGACCGCCCGGGCGGACCTCTCCGGGGCCGAGCTGGAACGCGCTGTACGGGTGATCGGCGAGACGCGACCATGAGTCGGCGTCACACGGCCGTGGGTCGCCGCTGACCGGTGGGTCGGTCGCCGCTGAGGGTGCGCCGACTACTGCGGTGCGGTCAGCGCAACGCGGCCGTGAAACCCGTCCAGCTCTCGGGGGAGAAGAGCAGGGCGGGCCCGGCCGGGTCCTTGGAGTCGCGTACGGCGAGCAGACCGGCCCAGGGGCCGGTGGCCGGCCGGGCCGTCTCGACGCAGTTGTTCGCTCCCGTGCTGTAGCTGCTGCGCAGCCACCGCACATCCGGGAGCTGGTCGGGATCGGTACGGGAAGGTACGTTCCGCGGTACTGCGGACATGGTGCCTCCTTACGCGCCGCCTGCTATCGCGGCGATGTAATCCGATGAGTCCCCGGGCGAAAGGGCATGCGCCCGAAGGGCGTTGAAGGCCTCGGTGTAGGCCTCGAGGTGTTCTTTCCGTTCGAGATAGAGGCTACTCGTCAAGTGGTCGAGAACAACCACATCCAGATCAGAAGTGCGCGAAAATGAGAAGATAACGAAAGGCCCGGTTACGCCGATATGCGCCCCGGCGGCGAACGGAAGGACCTGCAGCCGCACTTGGGGCAGCCGCGCGGCCTCCACGAGCCGACCGAGCTGCTGCGCCATCACCTCGGGACCGCCCACCTCCCGCCGCAGCACCGCCTCGTCAAGGACCGCGCTCAGCTCCAGCGGCGGCCGCGCGCGCAGCACGTCCTGCCGGGCCAGTCGCACCTCGACCAGCGTGTCGAGCTGATCCTCGGTGACGCCCTCCACCGCGGCCCTGGTCACCGCACGGGCGTACTCGGGAGTCTGCAACAGCCCCGGTACCACACTCGTCTCCAGTGTGCGCATCGCGCTCGCCTGGGACTCCAGGCTGATGAAGTCCCGGTAGGTGGGCGGCAGCACCCCGCGGTAGGCGTGCCACCAGTGGTCCCGGCCGCCGCTGCCGTCGTCGCCGGCCAACGCCAGCATCAGCTCGCGCAGTTGCGGATCGACCACCCCGTAGGCGTCGAGGAGTAACCGCACATCGGCCGGTTTTGACCCACTGGTGCCCGTCTCGATGCGGCTCACCTTGGACTGGTGCCAGCCCACGAGCCGGGCGGCCTCACCACTGGTGAGGCCCGCGTGGGCGCGCAGATTGCGCAGTTCGGCGCCCAGCTTCCGGCGGCGCACCGCGGGTCCGTGCTGCATGGGCTCCTCCTTACTCCTTACGGGCCGTCCAAATACGCTCTGCCGTCGCAGAGTTCACCGCATTGAGCGACAGATATATGCATATCTTGGTGGATCGCCACCCGTGACCGGCGCGGTAATGGCAGTCTGGCGAAGAAGCACCAGTCCGGGACCGTACTCGAACCATCCGCTCCGTGTCGGACCCCGGTCCCGTGGGAAAGGGACGACGTCGCCATGGCAGATCACCTGGAAGCATCCGTCACTCTGCCGAGCGATCCCGCCTCGGTCTCCACAGCCCGCGGTTTCGTGGCCGGCACCCTCGGAGAATGGGGTCTGCCGGCGGACGCGGAGGCGGCCGACACCATCCGGCTGATCGTCTCGGAACTGACCACCAACGCCGTACAGCACACCTTCGGGCAGTCACCCACCTTCACGGTGGACCTCGTCCTCGACCGTGACGAACACTTGCGCATCGGTGTCACCGACAGCCACCCGCGCTTCCCCAAACGACTGCCGGCCGCCGTCCAGCAGGACAACGGCCGAGGCATGGTGATCATTCGCTGGCTGACCGCGGAGTGCGGCGGCAGGCTCAGAGTGCGGCCCACCCGGGAGGGCGGCAAGACGGTCACCGTCGAGCTCCCGTGGACGGCCGCGGCGCCGGAGCCGGTGGCCGGAGCCCTCGCGGCCCCGGCCCCGGCGAGACAGGCCCCGGCGGAGGGCGAGATCCCGGGACGATGACAGCGCGTCAGGACGCCACCACCGCCCCGGGAGGCCCAGCGCCCCAAAGGGGCGCGAGGCGCTGACATCTGCGGCTCCGCCGCGCGGGCGCGACCAGCCACGACGCCGCCGCAGCAAAACCACGACCTATCGCGGCGCCTCCAGCGGAGCGCCTAGCGGACCCGCCCGTACCAGACGCTCTTAGTCCAGATCTTCTGCAGCTTCACCACGTCTCCTGTCTTCGGCGAGTGCCAGATCTTGCCGTTACCCGCGTAGATCCCGACGTGGTACACGCTCGAACCCGAGTGGAAGAAGACCAGGTCGCCTGCCTTGCGGCTCGACGCCGTGATGTGCTTGGTCTTGTTGTACTGCTGGGCCGCCGTCCGAGGCAGGCTCTTGCCCGCCTTCTTGTACGAGTACAGCGTGAGCCCCGAGCAGTCGAACCGCTTCGGCCCGGTCGCCCCGTACTTGTACGGAGCGCCCTTCTTGGAGGCCGCGATCTGGAGCGCCTTCGTCGCCGGTGTGGCGGCCGCGGCGTCCGAGGCGAGCCCCGGGACCACGACCGTGCCGCCCACGGCGGCGATGGCGAACGCCGAGGCCGTACCGGCCCGGGCCATGAGCGACGGGACACGATTGAGCGCAGTCATGCGCAACCCTTCGTCAGCCGCCTGTGAAGGATGACCTGTCGGATTCGGGCTGACAAAGTTGCCCGGCCGCGACTGCGGCTTCACCCCAAGGGCTGCTCGGCCCGGTCATGGCGTGACCGTGCCGGCGACCCGTCTTGCTCGGGTCCTCCACTCCTGCCGATGCACTTCTGTCGACCGGGCATCCGGGCGGCGGCAGGACTCGGCGTCCGCCCGGACCGCCCCGCCGCTGTGGCGGGGGCTTGTCGTCAGTCAGGGATCTTGGCTCACTCGTGTCCGAAAATCCCAACGGAACCGGGGATTTGTGGGGTTACTCACCACTCACCCGTTCGGGTGGACACCCTGATGGCCGATCAGGTGTCAAGGATGCCAAAGGGCCCCGGACCAGCGGCGGAGTCTTTTGTTCCGCCCGAAAAAGGTGCTTTCGCGCAACTTCGGCGAGCGCGAAAAAGCAACGGCCTCTACGCCGAACAGGGGTAACCCGTCTGGTCCGTTTCAACTCCGGTCCGGACGCCGCGTTCGGGGCGCGCGCCGCCCGGACCGGAGCGCGGTCCGCTCCGGCCGCCGGGTCGGGGTTCGGGTCAACTGTCGGAGAGCGGAGGCACCGTGACGCGCGCCGTTCGGCGCTCCCCGTCCAGGACGCGCAGCGCCCGCGCGAGCGTCGGCGCGTGGAACTCGCTCTCGCCCCGCTGGTGCATCAGCGTCAGCGCGTCGCGCAGCGCGGTCGCCTTGGCCACCAGCGCCTGGGCCGCGCGCAGCGAGCGGTACGTGTCCCCGTGGTGGGCGGGATTGATCCGGCCGAGCAGGTCGACCACGTCCAGGTAACCGTCGATCAACTCGGCCTCGGCGCGCGTCAGGGCGGGCAGCGGCGGCAGTTCGGGCACCATCGGCGGCTCACCTCCCGCCCTGCGGGCCGGCCGAGGGCCTGCGGCTCGGGATGACCGCGTCCACCAGGCCGTACTCCAGGGCTTCCGGGGCGGTGAGGATCTTGTCCCGCTCGATGTCCTCGGTCACCTGCTCCGGCGTCCGTCCGGTGTGCCGGACGAGCATCGCCTCCAGGCTCGCCCGGACGCGGGCCAGTTCCTCCGCCTGGATCGCGAGATCGCTGGTCTGGCCCTCGACGGGCCCGGGCAGCGACGGCTGGCGGATCGTCATCCGCGCCCCCGGCAGCGCGAACCGTTTGCCCGGTGTGCCGGCCGCGAGCAGCACCGCGGCGGACGAGTCCGCCCGGCCCAGACAGGTCGTCTCCACGTCGCAGGCGACGTAACGGATCGTGTCGTAGAGGGCCGTCAGCGCGCTGAACGAGCCGCCGGGGGAGTTGATGTACAGCGCGATGTCCCGGTCCGGGTCCTGGTGCTCCAGGTACATGAGCTGCGCCATCACGTCGTTCGCCGAGATGTCGTCGATCGGTGTCCCGAGGAAGACGATCCGCTCCTCCAGCAGCTTCGAGTACGGATCCATGGTCCGCGTCCCGAAGCTCGTGCGCTCGGTGAACTCGGGCAGGACATGGCGGGCGGACGGTCGGTGCATCGTGCCCCCTCCTTCGATGTCTTCTCTTCGTGTCCGTCGGTGTCTGTAAAAAATGTACAGGACGTACGTGACGTTAGAATGGGGTCATGGCCTACGAGATTCCGGTGACGCAAGCCAGGGCTGAGCTCGCCGACCTGATCAACCGCGTGGTGTACGGCGGTGAGCGCGTCGTCGTGACTCGGCACGGCAAGCCCCTCGTCGCCCTCGTCTCCGCTTCCGACCTGGAGCGACTCGACGAACTGGACCGGCCCGCCGAGGAGCCGGTGATCAGCTCGGTCTCCGCCGTGCGCGAGGTCGCGTCCGCTCCGCGCGAACAGCAGCGGTTCGGGATCGCCGCGGAACACCGGGGCCCGAACCCGAGGTGACCCTCGGAACGACTCGCGGAAGGGCCGCTGCCCGCCGGATACGTCACAGCTCGGTTAACTTGCTCGAAATGCGGTCCAACTAGCCTGCCCGTCCATGCCACCAGGGGCTTTTCCGTGTGGCCGCGGCAACCGGACCCCGCACGGTCCGGAGCGAGGATGTGAGGTGGGACGTGCAACTGACCCCGCACGAGCAGGAGAGGCTGCTGATCCACGTGGCGGCCGACGTCGCCGAGAAGCGCCGGGCCCGTGGGCTCAAGCTGAACCACCCGGAGGCCGTGGCCCTCATCACGTCGCACATCCTCGAAGGGGCGCGTGACGGCCGTACGGTCGCCGAGCTGATGTCCTCCGGCCGCAAGATCCTCACCCGCGACGACGTCATGGACGGCATCCCCGAGATGATCCACGACGTGCAGGTCGAGGCCACCTTCCCGGACGGCACCAAGCTCGTCACCGTCCACGACCCGATCGTCTGAGGGGCCTCGATGATTCCCGGAGAGATCCTCTTCGCGGACGAGCCGGTCGTGTACAACGCGGGCCGTGAGGTCACCCGGCTCACCGTGCTCAACGCCGCCGACCGGCCGGTCCAGGTCGGCTCCCACTACCACTTCGCGGAGGCCAACCCGGGCCTGGAGTTCGACCGGGCCGCCGCGCGCGGCAAACGGCTGAACGTCGCCGCCGGCACCGCCGTGCGCTTCGAGCCCGGACTCCCCGTCGACGTCGAACTCGTCCCCCTGGCCGGCGCCCGGGTCGTGCCCGGTCTGCGCGGGGAGACCGGAGGTGCCCTCGATGCCTGAGATCTCGCGTGCCGCCTACGCCGACCTGTTCGGCCCGACGACCGGCGACCGCATCCGGCTCGCCGACACCGACCTGCTGATCGAGATCGAGGAGGACCGCTGCGGCGGCCCCGGCCTCGCCGGCGAAGAGGCGGTCTTCGGCGGCGGCAAGGTCATCCGTGAGTCCATGGGACAGTCCCGCGCTACGCGCGCAGACGGCACGCCCGACACCGTCATCACGGGCGCGGTCGTCGTCGACCACTGGGGTGTCGTCAAGGCCGACGTCGGCATCCGCGACGGGCGGATCACCGGCATCGGCAAGGCCGGCAACCCCGACACGATGGACGGCGTCCACCCGGACCTGGTGATCGGCCCGGAGACAGAGATCATCGCCGGCAACGGGCGGATCCTGACGGCCGGGGCGGTCGACGCGCACGTCCACTTCATCTGCCCCCAGATCGCCGACGAGGCGCTGTCCGCGGGCGTCACGACGCTGGTCGGCGGCGGCACCGGGCCGGCCGAGGGCTCGAAGGCGACCACCGTGACGCCCGGCCCCTGGCACCTGGCCCGGATGCTGGCGGCGATGGAGCAGTACCCGCTGAACATCGGCTTCCTCGGCAAGGGCAACACCGTCTCGCACGAGGCGATGCTGTCGCAGATCCGGGGCGGGGCGCTGGGCCTGAAGCTGCACGAGGACTGGGGCTCGACCCCGGCCGTCATCGACGCCTCGCTGACCGTCGCCGAACGGACGGGCGTCCAGGTCGCGATCCACACGGACACCCTCAACGAGGCCGGGTTCGTGGGCGACACGCTCGGCGCGATCGCCGGACGCGGCATCCACGCGTACCACACCGAGGGCGCGGGCGGCGGGCACGCGCCGGACATCATGACCGTCGTCTCCGAGCCGCATGTGCTGCCCAGCTCGACCAACCCGACGCGGCCGTACACGGTGAACACCGCCGAGGAACACCTCGACATGCTCATGGTGTGCCACCACCTCAACCCGGCGGTCCCGGAGGACCTCGCCTTCGCCGAGTCGCGGATCCGCCCCTCGACGATCGGGGCGGAGGACATACTGCACGACCTCGGCGCGATCTCGATCATCTCCTCCGACGCCCAGGCCATGGGCCGGGTCGGCGAGGTCATCCTGCGCACCTGGCAGACCGCGCACGTGATGAAGCGGCGCCGGGGCGCGCTGCCCGGCGACGGCCGGGCGGACAACCACCGCGTACGCCGCTACATCGCCAAGTACACGATCAACCCCGCGCTCGCGCAGGGGCTGGCCCGCGAGATCGGCTCGATCGAGGGCGGCAAGCTCGCCGACCTGGTGCTGTGGGAGCCGGCGTTCTTCGGCGTCAAGCCGCACCTGGTCATCAAGGGCGGCCAGATCGCCTATGCGCAGATGGGCGACGCCAACGCGTCGATCCCCACCCCGCAGCCGATCCTGCCGCGCCCGATGTTCGGCGCGATCGGCCGCGCCCCGGCCGCCAACTCGTTCAACTTCGTGGCGCCGCTGGCGATCGAGGACGGACTTCCGGAGCGGCTGCAACTGGGCAAGAGGTTCGTCGCCATCGAGTCGACGCGCGCGGTGACCAAGGCGGACATGCGGGAGAACGACGCCCGGCCGCGCGTCCGCGTCGACCCCGACAGCTTCGCCGTGCACATCGACGGCGAACTGGTCGAGGCGACTCCGGCGGCCGAACTCCCCATGGCCCAGCGCTACTTCCTGTTCTGAGGGTGGTGACGGCGGTGACGGCTGTGAGGACGTCGACGTGACGAGGGCAGCACTGCTCGTCCTGGCCGACGGCCGCTTCCCCGCCGGAGGGCATGCGCACTCCGGCGGGGCGGAGGCCGCGGTGAAGGCGGGCCGGATCACCGGCGCGGCCGACCTGGAGGCCTTCTGCCGGGGGCGGTTGCACACGGCCGGACTGGTGGCGGCGGCGCTGGCCGCGGCGGCGGCCGTCGGGGCGGACCCGGCGGAGCTGGACGCGGCGGCGGACGCCCGCACCCCGTCCCCGGCGCTGCGGGCGGCCGCGCGGAAACTGGGCCGACAGCTGATGCGGGCCGCCCGGGCGACCTGGCCGAGCGCCGAACTCGACGCCGTGGCACGGGAGTTCCCCAAGGGGGCGCATCAGCCCGTGGTGTTGGGGCTGACGGCGCGGGCGGCCGGCCTCGGCGCCGCGGACGCCGCGTACTGCGCGGTCTACGAGAGCGTGAGCGGACCGGCGACGGCCGTGGTGCGGTTGCTGAGCCTCGACCCGTTCGAGGCGACGGCCGCCCTGGCCCGGTTGGCACCGGAGTTGGACCAAGTGGTCGACCGGGCGGTGTCCGCGGGGGCGGCCGTTCCGGCCGCGGGGGTCGACGTGCTGCCTGCGGCGTCGGCGCCGTTGCTGGAGATCGGGGCGGAGGTGCATGCGGCTTGGCCGGTGCGGTTGTTCGCCTCCTAGCTTTTCTCGCCCCCGCCGCCCCTTCCCATTCCCGACCCTGGGGGCTCTGCCCCCAGACCCCCGTTCGGCCCCGAAAGGGCCTCGTCCTCAAACTCCCCCAGAGGGGGGACCCCCAGACGGGCTAAAAGACATAGGAGCCGCTCGCCATGCATCTTGACCACTCCCCCCGCGGGCCCGCTGCCGTCAGTGCCGATGCTCGTCGGGGCGACGGGGCGCGCCGCGCTCTGCGGATCGGGCTCGGTGGGCCCGTCGGGTCCGGGAAGACGGCCACCGTGGCCGCGCTCTGCCGGGCGCTGCGCGACGAGTTGTCCCTCGCCGTCGTCACCAACGACATCTACACCCGCGAGGACGCCGAGTTCCTGCTCCGTGAAGCCGTGCTGCCGCCCGAGCGGATCACGGCCGTCGAGACGGGCGCCTGCCCGCACACCGCGATCCGGGACGACATCTCCGCGAACCTCGAAGCGGTGGAGGACCTGGAGGACGAGGTCGGGCCGCTGGACCTGATCCTCGTCGAGTCCGGCGGGGACAACCTCACCGCCACCTTCTCCAAGGGGCTCGTCGACGCGCAGATCTTCGTCATCGACGTCGCCGGCGGGGACGACATCCCGCGCAAGGGCGGGCCCGGGGTCACCACCGCCGATCTGCTCGTCGTCAACAAGACCGACCTCGCGCCGTACGTCGGCTCCGACCTCGCCCGGATGGCCGCCGACGCCAAGGCCCAGCGTGCCGAACTGCCGGTCGTCTTCCAGTCGTTGCGGAGCGAGGCCGGGGTCGCGGACGTCGCCGCGTGGGTGCGGGCGCAGTTCGCCGGCTGGACGGCGTGACGTGGGCGGTGTGCACGCCACCGCACGGATCGGGGCGAGGGACGACGGGCGCGGGGGGACCGCTCTGCCGGTGCTGGAGAGCGACGGGCCGCTCGCCCTGCGGCGCACCCGGGGGACGGGCGGCGAGGCACGGGTCATGCTCGTCGGGGCGATGAGCGGGCCCCTCGGCGGTGACCGGTTCGCCGTCGAGGCGGACGTCGGGAGCGGCGCCCGGCTGCGGGTGGGCTCGGCCGCCGCCACCATCGCGCTGCCCGGTCAGGTGAAGGAGGAGGCCCACTACGACGTGCGCCTCACCGTCGCCGACGGCGGCGAACTGCACTGGCTGCCCGAGCCGTTGATCTCGGCGCAGGGCAGCGACCTGTTCCTCACCACGCGGGCGGACCTGGCCGCCGGCGCCCGGCTGGTGCTGCGCGAGGAGCAGGTCCTCGGACGGGCGGGGGAGGAGCCCGGCCGGCTCACCGGACGGCTGGTCGTGCGGGTCGCCGGGCGGGTCGTCCTCGACCAGGAGCTGGCCTGCGGGCCCGGGGCACCCGGCGGCTGGGACGGGCCGGCCGTCCTCGCGGGACACCGTGCTGTGGGCCAAGTCGTGGTCGTGCGGCCGGAGTTCGCCGAGCGGCCGGTGACCGCCCAGGTCTTCGGGGAGCACGCCTGCGTCATGCCGTTGGCCGGGCCCGCCGCCCTCGTCACGGCTGTCGCGGCCGACGGGCTGCGGCTGCGGCGGGTACTGGACGAAACGCTCATCGCGCTCGACATCCGGTGAGCGGTATACCTCTCTCCGGTTATCGGATTGGCAAAGAAGGTCAACGACACCTGTCCTCAGGCGGCTCACAGCCGAAAGGATCCCCCCTGCTGACACAAGCCAGGCAGTAACCAGGCAGGGGGAGGGCCCACTTGAGGGACATACGACCGAACAAGCGCGTCGCCGCAATCGGCTCGGCAGGCGTACTCGTCGCCGGCGCGCTGATCGCCGGCGCCGTCGCGGCGCCCACGGCGAGCGCGACCAGCAGCCGTCCGGGGCAGGACCGCGAGGCCCGGGGCGCGGCCATCGCCGCCGAGCGCGCCGCGAAGGCGGGCATCGACTGGCAGGACTGCCCGGCCGACTGGGGCCTGGAGAAGCCGATCCAGTGCGGCTGGGTCACCGTGCCGCTCGACTACGCCAAGCCGAACGGCAAGCAGATCAAGCTCGCCGTCGACCGCATCGGCAACACGGGCACGCCCGCGGAGCGCCAGGGCGCGCTCGTCTACAACCCCGGCGGCCCCGGCGGCTCCGGGCTGCGCTTCCCGCGCCGGGTCACCACCAAGGCCCCCGTCTGGACCAACGTGGCCAAGGCCTACGACTTCGTGGGCTTCGACCCGCGCGGTGTCGGCCACTCCGCGCCCATCTCCTGCGCCGACCCGCAGGAGTTCGTCAAGGCGCCCAAGGCCGACCCGGTCCCGGACAGCGAGGCCGACAAGCTCGCCCAGCGCAAGCTGGCCCGTGAGTACGCCGAAGGGTGCGCCGAGCGCACCGGCAAGGCCGTGCTCGCGCAGATGACCACCCCGAACACCGTCCGCGACCTGGACGTCATCCGCGCCGCCCTCGGCGAGAAGAAGCTCAACTTCCTGGGCGTCTCCTACGGCACCTACATCGGCGCCGTCTACGGCACCATGTTCCCGGGCCATCTGCGCCGCATGATCGTCGACAGCGTGGTCAACCCCTCGCGCGAGAAGATCTGGTACGAGGCCAACCTCGACCAGGACGTCGCCTTCGAGGGCCGCTGGAAGGACTGGCAGGACTGGATCGCCGCCAACGACGCGACCTTCCACCTCGGCACCACCCGCGCCGCCGTCCAGGCCAAGTGGCTCGAACTGCGCGCCACCGCGAAGAAGAACCCCATCGGCGGGGTCGTCGGCCCGGCCGAGCTGATCGGCTTCTTCCAGAGCGCCCCGTACTACGACTCCTCGTGGATCCCGGTCGCCACGGTCTTCAGCCAGTACTTCGCCGGGGACACCCAGGCCCTCGTGGACGCGGCGGCCCCCGACCTGAGCGACACGGCCGGCAACATCGCGGCGGAGAACGGCAACGCCGTCTACACGGCCGTCGAGTGCACCGACGCCAAGTGGCCCACCAGTTGGAAGAAGTGGGACCGGGACAACACCGCGCTCCACAAGAACTACCCGTTCATGACCTGGGCCAACGCCTGGCTCAACCTGCCCTGCGCGACCTGGCCGGTCCAGCAGCGGACGCCGGTGAACGTCAAGACGGCCAAGGGTCTGCCGCCGGTGCTGATCGTGCAGTCCGAGCGGGACGCGGCCACCCCCTACGAGGGCGCCGTCGAACTGCACCAGCGTTTCAAGGGCTCCCGCCTGATCACCGAGAAGGACGCCGGCTCCCACGGCGTGACCAGCCTGGTCAACACCTGCATCAACACCCGGGTGGACGCCTACCTCCTCACCGGCCGGCTGGACGCCAAGGACGTGACCTGCGCACCGCACGCCACGCCGAAGCCGTAGCCACGGTCACGGACGGACAGCACAGCAAAGGGGCGGCCGGATCGATCCGGCCGCCCCTTTTGCGTTGCGACGGTCCGTCAGCGCGACGGCAGCCGCGGGAACCTGCGTTCCTTCTCCGGCTTCTCGCCCGTCTTCCCCGCCGCCTTCTCGGCAGCCTTGGCCGCCGCCCTGGCCGCGGTCTCCTCCGCCTTGGCGACGGCCGCGTACTGGTCCACGTACTCCTGCTCGGACAGGGTCAGGATCGCGTACATGATCTCGTCGGTGATCGCGCGCAGCACCGCCTTCTCGTTCTCCATGCCGAGGTAGCGGGAGAAGTCGAGCGGCTTGCCGAAGCGGATCACCACGGGGTGCAGGGTCGGGATCACCTTGCCGGGCGGCTGCGCCTCGAAGGTGCCGATCATCGCGCAGGGGATCACCGGCGCCTGGGACCTGAGGGCCATCACCGCGACGCCGACCTTGCCCTTGTAGAGGCGGCCGTCGTGCGAGCGGGTGCCCTCCGGGTAGATGCCGAGCAGTTCGTCCTTGCTCAGCACCCCGAGGCCCTCGCGGATCGCGGCCTGGCCCGCGTCCTTGCCGGAGCGGTCGACCGGGATCTGCCCCGCGCTGTGGAAGAAGGCCGCGGTCAGCCGGCCCTTGAGGCCGGGACCCGTGAAGTACTCGGCCTTCGCGAGGAACGTGATGCGGCGCTTGAGGATCGCGGGCATCAGGAAGTGGTCCGAGAACGACAGATGGTTGCCCGCGACGATGGCGGCTCCCGTGTCCGGCACATGCTCCAGGCCCTCTATTCGGGGTCGGAAGAGCAGTCTCAGCAGCGGTCCCAACACCACGTATTTCAGGAGGTAGTAGAACAAGGGAGTCGCTCCTCGAGTCCGGCGGATCGGCTCTTCGCCGCGTTCCAGCAGGTCAACCGGCATGGTGTGGGCTGTCAGTGTAGGGGCAGGCGGCGACGGCCGAAACCGTGGCGGTCCGGCCCCGCGGCAGCCCCTGGCCGTCGCGGCCGTCACAGCCGTACGACGACGAGGGCCGTGTCGTCGGTTGCGCCGCCGGGCGGCAGAAGCTCCGACAGGACGGCGTCGGCCAGGGTTTCGGGATCGTCCTCCCGATGCCGGGCGAGGGCGTCGGCGAGGCGGCCCACGCCCGTGTCGATGTCCTCGTGCCGGCGTTCCACCAGTCCGTCGGTGTACAGGACGAGGGTGGCGCCGTCGGCGAAGGCGGTGCGCGCCTGCGGGCGGGGGACCGGGGTGGGCTGGGCGTCGAGCGGGGGGTCGGTCGCCCGGTCGAGGAACTCCACGCGGCCGTCGGTGTGCACGAGGACCGGCGGGGGATGCCCGGCGCTGCTGTAGGTGATGGTGTGGTCGTCGAAGTCGATGAACGTGGTGACCGCGGTGGCCGACTCGGCGCCGTCCACGACATGCGCGTACCGCCCCAGGACGTTCAGGGCCTCGGCCGGGCCCGCGGCCACCCGGGAGGCCGCGCTGAGCGCGCTGCGCAGCTGGCCCATCACCCCGGCTGCCGCCAGACCGTGTCCGACGACGTCGCCGACCGACACGCCGATGCGGTCGCCGCCGACGAGGTCGACCAGGTCGTACCAGTCCCCGCACACGTTGAGCGCGCCGACCGCCGGCCGGTAGCGCACGGCCGCCCGGTGATGGCCCACCTGGCGTCGGGCCGGCAGCATCGCCTCCTGGAGGGCGAGGGCCACCTCGCGCTCCCGCGCGTGGGCCAGCCGCAGCCGCTCGTTGAGCTCCTGGAGCTCCCGGGCGCGGGTGTACAGCTCGGCCTCCAGGACGCGCCCCCGGCTGCCCGCCCGCGGTCCGGCCCCGCCCGCCCCGCGGCCGCCGCGGGCCCGGATCAGCTCGGTGACCTCCTCGACGCGGTGCACCAGCAGCACCACCGACCCGTCCGGGCCGTGCACCGGCGCGTTGACCGGGCTCCAGTAGCGCTCCTCCCACTCGCCGGGCCGCTCGGCCGACTCGACGTCGTAGCGCTGCAGCGCCATGGTGTCCCGGGCGCCGGTGGCCAGCACCCGCCGCAGCGAGGCCTCCAGGTTGCGCATGCCGTTGGCGGTCTTGTCGTTGGGGTTGTCGGGGAAGACGTCGAAGAGGTGCCGGCCGATCATCCGCTCGCGCTTGCGGCCCGCCACGCGCAGGAACTCCTCGTTGGCGTCCGCGTACCGCAGCTCGGGCGTCAACAGCGCCACCATGCCCGGCAGGGCCTGGAACACCGCCGCGTAGTCGATCGCCGTGTCGTTCATGGCTAGCGCCCCATCCGCCGGTTTTGTCATATTTTCTCACGTGCGGTGACGTGAGGTGGCGTGAGGCGGCTCGTCTGTCACCCGCCGGGGTCCGTGAGCGACTGCTCGGCCCAGATGACCTTCCCCTCACCCAGGAACCGGGTGCCCCAACGCTGGGTGACCTGGGAGACCAGCAGCAGTCCGCGGCCGCCCTCGTCGGTGGCGCGCGGATGGCGCAGATGGGGTGCGGTGGCGCCGCCGTCGAAGACCTCGCAGAACAGCGTGCGCTCGCGGATCAGGCGCAGCCGGATCGGCCCGGTGGCATAGCGGATCGCGTTGGTGACCAGCTCGCTGACGACCAGCTCGGTGGTGAACGACAGCTCGGCGAGTCCCCATTGGGCCAGTTGCAGGCTCGCGGTCTTGCGGGCCTCGGCGACCGCCGCGGGGTCGGCGGGCAGCTCCCAGTCGGCGACCCGGTCGGCGGCCAGCCGGTGGGTCCGGGCCATCAGCAGGGCGACGTCGTCGTGCGGACGGTCCGGGACGAGGGCGTCGATCACCGCCCGGCAGCGCAGTTCGAGCGTGTCCGCCGACCGCTCCAGGGCCCGCCGCAGCCGTTCCCGGCCGGTGTCCAGCGCCCAGTCCTCGCCCCGGGCCAGCAGCCCGTCCGTGTGCAGCGCGAGCATGCTGCCCGCCGGCAGGGTCAGCTCCGTCGACTCGAACGGCGGCCCGCCCGAGCCGAGCGGCGCCGCCGGGGGCAGCTCGACGAAGTGCACGGTGCCGTCGGGCAGGACGACGGCCGGGGCGGGCTGCCCGGCGGCGGCCATCGCGCACCGCCCGTCGACGGGGTCGTAGACGGCGTACACGCACGCGGAGCCGACCGACTGCGTCCGTTCCCTCCGTGGCTCGGCCCCGTGCGCCACGCGCTCCTCGTGGTCCATCCGGGCGACCAGGTCGTCGAGATGCGCCAGGACCTCCTCCGGCGGCAGGTCCAGGGCGGCGAGGGTGCGCACCGCTGTCCGCACCCGTCCCATGGCCGCTGCGGCGTCGATGCCGTGCCCGGGGACCTCGCCGACCACCAGGGCCACCCGGGCCCCGGACAGCGGGATCAGGTCGTACCAGTCCCCGCCGAGGCCGGTCAGCTCGTCGGCCGGCCGGTAGCAGGCGGCCGCCTCGACGGCGTCCTGCTCGGGCAGCCGGTGGGGTAGCAGATTGCGCTGGAGCACCAGCGCCGCGTCGCGCTCGCGGGTGTACCGGCGGGCGTTGTCCACGCAGACGGCGGCCCGTGAGACGAGGTCCTCGGCCAGGGCCAGGTCGTCCGCGTCGAAGGGCTCGCGCCGGTCGTCGCGCAGGAACGTGGTGACGCCCAGGACGGCGCCGCGGGCCCGGACCGGCACGATCAGGGCGCTGGGCGGCCCGGACCCGGCGGGCGGATCCGCCGCCCACTCCGGGCCGAGCGCGTCCGGCGGGTCGAGCCGCTCGACCCGCCAGGGCCGCCCGCCGACCAGGACGCGCACCGGAGGCGAACCGGCCGGGTACACGACGGCGGGGGTGCCGGCCGGCGCCTCGGGCCCGTGGGCCGTGCGCCGGCCCGCTCTGCGCAGCGTGACGGAGCCCCCGGGGCCGTCCGCCGCCTGCCCCGGCGCGGGCTCCGCGCCGCGCAGCACCGGCTCCAGCAGGTCCACGGTGACGGCGTCGGCGAACTCCGGCACGGCCACGTCCGCCAGCTCCTGCGCGGTCCGCGCGATGTCCAGGCTGCGGCCGATGTGCCGGCCGGCCCGGTCGAGCAGCGCGAGCCGCTGCCGGGCACGATGCCGTTCGGTCATGTCCACGACCGTGTAGTAGACGCCCATCGGGCTGCCGTGGTCGTCGTCCAGCCGGGTGAACGACAGCATGTGCGCCGTCTCCCGGTGCGGCGCGGCCTGGACATGCCCCAGGTGCTCGTACCCGACGACGGTCTCGCCGTTCTCCAGCACCCGCTGCATCTGCGCCTCTACGGCCTCGGAGTCGAGCCCCGGCTGCACATCGGCCAGCCGCAGCCCCAGCCGGTGCTCGGGCGGGCCGCCGCCGAACCGGGAGAGAGCCGCGTTCGACCACACATAGCGCAGGTCGGTGTCCACGATCGCTATGCCGACCGGGGAGCCGGCGATCATCTGCTCCAGCATCGACCGGCTCATGTTCCAGCCGGGGGCGTCGCCCATCTCGTTCATCAGCACCAGCCAGCGCGCCGGGCCGCCGGGCTCGTGCGCCGAGGTGATCCGGGTCATCACCGGGATCGCCCGGCCGTCCATCCGGCGGGCCGACAGCAGTCCCGCCCAGCCGCCCTCCCGACGGCACCGGTCGAGGACGTCCGGCAGCCGCGCGGCGTCCGCGTGGGTGAGCAACCCGGCCAGGGACCGGCCCACGGCCTCGGTGGCCGGATATCCCAGCAACCGCTCGGCGTCCCTGGTCCAGCTCGTGACCGCGCCCCGCATGTCGAGCAGCAGGGGCGCGGTGTCCGCCACGTCGAACCGCCGGCGGGCAACGTCGTCCTCGTCGTGTGTGCCCACGGTCGACCTCTCTGTCGCTGAGAGTGGTCTACCACCTCCTGACCCAATCTTCACCCTGCCTGCACGACAGCGGCTGAGCCACCCGGGAGGGCGACCGGGACGACCGAACGCCGTACCCGGCCGGCTCCCGGTGGCCGGCGGGCCGGTCAGGCGCCCTGCGTGAGCACCCGCTCCAACGCGGCCAGCGCCGTGGCCAGTTCCTCGCCGGTGATGGTCAGCGGCGGCGCCAGCCGGATCGTCGAGCCATGGGTGTCCTTGACCAGGACGCCCTCCCGCATCAGCCGCTCGCTCACCGCACGGCCGGTGCCGACGGCCGGGTCGACGTCCACGCCCGCCCACAGCCCGCGCGACCGGAAGCCGACGACGCCCTTGCCGACCAGCCCGGTCAGCCCGTCCCGCAGCACGACGCCCAGCTCGGCCGCCCGGCGCTGGAACTCGCCCGTCTCCAGCAGCTCCACCACCGCCGTGCCGACCGCGGCCGCCAGCGGATTGCCGCCGAACGTCGACCCGTGCTCGCCCGGCCGCAGCACCGACAGCACCTCGCGCCGGGCCACCACCGCCGACACCGGCACGATCCCGCCGCCCAGCGCCTTGCCGAGCAGCAGCACATCGGGCACCACCCCTTCGTGCTCCAGGGCCAGCGTCCGCCCGGTGCGCCCGAGCCCGGACTGGATCTCGTCCGCCACGAACAGACAGCCCGCCCGCCGGGTCAGCTCCCGCACCCCGGCGAGATAGCCGTCGTCGGGGATGACGACGCCCGCCTCGCCCTGGATCGGCTCGATCAGCACCGCCGCCGTGGTCTCGTCGACGGCCCGCTCCAGCGCGGCCAGGTCGTTGTACGGGACGACCCGGAAACCCGGCGTGAACGGCCCGAACCCGGCCCGGGCCGTCTCGTCCGTCGAGAAGCTCACGATGGTCGTCGTGCGGCCGTGGAAGTTCTCGGCGGCGACCACGATCGTCGCCCGGTCGGCCGGCACGCCCTTCACCTCGTACGCCCATTTGCGGGCCACCTTGACCGCGCTCTCGACCGCCTCCGCGCCGGTGTTCATCGGCAGCACCATGTCCAGGCCGGTCAACTCCGCGAGCCGCTCGGCGAACTCGGCCAGCCGGTCGTTGTGGAAGGCGCGGGAGGTCAGCGTCAGCCGGTCCAGCTGGCGGTGGGCCGCCTCGATCAGCAGCGGGTGGCGGTGGCCGAAGTTGAGGGCCGAGTAGCCGGCCAGCATGTCGAGGTAGCGGCGGCCCTCGACGTCCTCCACCCAGGCGCCCTCGGCGCGCGCGACGACCACGGGCAGCGGATGGTAGTTGTGCGCGAGCACCGGGCCCTCGGCGCGGATCAGCTCGTCGGAGGAGCGCGCCGAGTCGGCGGCGGACGAACGCGGGGGGACGACGGGCGCGGTCATGAGCGGATCTCCTGGGTGCAGCACTTGATGCCGCCGCCGGCTTTGTGGAACTCCGACAGATCGACGGGGACGGGAAGGTAACCGTGCTCGCCGAGCCGGGCGGCGAGCGCCTCGGCCTGCGGCGCGATGAAGACATGGCGGCCGTCGGAGACGGAGTTCAGCCCGAACGCCAGCGCGTCGTCCCGGGTGGCCAGCACGGCGTCCGGGAACAGCCGGGCCAGCACCTCGCGGCTGCCGGGCGAGAAGGCCTCCGGGAAGTAGGCGATGTTTGAATCGTGCTCCTCGTCCAGCACGAACAGCGCCGTGTCCAGATGGTAGAAGTGCGGGTCGACCAGGGTCAGGCTGATCACCGGGTGGCCGAAGAACTCCTGCGCCTCGCGGTGCGCCTCCCGGGTGGTCCGAAACCCGGTGCCGGCCAGCATGTACCGGCCCGTCCACACCAGGTCGCCCTCGCCCTCGCAGACGGACTCGGGCCGGTACACCTCATACCCGGCCGCCTTGAACCAGGTGTCGTAGTGCACGGACTCACCGCGCCGCTCGGGCGCGTGGAACAGGGAGCCGAAGACCCGGCCGCCGACGACGACCGCCGAGTTCGCGGCGAAGACCATGTCGGGCAGCCCGGGCGCCGGCTCGACGGTGTCCACGGTGTGGCCGTGGGCCTCATAGGCGCTGATCAGCGCCTGCCACTGCCCCCGGGCGAGATCGACGTCGACCGGGGTGTCGGGATGCATCCAGGGGTTGATCGCGTACTGCACGGCGAAGTGTCTGGGTTCGCAGACGAGAAAGCGCCGAGGGCGCAGCGCAGGAGAATCGGGCACAGAGGGGTTCCTCCGCTTCCAACGGTGTCGACTGAGGGTTGACACCACGGTACGAAGCGGGGGATACGCCGGACAAGGAACAAGAGCTGCGTGTCCACGCAGGAATCCTGCGTCTTCACCCGCCTCAGCGCACGTCTGGTGCGACCTGCGTGGCTCCGGCCTCCGGACTCTCCGGCAGCAGATGCGACAGCACCATCACACTGATCGTCTTCCGGATGAACGGCTCGGACCGGATCCGCTCCAGCACGTTCTCGAAGTGCTCCACGTCCCGCGCCCGCACGTGCAGCAGCGCGTCCGCCCCGCCCGTCACCGTCATCGCCGCGGTGATCTCCGGATGGTTGCGCACCACCTCCGCCAGCCGCCTGGGGGGCGCGGCGCCCTCGCAGTACACCTCCACGTACGCCTCCGTGCGCCAGCCCAGCGCCGACGGCTGCACGGTCGCCGTGAACCCCGTGATCACCCCGGTCTCCCGCAACCGGTCCACCCGGCGCTTCACGGCCGTCGAGGACAGGCCCACGGCCGTGCCGATCTCGGCGAAGCTCGTCCTGGCGTTCGCCATCAGAGCGGTGATGATCTTCCGGTCGAGCTCGTCGAAAGGGGCGGTCGCGCTGTTCATGCGGGCACTGTATCCAGCGCATACGTCCACACCCAGGTACATGTCCAGCGGTGCGGATCGCCCCTACACTCCACGTTCATGCTGCGCGCCCTCGCCGTCGACGACGAACGCCCCTCGCTGGAAGAGCTGCTCTACCTGCTCACCGCGGATCCACGGATCGGCAGCGTGGAGGGCGCCGGCGACGCGACCGAGGCGCTGCGCCGCATCAACCGCGCCCTGGAGTCCGGCCCCGCGGGCCCCGAGGCCATCGACGTCGTCTTCCTCGACATCCAGATGCCCGGCCTCGACGGCCTCGACCTGGCCCGGCTCCTCACCGGCTTCGCGCGGCCCCCGCTGGTCGTCTTCGTCACCGCCCACGAGGACTTCGCCGTCCAGGCCTTCGACCTGAAGGCCGTCGACTACGTCCTCAAACCCGTCCGCAAGGAACGCCTCGCCGAGGCCGTGCGGCGCGCCGCCGAACTGCGCGGCGCCGCCCCGCGCATCCCCGTGCACGAGCCCGACCCGGACCAGATACCCGTCGAACTGGGCGGCGTGACCCGCTTCGTGGCCGTCGACGACATCACCCACGTCGAGGCCCGCGGCGACTACGCGCGCCTGCACACCGACCGCGGCAGCCACCTCGTCCGCATCCCCCTGTCCACCCTGGAGGAGCGCTGGCGCGCCCGCGGCTTCGTCCGCATCCACCGCCGCCACCTCGTCGCCCTGCGCCACATCGGCGAACTCCGCCTGGACGCCGGCACGGTGAGCGTCCTGGTCGGCGGCGAGGAACTCCAGGTCAGCCGCCGCCACGCCCGCGAACTGCGGGACCTGCTGATGAGGAGGCCGTAGCGCCATGCCGCAGGACCCCGTCGAACGGCGCGTCGTCGTCTCCGGCCCCGCCCGCCGTACCCGCCGCCGCGCCTCCGGCTACTACCGCCCGCGCACCGAGATCGACGAGCAGACCACCCTCGGCCACACCTACGTCCGCTCCCTGATGCGCTCCCAACTGCGCGCCGCACTCACGGTGTTAGCCGTCCTCGCGCTCCTCGTCGGCCCGCTGCCGCTGCTCTTCGCGGCGATGCCCGACGCCCACCGCCTCGAATGGGCGGTCCTCGGCTTCTGCCTCTACGCCCCGCTCGTCCTGCTCGCCCGCTGGTACGTGCGCCGCGCCGAACGCAACGAACGGGACTTCGTCCGGCTGGTCGAGGACCGATGAAGGGCGCCCGATGAACTCGACGTTCGCCGTCCCCGCCGTCGCCCTCGTCGTCGTCGCCACCGTCCTCGTGGGCGCCTTCGGCCTGCGCATCTCCCGCACCACCTCCGACTTCTACGTCGCCTCCCGCACCGTCGGCCCCCGCCTCAACGCGGCCGCCATCAGCGGCGAATACCTCTCGGCCGCCTCCTTCCTCGGCATCGCCGGGCTGGTCCTGGTCCAGGGCCCGGACATGCTCTGGTACCCGGTCGGCTACACCGCCGGCTATCTGGTCCTGCTCATCTTCGTCGCCGCCCCGCTGCGCCGCTCCGGCGCCTACACGCTCCCCGACTTCGCCGAGGCCCGGCTGGCCTCCCCGTCGGTCCGGCGGCTCGCGGGCGCCTTCGTCGTCGGCGTGGGCTGGCTCTACCTGCTGCCCCAACTCCAGGGCGCGGGACTGACGTTGACCGTCCTGACGGGCGCCTCCGACTCGCTCGGCGCTCTGATCGTCGCCGTGGTCGTCACAGCCACCGTCGCCGCGGGCGGGATGCGCAGCATCACCTTCGTCCAGGCCTTCCAGTACTGGCTCAAGCTCACCGCGCTCCTCGTCCCCGCCCTGTTCCTGCTCCTCGCCTGGCAGGGCGACGGAGCCCCCCGGAAGGCCTTCGACGAACCCGCCTCCTTCCGCGAACAGCGCGTCGTCCGGGTCGACGACACCCTGGACCTCCGGCTGCAGAGCCCCCTGACCGTGACCGTGGACGGCCGCGTCGACGGCCGTCCGCACCACGAGGCGGTGCTGCGCCTGCCCGCCGGCACCCACCGCATCGAGGGCGGCACCCGCCTCACCTTCGCCGAGGGCGCCGCCGTGCCCGTCGCCGAGCGCGGCAACAACGGCGGCATGTCCACCTCGCTGGCCGTCGGCCGCGAGGAGCGCCCCCTGTACGCCACCTACGGACTGATCCTCGCCACCTTCCTCGGCACCATGGGCCTGCCGCACGTCGTCGTGCGCTTCTACACCAGCCCGCACGGAGTGGCCGCCCGCCGCACCACGGTCGCCGTCCTCGCCCTCATCGGCGCCTTCTACCTGCTGCCGCCCGTCTACGGCGCCCTGGGCCGCATCTACGCCCCCGAGCTCGCCCTCGGCGGCGACGCCGACGCGGCCGTCCTGCTGCTGCCCGACCGGGTGATCGGCGGCCTCGGCGGCGACCTGCTGGGCGCGCTCGTCGCCGGGGGAGCTTTCGCCGCCTTCCTGTCCACGGCCTCCGGGCTGACGATGGCCGTGGCCGGCGTGCTCACCCAGGACGTCCTGCCGACCCGCGGCGTACGGCACTTCCGGCTCGGCACCGGGCTCGCCATGGTCGTACCCCTCGCCGCGAGCCTGCTGGTGGGCGGGCTGCCGGTGGCCGACGCCGTCGGACTGGCGTTCGCGGTGTCGGCGTCCTCCTTCTGCCCGCTGCTCGTCCTCGGCATCTGGTGGCGCCGGCTGACCCCGCCCGGCGCGGCCGCCGGGATGCTGGTCGGCGGCGGCTCGGCGTTCCTCGCCGTCGCCGCCACCATGGCCGGCTTCCCCGGCACCGGCGGACTGCACGCCCTGCTCGCCTGGCCGGCGCTGTGGTCCGTGCCGCTCGGCTTCCTCACCATGATCCTGGTCTCCCTGGCCACCCCGGGCCGGGTCCCGGCCGGAACGGCGGCGATCCTGGCCCGCTTCCACCTCCCGGAGGAACTGCGCACGGAGGAGCTGCGGGCCGCGGAAGAGCTTCGGGCCGCGGAGGCGAAGGCATGAGCGACTTCCTGGCGGGCTTCTGCATCGCCATCCTCCCCTTCCTCGCCGCCGGCTTCTGGCTGGGCCGCCGCACCGCCCGCCCGCAGAGCCTCGGCGGCCTCGGCACCCCGGTCGAGCACGCCACCTTCCAGACCCTGCACACCGCCTCCCTCGCCGCGCCCCCGCTGCGGGCCGGCCTCACCGAGGAGACGGCCCGCAGATCGGCCCGCAGACTGCGCACCCTGCTCGGCACGGACGCCCTGTGCCTGACCGACGAGAAGGAGGTGCTGGCCTGGGACGGAGTGGGCGCACATCACCGCACCGAGATCATGGAGCGGCTCGCCGGGCCGCTGGAGAGCGGCCGGGGCGAGGCCTTCCCGCTCAGCTGCGAGCACGCCGACTGTCCGGTCCGCTGGGCGGTGCTCGCCCCGCTCACCGTCGACGACCGGGTGCACGGCGCCCTCGTCGCCTGCGCGCCCCGCGAGTCCGCCGTCCTGGTCCGGGCCGCCGGCGAGGTGGCCCGCTGGGTGAGCGTCCAGCTGGAGCTGGCGGACCTCGACCAGTCCCGGACGAAGCTGATCGAGGCGGAGATCAAGGCGCTGCGCGCCCAGATCTCCCCGCACTTCATCTTCAACTCGCTCGCGGTGATCGCCTCGTTCGTCCGCACCGACCCCGAACGGGCCCGCGAACTGCTCCTGGAGTTCGCCGACTTCACCCGCTACTCGTTCCGCCGGCACGGCGACTTCACCACCCTCGCCGACGAACTCCACGCCATCGACCACTACCTCGCCCTGGTCCGGGCCCGCTTCGGCGACCGCCTCGCCGTCACCCTCCAGATAGCCCCCGAGGTCCTCCCGGTGGCCCTGCCCTTCCTCTGCCTGCAGCCCCTCGTGGAGAACGCCGTCAAGCACGGACTGGAGGGCAAGGCCGACGCCTGCCACATCCAGATCACCGCGCAGGACGCCGGCGCCGAGGCCCTCGTCGTGATCGAGGACGACGGCGCCGGCATGGACCCGGTCGCGCTGCGCCGCATCCTGGCCGGCGAGGTCAGCCCCTCCGGCGGCATAGGGCTGTCCAACGTGGACGACCGGCTGCGCCAGGTCTACGGCGACGACTACGGCCTGGTCATCGAGACCGCCGTCGGAGCGGGCATGAAGATCACCGCCCGGCTGCCGAAGTACCAGCCGGGCGTCCACTCGGCGGCCCGCCTCACCCGCGAGTAGCCACGCGCGGGCTCAGGTCGTCGTCCGCAGCACGATCAGGGCGAGGGTGATCAGCCCCAGCACGACCCAGCCGAACCACAGCCAGCCGTTGCTGCCGAGCGCCACCGTGTAGGCGGTCACCGCGACGAGTCCGCCGACGGTGAGCACCCCCATGGTCTTCGTCGAACTGTCCGTGGTACCGGCCATCGCGACACCCTCCTCAGCCCGCCCCCCTACAGGGCGGTCCCTCCATGGTGCCCCGGGTTCAGCGCCCGCGTGCGTCGAGCGACGCAAGATAGGCGTTGTACGCCTCCAGTTCCTGGTCCCCGTCCCGGTCGGCGGCCCGGTCCTTGCGCTTGGCCTGCCGCTGCTCCGAGCCGTACCACTGGAACAGCAGGGCGATCAGCACCAGCACGGACGGGATCTCGCTGAACGCCCAGGCGATGCCGCCGGCCCAGTTCTGGTCGGAGAGCGCGTCGATGCCGAGCGAGGCGGGCGGGTTCTCGAACGTCTCGACCATCGGCTGCGAGGCCATCATCAGCGCGATGCCGAAGAACGCGTGGAACGGCATGCCCGCGAACAGCTCCAGCATCCGCATCAGATAGCCCGGCCGGGTCGGACCCGGATCCACGCCGATGATCGGCCAGAAGAACACCACGCCGACCGCGAGGAAGTGCACCATCATCGCGACGTGCCCCGTCTTGGAGCCCATCAGGAAGTCGAAGATCGGCGTGAAGTACAGCGCGTAGAGACTCGCGATGAACAGCGGGATCGTGAACGCCGGATGCGTGATGATCCGCATGTAGCGGCTGTGCAGCAGCATCAGCAGCAGCTCACGCGGCCCCTTGCGGTCCCGGCCGGCGGCCGGCAGCGCGCGCAGCGCGAGCGTCATCGGGGCGCCCAGCAGGATCAGGATCGGCGACAGCATGCTGACCACCATGTGCTGCACCATGTGCACGCTGAACATGACCATCCCGTAGTCGTTCAGCGCGGTGCACATCACGAGCATGATGCTGAGCACCCCGAGGACGAACGAGACGGTCCGCGCCACCGGCCACGCGTCCCCGCGCCGCCGCAGCCGCAGCACCCCCCACCCGTACAGCCCGAGCCCGACCAGACAGGCGACGAGGAAGAACGGATCCGCCGACCACTGAAGACCTCGCCCCAGCGTGAACGGCGGCAGATCCATGGTCATGCCGTGCCCGCCGTGATCCATTGTGGGCAGCTCCTGATTCGTGGGGGGTTGTACGCTTCCGACCGCCCACCAGAGTAGAACCGCCCCCGGCCGCGCTTGCGACCGGGGGCATGGATGCCGACCCAAGGGGCGCGAGGAACGGCGCGAGCAACCACAACGAAACCCGCACCCGCCGGACGGCTAAAGCACGCACTCCGCTTCCGCGTACCGATCCGCCGGCACGGTCTTCAGCGTTTCCACGGCGGCAGCCAACGGCACCATCACGATGTCGGTGCCCCGAAGAGCCGTCATGTTCCCGAACTCCCCGCGATGCACCGCCTCCACCGCATGCCAGCCGAACCGGGTCGCCAGCACCCGGTCGTACGCGGTCGGCGTACCGCCCCGCTGGACATGCCCCAGGATGACCGGCCGTGCTTCCTTCCCCAGCCGGTTCTCCAGCTCGACGGAGAGCTGCCGGGCGATCCCGGCGAACCGCTCGTGCCCGTAGATGTCCTTCGCGCCCTCGTCGAAGGCCATCGTGCCCGCCTTCGGCTTGGCCCCCTCCGCGGCGACGACGATCGCGAACCGCTTGCCCGCCTCGAACCGCTCGCCGACCCGACGGGCCAGCTCCTCCACGTCGAAGGGCCGTTCCGGTACGACGATGGCGTGGGCGCCGGCCGCCATGCCGGACTGCAGCGCTATCCAGCCGGTGTGCCGCCCCATGACCTCGACGACGAGCACCCGCTGGTGAGACTCGGCGGTGGTCTTCAGCCGGTCCAGCGCCTCGGTGGCGACGCCGACCGCCGTGTCGAAGCCGAAGGTGACGTCGGTGACGGCGATGTCGTTGTCGATGGTCTTCGGCACGCCGACGACGGGCAGCCCCGCGTCGGACATCAGCCGGGCCGCCTTGAGCGTGCCCTCACCGCCGATCGGGATGATCGCGTCCAGCCCGAGCTCGGCGACATGGCCGCGGGCGCGCTCGACGCCGTCCCGCAGATGCGAGGGCTGGACCCGGGAGGAGCCGAGGATCGTGCCGCCGCGGGCGAGGATGCCGCTCACCGCGTCGAGGTCGAGCTTGAGGTAGTCGCACTCCAGGAGGCCCTTCCAGCCGTCCCGGAAGCCGATGACCTCGTCGCCGTGGTCGGCGACGGCACGGTGCACGACGGACCGGATGACGGCGTTCAGGCCGGGGCAGTCGCCGCCGGACGTGAGGACACCAATGCGCATAGCCCGCAACAACCTTCTCCACGTGGGCCGGATCCGGACCACATTGTCCGGCTCGAATCCCCGCCACCCTAACCGCAGGAGGGGGCGGGGCCGAAGCACACGTCCGCCTGCTGGACGTGCCCGCTCACCTGTGCGGATGCACCGTCAGACGGGCTGCTGACGGCACTCTGACAATCAGGTGAACGGCGCCCGGTCAGGCTGGCTGCTGCGCCGCCGCGATGCGCTCGCCGCGCAGCGCCTCGTACCAGCGGTCGTCGATCGGCGGCAGCGCGTTCACGTCCAGCGCCAGCTTCAGCAGCAGGTCCGCGATCAGCGGGTTCCGCGCCAGGACCGGCCCGTGCATGTACGTGCCGAACACCGTGTCGTTGTAGGCACCCTCGGTGCCGTCGCCGGTGCCGTTGCCCTTGCCGAGCTGGACGCGGGCGAAGGGACGGGCCGTCGGGCCGAGGTGGGTGACGCCCTGGTGGTTCTCGAAGCCGGTCAGCGGAGGCAGCCCGAGCCGCGGGTCGATGTCCCCGAGGACGTCGCCGACGCACCGCTCGCCCTCGCCGCGCACGGTGGTCACGTCGAGCAGACCGAGACCGGGCTCGCGCTGGCCGAGGTCGTTGACGAACTCATGGCCCAGGATCTGGTATCCGGCGCAGACCGCGAACACGATCGCGCCGTTCTGCACCGCCTGGTACAGATGCGCGTCCCGCCGCAGCCGCTCCGCCGCGAGCCGCTGCGGCCGGTCCTCGCCGCCGCCGATGAGATAGATGTCACCGGAGGTCGGGATCGGCTGGTCGCTGCGCACGTCGAGCCGCGCCACGTCCAGACCGCGCTGCCGCGCCCGGCGCTCGACGACGAGGGCGTTGCCCTGGTCGCCGTAGGTGCTCAGCAGGTCCGGGTAGATCCACACCAGCCGCAGTTGGTTGTCGCTCATGGAATCGTCCTTCGTGGTCAGTTGCCGACGCGGCGGCGCAGGTCCTGGAACGCGGTGTAGTTCGCGATGACCTCGATCCGGCCCGGCGGGCACTGCTGCACGGCCTGGTCGAGGCTGTCGCACACCTGGAAGTGCTGGTTGGCGACCTCCAGGCGCACCGCCAGGTCCAGCTTCCGGTCGCCGAGGACGAAGATCGGGTGGCCGGTCAGCCGCGTGTAGTCGACGTCCCACAGCCAGGAGGTGTCGGTGCCGTCGGCGCCGCGCGCGTTCACCGCGAGGATCACCGGGGTGGGCGGCGGATCGATCAGGCTGAACGTTTCGAGCCAGCCCGCCGGGTTCTTCGCCAGCAGCAGCCGCAGGTCACGGCCCTGGAACTGGACGACGTCATAGCGTCCGGCGACGGCCTGCACCTGGTACATCCGCTCCAGCGCGACCTGCGGCGGCACCCCGAAGACGGCGGCGACGGCGGCCGAGGAGGCGGCGTTGGCCTTGTTGGCGCGACCGGGCAGCTGGAGGTGGATCGGCCAGGCGGAGCCGTGCGGATCGAGCACATGGTCCCCGGACAGCGCCCAGCTCGGCCGCGGCCGGCGGAAGCCGCACTCACCGCAGAACCAGTCGTCGCCGGGCCGCTGCATGACACCGCCGCAGGACGGGCACGACCAGGCGTCGTCCTTCCACATCTGGCCGGCGGCCACCCAGATCACGTTGGGCGAGGAGGAGGCGGCCCACACGATCAGCGGGTCGTCGGCGTTCGCGACGACGACCGCCTTCGAACCGGCGAGCCCCTCACGCCAGTTCTCCGCGAGCATGCGCGTCTCGGCGGCCCGGTCCAGCTGGTCGCGGGAGAGGTTGAGCAGCGCGATGCACTTGGGGGAGGTGTCCCGGGCCACGCCCGCGAGGTACTTCTCGTCGACCTCGATGACGCCGTATTTCGAGTCCGAACCGCCCGCGAGGGCCGAGGTGATGCCGGCCGGCATGTTGGCGCCGAGCGCGTTGGACACGACCGGCCCGGCGGCCCGCAGGGCCTCGGCGATGAGCCTGGTGGTCGTCGTCTTCCCGTTCGTCGCCGAGACGAGGATGACGTCCAGGTTCTGGGCGAGCCGGGCGAGGAGGTCGGGGTCGAGTTTGAGCGCCACCCGGCCGCCGATCACCGAACCGCTGCCGCGCCCCGCGGCGCGAGATGCCGCTGCGACCGCCTTGCCCGCGGTCACGGCGATCTTGGCCCGCGGCGTGAGCGGGTCCGAGTTGCCTGCCATCAGTTCTCGATCCTCCTTGCGTACGCGCCGCGCCTCTGCCGTACGGCAACGTGGTGGGTGGTCAGCCTATCGAGATCCATTCGTGCTCCCGAATCCCGGCACCTCCACCCGCCTGCGGACGGCATGCGCGTGTCAGAAAGGACCGTACCCTTGCCGCCATGCGACACGGCTCCATCCCGGGCGCCCACGGGCGCGTCCGGCCCCTCACCCTGCTCGGCGATCCCGTCCTGCACACCCGTTGCGAGGACGTCACCGACTTCGGCCCCGAACTCGCCCGCCTCGTGGAGGACATGTTCGCCACGATGTACGCGGCCCGGGGCGTGGGCCTCGCCGCGAACCAGGTCGGCGAGGCGCTCAGGGTCTTCGTCTACGACTGCCCCGACGACGATGACGTCCGTCACCTGGGCCACGTCGTGAACCCCCGCCTCGTGGAGACGGCCGGAATCGTCCTGCGAGGCCCGGAGGGCTGCCTCTCCCTGCCGGGCCTGGAAGCGGGAACGGAACGCCACGACGAGGCGCTGGTCGAGGGCTTCACGGCCACGGGCGAGCCGATCACGGTACGAGGCACGGGTTTCTTTGCCAGATGCTTGCAACACGAGTGCGACCACCTGGAGGGCACGGTGTATTCGGATCGAGTCACAGGCTGGCGCAAGGCCAGGCTGATGCGCCAAGTGACCCGAGCCTCTTGGAATCAGGGGAGTGGACTCACCTGAGGGGCGCGGGGAACTGCGCGACCAGCCCCCACCGACCCACGGCCGACACACGACCTTCAGAACCCAGGTCCCCCCACCTTGTCCCCCGCCGCCGCAAGGCGACCCCACAACAGATCGGCAAGACTCCGCACCAGCTCGGCCCGCGTGCAGGGCCGCTCGCCCAGCCACCAGTCGCCGGCCGCATGCATCATCCCGACGATCCCGTGCCCCCACACCCGGGCGAGCTGCTGACTCCCCGGCCCGAGATCCAGCCGCTCCTCGATGACCTGGGCCAGCTCCTCGCCCATCCGCCGCAGCAGCGGAGCCGAGTGCTTGCCGACGTCGAACCCCTGCTCCCCGGGCGACCCGTCGGACGGATGCATCAGGAACCGGTACACCTGGGGCCTCGCCTCGATCGCGGCGAGGTAGGTGTCGAGCGTGGCCTCGACCCGCTCCCGGCGCTCGGCGGGAGCGTCCAGCGCCGCCCGCAGCGAGTCCAGCAGCGCGTCCGTGTGCCGTTTGGCAAGGGCGGCGTAAAGCCCGCCCTTGTCGCCGAAGTGGCGGTAGAGGATGGGCTTCGTGATGCCGGCCTCGGCGGCGATGGCGTTCATCGAGGCCTGTGGGCCGTCGCGCAGCACCACCCGGTCGGCGGCCTCCAGCAGCTCGCGCCTTCGGCGGTCGGCGGACCGTTGTTGCTCGGTCCGCTGCGTGGTGTCCATGTGCTCTCCCCACCCGTGCTGATTCGGTGACGCCTGCGCAAACTAACACCTGGCAGCAGCCTGACATCGAACGGGCCGGAGGGCTCCAGGCCTGCCATCAGGAGTTGACTTTTCCTACCGGCCGGTAACAGACTCCGGGTTACCGCTAGTAACAATACGTTCCGCCCTGGAGGGGACATGGCCGAGTTCACCATGGAGCTCAACGACGAACAGAAGGAGGTCCGGGACTGGCTGCACGGCTTCGCGGCCGACGTCATCCGTCCCGCGGCCGCCGAATGGGACGAGCGTGAAGAGACTCCCTGGCCGGTCATCCAGGAGGCCGCGAAGGTCGGCATCTACTCCCTCGACTTCTACGCGCAGCAGTACTTCGACCCGACCGGCCTCGGCATCCCGATGGCCATGGAGGAGCTGTTCTGGGGCGACGCGGGCATCGCCCTGTCCATCGTGGGCACCGGCCTGGCCGCCGTGGGCGTGCTCGCCAACGGGACCGAGGAGCAGATCGGCACCTGGATCCCGCAGATGTACGGCGACGCCAATGACGTCAAGGTGGCCGCGTTCTGCTCCTCCGAGCCCGACGCCGGCTCGGACGTCGCCTCCATGCGCACCCGGGCCGTGTACGACGAGGCCAAGGACGAGTGGGTGATCAACGGCACCAAGACCTGGGCGACCAACGGCGGCATCGCCAACGTCCATGTCGTCGTCGCGGTCGTGGACGCGGATCTCGGCTCCAAGGGGCACGCCTCCTTCATCGTCCCGGCGGGCACCCCGGGGCTCGCCCAGGGGCAGAAGTTCAAGAAGCACGGCATCCGCGCCTCGCACACCGCCGAGGTCGTCCTCGACAACGTTCGCGTGCCGGGCTCCTGCCTCCTCGGCGGCAAGGAGAAGCTGGACGAACGTCTCGCCCGGGCGCGCGAGCGGGCGAAGTCGGGCGGCGAGCGCGTGAAGAACGCGGCGATGGCGACCTTCGAGGCCTCGCGTCCCGCGGTCGCCGCCATGGCCGTCGGCACGGCCCGCGCCGCCTACGAGGTGGCCCTCGACTACGCGACGACGCGGGAGCAGTTCGGCCGGCCGATCATCGACAACCAGGGCGTCGCCTTCCAGCTGGCGGACATGCGCACTCAGATCGACGCCGCGCGGCTGCTGACCTGGCGGGCCTCCTGGATGGCGATCAGCGGGAAGCCGTTCACCGCGGCCGAGGGCTCGATGTCGAAGCTGTTCGCGAGTGAGACCGCGAAGCAGGTCACCGCGCAGGCGATCCAGATCCTAGGCGGCAACGGCTACACCCGGGAGTACCCGGTCGAGCGGATGCACCGCGATGCCGCGATCTACACCATCTTCGAGGGCACGAGCGAGATCCAGCGACTGGTGATCGCGAGAACCCTCTCCGGGATGCCCATCCGGTAGTGGCCGGTCTGCGGGTGCGTGGGGGCTTGTCGCGCAGTTCCCCGCGCCCCTGAGGTACGGCCGCTGCACCCACCTGAAGGGGCGCGGGGCTCTGCTCGATTTGCGGCTCCGCCGCGATGGGGGTCCCCCGCTCGAGCGCAGCCGAGAGTGGGGGAGCGACCAGCCACAGACGGCCCGCACCCGGCAACGAAACCGAACCCGCTACGGCGCCCCACCGCTGCTGTGCGCGATGCACGCCACGTCAATGCGATCGGCCAGCTTCGCCAGCTCGATCGTCAGCGCGGCGACGGTGTCCTCGTCGAGACCATCGGCCCCGGCCTCGACCAGATGCAGCCACCGACCTCCCAACGTGCGGAGCAGCTTGCTCACGTCGGCCGCGGCCACCTGCAAGGTCCCGCGGTCGTCGACGATCAGAGGCAGAGTCACTTCGCGGTTCACACCCGGGATGGTAGCCGCGCGGCGCTCACACACCGTGCCAAACCGTGGTGATGTTGCAGAACTCGCGGATTCCGTGCCCGGACAGCTCACGGCCGTATCCGGACCGCTTCACCCCGCCGAACGGGAACCCCGGATGGGACGCGGTCATCCCGTTGACGAACACCCCGCCGGCCTCCAGGTCCCGGACGAACCGGGCCACCTCGGCCTCCTCGCGCGTCCACACGTTGGAGCTCAGGCCGAACGGCGAGTCGTTGGCGATGAGCACCGCCTCGTCCAGGTCGCCCGCCCGGTACAGCGTCGCGACCGGCCCGAACGCCTCCTCGCGGTGGATGCGCATCTCACGGGTGACACCGGCGAGGACGGTCGGCGGGTAGTACCAGCCGGGCCCGTCGGGCCGCTCGCCGCCGCACAGCACGTCGGCGCCGGAGCGCCGCGCGTCGTCCACCAGCTCCTCCAGGTCCGCCCGCCCCTGTTCGCTCGCCAGCGGTCCGACCTCCGTCTCCTCCGACAGCGGGTCGCCGACCTTCAGTGCCGCCATGCCCGCCACGAAGCGGGCGGCGAACGCGTCGTACACGTCCGTGTGAACGATGAACCGTTTGGCGGCGATGCACGACTGCCCGTTGTTCTGCACGCGCGCGGTCACCGCGACCTGCGCCGCCCGGTCGACGTCCGCCGACGGCATGACCACGTACGGGTCGCTGCCGCCCAGCTCCAGCACCGTCTTCTTGACCATCTCGCCGGCCGTGGAGGCGACCGCCCGCCCGGCCGGCTCGCTCCCGGTCAGCGTCGCCGCCTTGACGCGCTCGTCGCGCAGGATGTCGTCCACCGCACCGGAACCGACCAGCAGGGTCTGGAAGCAGCCCTCGGCGAAGCCGGCCCGGTGGAACAGGTCCTCCAGGTACAGGGCGGTCTGCGGAACGTTCGAGGCGTGCTTGAGCAGGCCCACGTTGCCCGCCATCAGCGCCGGCGCGGCGAACCGGACCACCTGCCACAGCGGGAAGTTCCACGGCATCACCGCGAGCACCGGACCGAGCGGCCGGTACCGGACCAGGACGCGGGCGGCGCCGGAGTCCTTCACATCGGCGGCGGCCGGCTCCTCGTCGGCGAGCAGCTCCGCCGCGTGCTCGGCGTACCAGCGCATCGCCCTGGCGCACTTCGCGGCCTCCGCGCGCGCCTGCTGCACCGGCTTGCCCATCTCGGTCGTCATGACCCGGCCGATCTCGGCCCGGTCCTCGTCGAGGAGGTCGGCGGCCTGGTTCAGCAGGCGGGCGCGTTCGGCGTACGTCGTCGTCCGGTACGTGCGGAACGTGGCCTCGGCGAGCTGGAGCCGGCGCTCCAGCTCCTCCTCGCCCATGGCCTCGTACGTCCGAAGCGTCTCGCCGCTGGCCGGATTCACCGTAGCGATGGGCATGACCGACCTCCTGGAGAGCTGACCGTGCTTCGACCTTCCCGCGCCGGACCCGGGGCCGCAACGCGTGCGCGTCCACGGATCGGCTCAGGGCGCGTGCTCCGCCAGCCGGTCGAGAAACGCGGCCTGCGCCGGGACGATCAGCTCGCGGGCGCGCTCCACGCCGAGCCACGCCACCCGGTCCAGCTCGGGGAACTCCTGCATGCGGCCCGACCGCGGCGGCCACTCCATCGTGAAGGTGCCGGGCGCCGTCGCCGCCGGATCGAGATCCGCCTCGATCGCCCATACAGTGACGATCTTGCCGTTGCGCTGCCGGACCTCCCCGAGCGCGATCGCCTCGCCGTCGGGCGGGGCCAGCCCCAGCTCCTCCCGGAACTCGCGCCGGGCGGCCTCCCAGGCGGGTTCGTCGGGCTCGTACTCGCCCTTGGGGATGCTCCACGCGCCCGCGTCCTTCTTCGCGAAGTACGGTCCGCCCATATGGCCGAGCAGGACCTCGACGCCGTTCCCGCCGGGGCGGAACAGCAGGAGTCCGGCGCTGCGCTTCTGGGTCACGGGTGCACCTCCGGGTGGGCGGCCAGCAGGGTCTCCACGGTGTCGGCCTCCTCCGGCCGCTTGTCCTCCCGGTACCGGACCACACGGGCGAAGCGCAAGGTGACGCCGGCCGGGTAGCGGGTGGAGCGCTGCAGGCCGTCGTAGGCGATCTCGACGACGAGTTCGGGGCGGACGGTCACCACGTGGCCGTCGTCCGCCACGGCGAGCCGCTGGAGGCGTTCGGTCTGCCAGGTGAGCATCGCGTCGGTCATGCCCTTGAAGGTCTTGCCGAGCATCGCGAAGCCGCCGTCGGCCGTGCGGGCGCCGAGGTGCAGGTTGGAGAGTTTGCCGGTGCGGCGGCCGTGGCCCCGCTCGGCGGCCAGGACGACGAGGTCGAGGGTGTGCACCGGCTTGACCTTCAGCCAGGACGCGCCGCGCCGCCCCGCGCTGTAGGGCGCGTCGAGCGCCTTGACCACGACTCCCTCGTGGCCGCGCAGCAACGTCTCCCGGGAGAAGGCCTCCGCCGCCTCGACGTCGTCGGGTCCGGACACGATCGTCCGGCGCACCCGCATCGGCTCGGGCGTCAGCCGGGCCAGCTCCGTCTGGCGTTCGGCGAGGGGCAGGTCGAGCAGGTCCCGGCCGTCCACGGACAGCACGTCGAAGAAGACGGGGGAGACCGGGACCGCGGAGGCCGCCGCCGTCACGTCCACCCGGGAGCCGACGCGGCCGGCGGTCTCCTGGAAGGAGCGGGGGCGTCCGGTCTCGTCGAAGGCGATGACCTCGCCGTCCAGGATGAACCGCGACCCGGTCAACTCCCTGGCCGCGTCGCTCACTTCGGGCAGGCGGTCGGTGATGTCGTCGAGCGTGCGGGTGTACAGGCGCACGTCGTCGCCGTCGCGGTGCACCTGGATGCGGATGCCGTCCAGCTTCTCCTCCACCGCACACGCGCCGAGCTTGCCGACCGCCTCGGTGACGGAGGACGCGGTGTGCGCCAGCATCGGCAGGACCGGGCGGCCGACGGTGAGCCGGAACGCCGCCAGCGCCGCGGGGCCGTCCGCGAGCAGCGCCTGCGCCACCGTCTGCAGCGAGCCGGCCAGCATCACCGCCCGCCGCACGTCCGGCGCGGGCGCCCCGGTCGCTTGGGCCAGGCCCTCCACGGCGACGGCGTCCAGGGCGCCCTGCCGGACCTCGCCGGTGAGCAGGCCGAACAGGAAGCGCTGTTCGTCCGCGGTGGACGCGGCCATCAACTCGCCGACCAGACGCGTCCGTTCGGCCTGCGAGCCGGCCCCCGACACCTTGCCGAGCGCGCTGAGACGGGCGTCCACCTCGCGCACGGTCAGGGTCGGTGCCTCGGCCGGGGCGACCGGGTGGCTCAGCACCTTCCAGCCGACGCCGAGGCGGCCCTGGGGGAGCCGGCCGGCCAGGTAGGGGATGACGATCGGCACGTCGTCCGGTTCCGCGTCCCGGAAGAGCTCGGCGAGCAGGGCGATCTTGCGGGAGCGCGCCGAGGTGGCGGCGACCTCCCGGGACACGTCGGCGAGCCGGGTGAGCAGCATGCAGCCATCGTGCGGCGCGCTCCGCTGTTTCACACGCCAAGGATGGGTTGTCTTTTGTCTGCGGGCGCGTTGTGGCTGGTCGCGCAGTTCCCCGCGCCCCTAGGGGGCTGCGTCTAGGTCCTTCATCAGTAGCTCGCCGTTTATTGCGGCGCCCGCCCGGTAGCCGCGGCTGGCTGCGTTCACGACCTGTTCGGCGAATCCGGAGGCGTTGCCCGCCGCCCAGAGGCCGGGCACGGTGGTCAGCCCCCGTCCGTCCACGACGGGGTAGGCGCCGAAGGGGGTCTCGCTCATCTCCGCGCCCAGCCGGGACAGGAGGTCGGTCTGCGGCACCGCCCGGGGTGCCACGAACAGCACCTCGCGCTCGTGCACCCGACCGTCCCCGAGCCGGACCCCGGTGAGCCGGTCGTCCTCGACGACCAGCCCGGCCACCTCGCCGGGGACGACGTCCACCCCGGCCGCGGCCAGTCTGCGCCGGTCCTCGTCGGTCAGGTCGGCCTCGGCGACCGTGTGCAGGAACAGGGTCACGTCCTTCGACCACTGGGTCACCATCAGTGCCTGGTGGACGCTCATCGGGGTCGTCGCCAGTACGCCGAAGGCCTGGTCGCGGACCTCCCAGCCGTGGCAGTACGGGCAGTGGACCACGTCCCGGCCGAAGCGTTCGGCTATGCCGTCGACCGGCGGCAGCTCGTCCTTCAGGCCGGTCGCGACGACGAGCTGCCGTGCGTGCACGGTCCGTCCCGACGCCAGCCGGACGGCGAAGCCCTCGCCGTCGTCCCGGGTGGCGTCCACCGCCCGGTCGTGGACCAGCCGCACGCCGTACCGCGCGATCTCCTCGCGGCCGACGGCGAGGAACTCGGCGGGCGGCATGCCGTCCCGCGACAGAAAGCCCTGCATGTGCGCGGCGGGCGCGTTGCGCGGCTCGCCCGCGTCGACGACCAGCGTCCGGCGCCGGGCCCGGCCCAGCACGAGCGCGGCGGACAGCCCCGCCGCGCCACCGCCGACGACGATCACCTCGTACTGCTCGTCGAACGTCTCGTTCTGCTTGTGGGTCATGGTGACCACCTCCGCGGCCACGGTCGCCGGGCTGCTGCGGGATTGACAAACATCTTTGCCGTTTCGGCAAGATGGAGGCATGACTACCGATGACGTACTCGCGGAGGTCGGCCCGAGGCTGCGGCGGATCCGCAAGGACCGGGAGGTGACGCTCGCGGCGCTCTCCGAGTCCACCGGGATCTCCGTCAGCACCCTCTCGCGGCTGGAGTCCGGGCTGCGCAAGCCCAGCCTGGAGCTGCTGCTGCCGATCGCCCAGGCCCACCAGGTGCCGCTGGACGAGCTGGTCGGGGCGCCGCCGGTGGGCGACCCCCGGGTGCGCGGCAAGCCGCTGGTGCGGCACGGGCGCACCTTCTGGCCGCTCAGCCGCCAGCCCGGCGGACTCCAGGCCTTCAAGGTGCTGGTGCCGCAGCGCGACGAGGAGCCCGATCCGCGCACCCACGAGGGCTACGAGTGGCTGTACGTGATGTCCGGGCGGCTGCGCTGCGTGCTGGGGGAGCACGACGTGGTGCTGGAGGCGGGGGAGGCCGCCGAGTTCGACACCCGGGTGCCGCACTGGTTCGGGTCGACGGGGGAGGGGCCGGTGGAGTTCCTCAGCCTGTTCGGGCCGCAGGGGGAGCGGATGCATGTGCGGGCGAAGCCCCGGCAGGGGTGACGGCGGCGACTCTTCCGCCGTCGGCTGTTCCCTCCCGGCAAGCGACCGCTTAGTATGCGGTCGAACCGGTCAGCACGCCGGTCGGACGACGCAGTCCCGTGGAGGCTCCGCATGCAGGCATGGCAGGTGCACGAGAACGGCGAGCCGAGCGAGGTGATGCGGCTCCAGGACACGGAGCGGCCCACCCCCGGCGACGGCCAGGTCCTGCTCAAGGTGCGCGCCGCGAACATCAACTTCCCGGACGCGCTGATGATCCGGGGCCACTACCAGGTGCAGCCCCCGCTGCCGTTCACCCCGGGCGTGGAGATCTGCGGCGAGACCGAGGACGGCCGCCGTGTCATCGCCAACCCGGCCCTGCCGTACGGCGGTTTCGCCGAGTACGCCGTGGCGGACGCCGCGGCCCTGCTGCCCGCCCCCGAGTCGCTGGACGACGCCGAGGCCGCCGCCCTGCACATCGGCTACCAGACGGGCTGGTTCGGCCTGCACCGCAGGGCCCGCCTGGAGGCCGGCGAGACGCTCCTCGTGCACGCCGCCGCGGGCGGGGTCGGCAGCGCGGCCGTCCAGCTCGGCAAGGCGGCCGGCGCGACCGTCATCGGCGTCGTGGGCGGTGCCGAAAAGGCGGCCGTGGCCCGGGAGTTGGGCTGCGACCTCGTCATCGACCGCCGGACCGAGAACGTGATCGGCGCCGTCAAGGAGGCCACCGGCGGCCGGGGCGCCGACGTGATCTACGACCCCGTCGGCGGCGAGGCCTACACCCAGTCCACCAAGGTCGTCGCCTTCGAGGGCCGGATCGTCGTCGTCGGCTTCGCGAGCGGCACCATCCCGAGCCCCGCCCTGAACCACGCCCTGGTGAAGAACTACTCGATCCTCGGCCTGCACTGGGGCCTGTACAACACCAAGAACCCCAAGCTGGTCCAGCACTGCCACGAACAGCTCACCGAGCTGGCCGCCCGGGGCGCGATCCGGCCGCTGGTGAGCGAGCGCGTGCCGCTCGACGGGGCCGCGGCCGCCGTGCAGCGGCTCGCCGACGGCGTCACCACCGGCCGGGTCGTCGTGCTGCCGGCGCTGCGCAGCGGAGCCGCCGTATGACCGTCGACGCAGCCGAACTGCGCCGCCGCACCCAGGAGTTGCTGGCCGCGCACCCGCCCGCCACGACCGACCGGCTGGACTTCCTGAAGGCCCGCTTCGACGCCGGGCTCGCGTGGGTGCACTACCCCGAGGGCCTCGGCGGACTCGACGCGCCCCGCTCCCTCCAGGTCGTCGTGGACGCCGAACTGGCCGCCGCGGACGCCCCCGACAACGACCCGCGGCGCATCGGCATCGGCCTCGGCATGGCCGCGCCGACGATCCTGAAGTACGGCACCGAGGAGCAGCAGCAGCGCTTCCTGCGGCCCCTGTGGACGGGCGAGGAGGTCTGGTGCCAGCTGTTCAGCGAACCGGGCGCCGGCTCCGACCTGGCCGCCCTCGGCACGCGCGCCGTCCGCGAGGGCGAGGAGTGGGTCGTCAACGGGCAGAAGGTGTGGACGTCCAGCGCGCATCTCGCCCGCTGGGCCATCCTCATCGCCCGCACCGACCCGGACCTGCCCAAGCACGCGGGCATCACCTACTTCCTCTGCGACATGACCGACCCCGGCGTCGAGGTCCGTCCGCTGCGCCAGATCACCGGCGAGGCCGAGTTCAACGAGGTCTTCCTCACCGACGTCCGTATCCCCGACACCCGGCGGCTCGGCGAGGCCGGCGACGGCTGGCGGGTCGCGCAGACCACCCTCAACAACGAGCGCGTCGCCATCGGCGGGATGCGGCTGCCCCGCGAGGGCGGCATGATCGGCCCGGTCTCGAAGACCTGGCGCGAGCGCCCCGAGCTGCGCACCCACGACCTGCACCAGCGGCTGCTGAAGCTGTGGGTGGAGGCCGAGGTCGCCCGGCTCACCGGCGAGCGCCTGCGCCAGCAGCTCGCCCAGGGCCAGCCCGGCCCCGAGGGCGCCGGCATGAAGCTCGCCTTCGCCCGCCTCAACCAGGAGATCAGCGGCCTGGAGGTCGAACTCCGCGGCGAGGAAGGCCTGTTGTACGACGACTGGACCATGCGCCGCCCGGAACTCGTGGACTTCACCGGCCGGGACGCCGGATACCGCTACCTCCGCTCCAAGGGCAACAGCATCGAGGGCGGGACCAGCGAGGTCCTGCTGAACATCGTCGCCGAGCGCGTCCTGGGCCTGCCGTCCGAGCCGCGCACCGACAAGGACGTCGCCTGGAAGGACCTCGCCCGATGAGCACCGAGCCGGATCTCCTCTACTCCGAGGAGGAAGACGCGCTGCGGGCCGCCGTGCGCGACCTGCTCGCCGACCACTGCGACGCGCCCGCAGTCATCGCGCGCACGGAGTCGGACGCACCGCACGACCTCGCGGCCTGGAAGGCGCTCTCCGACGGGATGGGCCTCGCGGGCCTGCTGGTGCCCGAGGCGCTGGGCGGCCAAGGCGCCACCGCTCGCGAAGTCGCCGTGGTCCTGGAGGAGTTGGGGCGCGCGGTCGCCCCCGTGCCGTACCTGACCAGTGCCGTGGTCGCCACCGAGGCCCTGCTGGCCGTCGGGGACGAAGAACTGCTCGGCCGGCTCGCGTCCGGGCGCACGATCGGCGCGCTCGCCGTCGGACTGCACCTCGCACCCGGCGCCGCCTTCAAGGCCGTACACGTCGAAGACGGCCTGCTCCAGGGGCAGTTGACCGGCATCGCGGACGCGGTCGTCGCCGACGTGCTGCTCGTGCCGGCGGACGACGGCGGGCTCTACGCGGTCGACGCCTCCGCCGTGACCGTCACCCCGCAGGTCTCCTTCGACCTGACCCGACCCCTCGCCACGGTCGCTCTCGCCGATGCCCCCGGCCGCCGCCTCGGTGAGACCGAACCCGCCGTCCGGCGTGCCCTGCGGGCCGGCGCCGGACTGCTCGCCTCCGAGCAACTCGGGCTCGCCGACTCGGCGTTGACCGAGACCGTGCGCTATCTGAAGGAACGCAACCAGTTCAACCGGCCGGTCGGCGGCTTCCAGGCGCTCAAGCACCGGCTCGCCCAGCTCTGGCTGGAGGTCGTCAACCTCCGGGCCGCCGCACGGGCCGCGGCCGACGCGCTCGCGAGCGGCTCGGACGTCGACGTGACGGTCGCGGTCGCCCAGGCCTACGCGGCGCCCGTCGCCGTACGGGTCGCCGAGGAGGCGCTGCAACTGCACGCCGGCATCGGCATGACGTGGGAGCACCCGATCCACCTCAACCTCAAGCGGGCCAAGGCCGACTCGATCGCCTACGGCACGGCGGGCGCCCACCGCGCGGCCCTGGCCGAACTGATCGACCTGCCGGCGCCCTGACCGACGCCGCTTCCCGCTCCGGTGAAGCCCGCCCCACCTGGGGCGGGCTTTTTCGTGCGGCTGCGCGGAAGGAGTGAACAAGCGACGGCGGTCCGGCCAACTCCTGGCATGTACAGGTTCGTTGGCGTGCGGACAGCCTCATACTCCCTGTGGTTCGGACCGCCCCACACGGAGGAACGAGATGGCCCCCTTCACCCGCCGCAGAGCCCTCACCACCTTCGGCGCCACGCTCGCCGCGGTGCTCGCCCCGCCCGCCGGCAGCGCCTTCGCCGACGGCGACCAGCGCGGCGCCCGCCCGCTGTGGCGCGCCCACGCCCACAACGACTACGAGCACCCCCGCCCCCTCTTCGACGCGCTCGACCACCGCTTCGGCAGCGTCGAGGCCGACATCTTCCTCGTCGACGGCGAACTCCTCATCGCCCACTCGGCGGACCAACTCGACCCGACGCGCACCCTGGAGTCCCTCTACCTCGCCCCGCTCGCCGCCCGCGTGAAGGCCAACCACGGCTCGGTGTACCGGGGTTACCGGGGGCCCTTGCAGCTGCTCATCGACATCAAGACCGAGGGCTCCTCCACCTACCTCGAACTCGACCGTCAACTCCGCCGCTACAAGGGCCTGTTCACCACCTACGTCCACGGCCGCGTCCACGCCGGTCCGGTCACCGCCGTCGTCTCCGGCGATCGCGCCGCCCGTACGCCCATGGAGGCGCAGACCGTCCGCCGGGCCTTCTACGACGGCCGACTCGTCGACCTCGGCGCCTCCGAGGCGTCGTTCGCCTCGCTCATCAGCGACAACTGGACCCTCAACTTCACCTGGCTCGGCGTCGGGGCCTTCCCCGAAGCGGAACGGCAGAAGCTGCGCAGCATCGTGGCGGCCGCCCACGCGCGCGGGCAGCAGGTGCGGTTCTGGGCCACGCCGGATCTCGCCGGTCCCGCCCGGGACGCGCTGTGGGCCGAACTCCTCGCCGCGGACGTCGACTACCTCAACACCGACGACCTGGCCGGCCTGGAAGCCTTCCTCGACACCCACCGAGCGGCGGCGTAACACCACTCGCCCGACACCACTCGCCCGACACCACGCCTCCGACACCACTCGTTCGGCGGACGGCTCAGCCGCACGGACGAAACCTCCTTTACGCCACACTTACGGCCGAACGCCGCGAAAACGGACGTGGCGGAGGAGGTTGACGATGGCCATTTCGATTTCCGTCGTGCTGTTGCTGCTGATCCTGGCGGTGATCTTCATGCGCAACGGCGGACTGAAGGTCTCGCACGCGCTGGTCTGCCTGCTGCTCGGGTTCTTCCTGGCCGGCACCAGCATGGCTCCCACCATCCGCAGCGGCCTCACGGCGACCGCCGACATCGTCGGCAGCCTGCGCCCGTGAGGCCGCTGCGGGGTCGCGCATGACCCGACGGGCTACTTGACGAAGACCCCGATGCCGTTCGACACCGGGCGCTCATAGCCGTCGGACGGGTGGTTGCGGACCGTCACCTTGGTGGTGCCCGACGGACGGGCCACCAGGGTCGACGAACCGCCGCCGTCCAGGCTGAAGCCCTCGGTCGCGCCGAGGCTCTTCAGCGCGGCGGCGACCTCGGCGATGGTCAGGCCCTTGCGGTACGCGGCGGCGCCGTCCAGCGCGAACAGGAAGACCTTCTTCCCGCCGTTGCCGATGCCCACGGCCGTCCGCACGGCCGACACCGACGTGTCCAGACCGGCCAGCGGCTTGCTGCCCGACAGGATCGGGTAGCCGCCGACGGCGAAGCTGTACGCCGACTTCGACGCGGACGTCAGCCCGTACCGCACCGACACCCGCTCGCCCTTGACGAGCTTCTTCAGGCGCTGCGCGCCCGCCTCCCGCCCCACGAGGACCGTGGTGCCGGCCGCGATGGCGCCGCCGCCGGGCGTGGTCGAGGTCGACACGACCCGGCCCTTCTTCAGTGTCACCTCGTAGGTGTTCGTGCTGCACGCCGCGGCTCGTTCGGTGTCCGTGCCGCAGGTGGCCCGCTTGCGCGAGACGCTGCCCCAGTCCGAGGTGAACGCGCCGACGGAGTTCTCCGGCAGCGCGTACTGGTTGACGCCGCCCAACGGCATCCGCCGTCCCACCGTGATGTACGTCCCGTTGAGGGACAGACTGTCCACCCGGGCCTTGCCGTCGGTGCCGACACCGACCACGGCCTTGGTGGTGGTGCCCGGCGGCAGCGCGGGGCCGAACCGCTGCGCGTTGGGGACCGCGCCCTTGAGCGCCTTCCCGTTCGCGATCGCCGGACCCACGGTCGACCCGGTCGCCGAGACGCCCGGGTGCTGCACCTCGCTGATGTTGAAGAAGTCGCCGTTGATGCCGGCGACGGCGTTCTGCTTGTTCGCCATCGCGGAGATGTCCGCACGGGCCGCGACCGTCCCCGGGTACAACAGCCCGAGGCGCACGTGGGTGTTGGCGAGATCGACGCTGAGCACGTGCACATGCGTCTTCCCGGCGGCCGCCTGCAGGTCGTACTGTCGGTACGCCACGCCTGCCGCCACGGTGGTCCAGGTCGCGGCGTCGGCCGTGGCCGCCCCCGCGAACGTCGCACCGGCCACCGTGCCGAGGGCGACGAGCAGCGACAGCGACTTCCTGTGCACCCCGGACCGTTTCTGATGTTGTGTCACAGACCCCCCTGGGTAGTTTTTGGCTCGCAACTCTCTCACGACCTGCGGTGACGCCCCTCAGGGGGTGGGGGTGAACACCACGCGAACGGGTGAGGAAAACGCGATTCGGGACGTTCTGTTCGACCGTTCGGCTCCCGGGCTCCCCGTGCGGCGTCACTGTCCCTTGTGGCCGGACTCGCGGTCGTACGGGGTGAAGTGCGCCGGTGTGTGGTCGATCGGCAGGTCGGGGCGCCAGGCGGTGAGCGACTGGGCGCTGCACACGAACAGGGACGGCGGCAGGTGGTCCAGGGAGTACCAGCGCCAGTCGCCGACGCTCTCGCCGGGCTGGTCGGCCGGCTCGCCCTCCCAGTCGGCGACGACGGCGCCGACCGTCATCCGCGGGACGCCGTCGACGTGGTCGAGGAGCGTGCCCAGCAGGCGTACGTCCGAGGGGTCCGCCCGTAGCCCGGTCTCCTCCCGCAGCTCCCGCACGACCGTCTCCTGGAGCGACTCGCCGGGTTCCACCGTGCCGCCGGGCAGCTCCCAGGTGCCCCGGCGGTGCCGGCCCAGGAGCAGTCCGCGCGGGCCGTGCACGATGGCGCCGACGCCGATCGCCGCGTGCGCGACGGGCGGCAGGTCGGTGCGGGGCCGGGCGGAGACCCGCACGGGGCGCCGCGCCCGGAAGACCCGATAGGCGGCGAGATTCACCGGGTCTGCGGACTCGGCGGCGGCGGTGGAGGCAGTAGCGGCGGTGGCGGCGGGTGCTGTCACCGGTACCACCTCCTCGACGTGCAGCCCGTGTTCGGCGAGCAGCGCCTCCCACCTCTCGGGCGTGGGCGCCCACATCCGGACCGTCGTTTTGCCGCCGCCCGGGAACCGCAGGGTCTCCGGCCGGGCCACGAGCTCCGAAGTGGGGCCGTCCCCATGGGAGTTGGTGTGCAGCACCGAGAAGCACAGCATCCCGCCGGGGGCGAGCGCGGTCGCCAGAGCGGGCAGCAGCCGCCGTGGATCGATGAACGGCACCGCGTTGACGGAGTAGATCACGTCGTACGGCTGCGCCGCCGCCCGCAGATGGGCGACGGCGTCGGCGTGGAAGAGGCGCAGCCCGGGCAGCGAACCGTACCGGGCCCGGGCCCGCTCGATCTGGCCGGGCGCGGAGTCCACGGCGTCGACGACGGCCCCGTGCACGCGGACGAGGCGCGCCGCGTGCCGGGCCGTCCCGCAGCCTAGGTCCAGGACGCGCCGCCCCTTCAACTCCCCCAGGAAGGCGTCGTCCGGCCCCGCGTCCGGGAACCCCCAGTCGATCCGTTCCGCCTCCGGCACGACCGTGCCGCGCCGCAGATGATGCGCGGCGTAGGCCTGCCAGGCGTCGGCGTTGACGGACTCGGGTCCGTCGGGGACGTCGAGGGGATGGGGCGGCATGGGCGGGGCCTCCAGCGGCGGACGCACGGACGGACAGACGGACGCACTGACAGACGGCGCTCGTGCACCGGCCAGGCGATCCTTACCGCACTCGGCGCCCGACAATCGCGTCCGGCCGACGCGCCGGACCAGCTCGCCGCACGACCGCCGGACTCAGTGCACGGGGTGCTTGCTGAGGATGGACACCCGGTTGAAGGCGTTGATCGTGACCGCCACCCAGATCACCGCCGAGATCTGGTCGTCGGTGAGCACCTGACGGGCATCCTCGTAGGCGGCGTCCTGCGCGGCCGGGTGGGGCAGCACGGTGGTCGCCTCGGCCAGCGCGAGGGCCGCGCGCTCCAGGGGGCTGAAGAGCTCGGTCTCCCGCCAGGCCGCGAGGACGGCCAGCCGCCGGGGGTCCTCTCCGGCGCGCAGGGCGGCCTTGGAGTGCACGTCGAGACAGAACGCGCAGCCGTTGAGCTGCGAGACGCGCAGGTTGAGCAGTTCCACGACGGTGCGCTCCAGGCCGGCCTCGGCGGCGGTCGCCCGCACGGCCTCGGAGGTCTGGACCAGCGCGTGGTAGGCCTTGGGGCTCTGCTTGTCGATGAAGATCCGTCGAGTCATAGTTGAGCATCCAACCACTGAAGCGAACGTGCACGTCGGCCCCGCACGATGACCGTAGCCGCATCCTGACAGTGGAAACAGGTTGGGTCGAAGTCACAAACAGTGTGTCTGAGCGATCATTGTGACATCCTTCGGACTTGTCTCTCTCGAACACGATAGAAAGCAGACAGATCAGCATGTCGGAAGAAGTCAAGCCGGTTCATGTCCCGGCCGACGGCGGTACCGCCGTTTTTCTGGATGGTCACACCTACACCACGATCATGTCGAAGGCTCAGAGCAACGGTGAGTTCTCGCTGGTCGAATGTGTGATTCCGGATGGAGGGGCGACCCCTCCGCATCGACACCACAACGAGTCCGAGACGTTCTTCGTCCTCGAGGGCGAACTCGTGGTGATGGCCGCGGACGAGGAGCACGTACTGCAGGCGGGTGGCCTGGTGTACGTGCCGAAGGGCACCCGTCACAACTTCCTGAACCGGAGCGGCAAGACCGTCCGCATGCTGGCGCTGTTCTCGCCCGGCGGCATGGACGGGCTGTTCACCGACGTCGGCAAGCCCGGAGTCCGTGGTGCGGACGCGCCGCCGGAGCCCCCGAACTTCGAGCTCATGGCCCGCGTGGCCCCGCAGTACGGCTTCTCGATGGCCTGAGCAGGACCGGTCCGGTCCGGTCCGGGCGGGCGGTGGCGGGCGCGGTGCGCCGAAGGGGTCGTGCTTCTTCCCTTCTTGCGGTCCCTGCGCCTCAATGAGGCGATGCCGCACCCGACTTGACCGGACCTGACCTGGAGTGACCGATGAGACGTACGACGCGTAAGTCACGTGCCGCCCTGGTCGCCGCCGCCTCCGCCGCCCTGCTGGCCGGGAGCGTGGCGGTGGCGCCCGGGGCGGGCGCCGTGACGCCGGACTGGGCCATCGCACAGTACGACTGCGGAACCTGGGGCCCGTCGACCTCCGCGATCTTCACGGCCACCCAGTCCGGCAGCGCGGCGACGATCACGGTCACCCTGTCGTCGGTGACCGCCCCGCTCCCGATTCAGGCGAACAGCGTGAGGTCCACCCTGGTGCTCGCCAAGAACGGCGGGTGGGAGACGACCGAGTTCACCGGGATGATCAACCCGCAGATGAGTGTCGGCAACCCGTTCGTCCTCGGCCCGCTCAGCGGCACCGTGGCAGCGGGCGACAGCCTGGACTCCAGCTCCAGCGGGCAGTACTCGTTGCGCATGGTGCTCTACGGGATCACGATCAACTGCGTGGCGAGGAGCGGGTTGTTCCCCGGCCCGTTCGTCTACTGACGACTACTGACGACCTGAGCAACGAGGCGGCACGGCCGCGCCGCCCGCTGCGGTCGCGGGCGGCGGGCCGTCGCTCACTGTCCCGGGGCGAGGATGTAGGAGTTGAGGGTGCCGACCGTGTCGAGCGGGGTGGGGGAGCCCAGGTCGTAGCGGTCCACGGCGAGGTAGTTGGGCTTCTTGCGCGCGGCGGGCGTGCAGAAATTCTGTGCGCGGTTGCCGAGCTTGCCGTTGTCGGTCTGCGCGGTCGAGCCGATCGTGTAATCCCTGAAGTGGTTCATCACGAACAGCGGGTGGAAGGCCGACGAGGTCACGGTCAGCGGCCGGCCGGTGCCCCAGCGGCTGTAGCAGGACCAGTCGGAGGAGCCGAGTCCGGCGCCCATGGACCAGTAGTTCTCGACCGTCCACTCGCGCTGGTACATCACACCGAAGGTGTCACGCGTGGTCCAGCCGTTGGCGGTGTCGCTCGCGCGGGTCCGGTCGCTGAAGATCAGCAGTTGCTTGCCGCGCGCCGCGAGGTCGGTCATCGTCGGCCAGCCGTTGGTCGCCACGCCCTCCTGGTCGGGCCGGTACAGCACGTCGTACAGGCCGTTCACGGAGGCCAGGGACGACTTCAGCACGTCGGAGGAGGCGTAGTCCTCGAGGAACACGGTGACGACCTGACCCGGGTTGGCCTTCAGGAAGTCGACCATGCGCTGGAGATCGGTGGCGAGCGGGACCGGGTTGCTCACGCCGTCGCAGCTGTTGTGACACAGCACGGCCCGCCCGGAGACGGTGTAGTCGTCCAGCATGAAGCCCCGGACGCCGTCGCCGAGTTGCTGGGCGACGCCGCGGTTCTGGTTGGGGAACAGGCTGACCGGGAACGACGCGAAGTTGCCGTCGGCCCCGTTGGCGAAGGCGTTGTGGGAGGTGAGGAAGGTGACCTGGTCGAGGGTGCGGGTGTCGGCGGAGGGCATCGAGGCGGTCGCGTACGTCACCGGGGTGAGGTACCAGCGGGCGAGATCGCCGGCCGAGCCCAGCAGCACGGCACCGGAGTCGGAGGCCGACCCGGTGAGGTACTGCGAGGCGCCCGGGACGCTCACGGTGTAGGTGCTGTCGGCGCCGGACGTGATCGTCCAGGTGGTGCCGTCCGCGCCGCAGGCGGCGGTCACCGCGGACGTGCCGCTGCGGCCGAGACAGATCCCTGACTCGTCCGCGTTCTGCAACTGATGGCCGCCGCCGACCGCGACCGGGGTCCACTGCTGGTGGTCCTCGTTGCCCTTGGGTTGGTGCGCGGCGACGGTGCCGCCGCTGTCGGCCGCGTTGAGACCGGTGGAGTAGTTCTGCAGGTAGACCGAGTACGTCGGGACGGCGGCCGAGGCCGGGCCGGCCGACAGGACGGGCAGGGTCAGGGCGAGCGCGGCGGTGCCGCACAGGGCGCGCAGGGGGCGCAGGTGCACGCGAGTTTCCTCTCACTCCAGCACTTTCATGATGTCAGAGGCATGACATATCGAAAGTGCCGGGTGTCGCGCCAGACTTCCCGCCCGAACTCACAGTGAAAACCGATCACCGATCACCGTTCACCGTTCACCGATCACCGATCACCGTTCACGGTTCGCCGTTCAGCCGTCACCGTCTCCTGCTCGCCGTGCACCGCTCAGCGTCCGCCTTCGGGCGGCTGGTGGAGGCCGAACGCGGAGCCCTGGTCGTCGCGGCACAGCTTGAAGCGGCCGAACCGGGCCACCGACTCCTCGTCCTCCTCTCCCTCCTCTCCTTCCTCGCCGAGAGTCTCGATCGTGCCGCCCAGTTCGGTCACCCTGGCGACCGCGGCGTCCAGGTCGTCGACCCGGAAGAAGAGATACGGGGAGGCCGCCTCGTCGCCGCCGTGCATACCGCCCGGCAGGCCGTCGGTCGTGATGGCGAAGCCGTGACCGGAGGGGCCGGGTTCGAAGGTCCAGCCGAACAGGGCTCCGTAGAAGGCGCGACCGCGCTCGGGGTCGGCCACGCCCAGTTCGAAGAAGGTGGGTTCGCTCGCCATGGTCGTGCCTCGTAGGGGTAGGGCTTGCGCGGGTACTGCTGTCTCCATGGTCCGTCCGGTCGCCCCGGTGCGGCAACCGTGACGCGCCGCGCCCCTGCCGCGCCCCCGCCACACACCTGTCACACCTTTTCGGCCCGTTCGGTCTTACAGATGTCGACCAACGAGCAGAGGGAACCATGCGTGAGATTGTGATCGTCGGTGGTGGCTACGCGGGCTTCTACACCGCGTGGGGCCTCGAGAAGTCGCTGCGTGCGGGCGAGGCGCGGGTCACCGTCGTCGACCCGCGTCCCTATATGACCTACCAGCCCTTCCTGCCCGAGGTGACGGCCGGATCGGTCGAGGCACGGCATGCCGCGGTGTCGTTGCGACGGCACCTGCACCGCACCCGGCTGGTCGCGGGGAGCGTCACGGAGATCCGTCATACGGACCGGACGCTCACCGTCCGGCCGGTCAACGGAGCCGACTACGAACTCCCTTACGACACCCTTGTCGTCACCGCCGGCGCCGTGACCCGCACCTTCCCCATTCCGGGGCTGGCGCAGGAGGCGATCGGCCTGAAGCACGTGGAGGAGGCGGTGGCCATCCGTGACCGGCTGCTGACCGCCTTCGACCAGGCGGCGTCGCTGCCGCCGGGGCCCGAGCGGCGGAAACTGCTCACCGTGACGTTCGTGGGCGGCGGGTTCTCCGGCGTCGAGGGCTTCGGCGAGCTGCTGTCGCTGGCCACCGCCATGCTCAAGTCCTATCCGGAGCTGAGCTTCGGCGAACTCTCCTTCCACCTGGTCGAGGCCCGCGGCCGGATCCTGCCCGAGGTCGGGGACGGGCCCGGCGCCTGGGTGGTGCGGTCGCTGGAACGCCGGGGCGGGCACGTCCACTTGAACACGCAGCTCGTCTCCGTCGAGGACGGGCATGTCGTGCTCTCCTCGGGCGAGGAGTTCGATTCCGCGCTGGTCGTCTGGACCGCCGGCAACGCCTCCAACCCGGTCGTGCACAACCACACCGATCTGCCGGTCGACGAGCGCGGTCTGCTCGTGGTCCGCCCCGATCTCCGGGTGGGCACCGACGGCGAGCCGGTGCCGGACGTGTGGGCGGCCGGGGACGACGCGGCCGTGCCCGACCTCGCGGTGTCCCTGCCGGGCGCGCGCACGGTGCCGAACGCCCAGCACGCGGTGCGGCAGGGCAGGCGCCTGGCCAAGAACATCGTGGCCGACCTGCGCGGGGGGAGGGTCCGCGACTACCGCCACAGCAGTCTGGGAGTGGTGGCGACCCTGGGGCTCGGGCGCGGCATCTTCCAGTACAAGGGCATCGTCATCAAGGGTTTCCCCGCCTGGCTGATGCACCGGGGCTATCACGTCCTGGCGGTGCCCACCTGGGAGCGCAAGGTCCGGGTGCTGACCGTCTGGCTGACCGCCGCCTTCTTCGGCCGGGATCTCGTCTCCCTCGCCTCGGTGCAGCACCCCCGGGACGCCTTCGTCGCGAGCGGCCGGCCTCAGTCCACCGACGCAAACCGGAACCGGACGAGCAGTCGCCCGGCCGCGTGAGCCGCTCCGACGAGCGCGGCTCGGCGGCGCCTCCCGGCGCTCCCACCTGCTCGTCATCGCCTTCCCCCTGGAGCACACCATGGACGTGAGCGAGGAGGCCGCGCGCGGCCTGAACGACATCGAGGCATTCCTGTACTGGGAGGCCCACCTACGAGCGGCACATCAGCGCGTGGCGGAGTTCACCGCACGGGCGCCGGGGCTGACCCGGGAGCAGAAGAAACACCTCGAGCGGTGGTACGTCGAGGAGCAGAAGTACGTCGCCCGCATGGTGACCGAGCACATCGCCGAGGCCATCGGGGGCGTCGAGGAGAAACACCACGTCCGCTTCGGACGATGGCTGCGCGGCACGCTGATCGCCATGTCCCTGATCACCGTGGTGATGATCTGGGTGTGCGTCGCGGTGATCGTGGGCGGGTGAGGGGACACGGCAGGGGGAGCGCAGGGCCGGACCGACGTCTAGGAACGCCTCGCACGGTAGAGGCCCCGGCCGGTCCGCTGGACACGGGAGGTGCCGACCAGGCGGTCGAGAGTGCTGCGGACGCCGTTGATGCTTCCGCTGTCGGTGTCACGGCCGAGAGCCGCCGCGACATCACGCGCCCGCACATCGGCATCGCCGACGCCGGCGAAGTACTCCATGATCTGCTCGGTGAGCTTGCCGTACTGCCGCTGCGAATCCGCGTCCCCGTGCGCGTCCGAGTCCGTGTCCGCGGTCCCGGTCACCTCGGTGCCGGCGGCCACCGGACTCTTCGCGTCCTTGCCGCTCTGGCGCTTGCGCGACTGTGCGTCGGCGCTCGCCGCGGTGTCCGCAGGCTCGGCGGAGGCGGAGGTGGAGGCGCCGGCGGTCTGCGGTTCGGCGGTCTCCGCGGCCCGACCCGGCCGTGCCTGCGCACTTGCGGCGCCTGCCGTGCCCGGCGCCCCGGAGGCCGGGTTGCGCATCAGCGTCTCCAGAGCGCTGAGGGCTCTCTGCACCGAGCCGAGATGGGCCACGACCGCGGCCAACTCCCTTTCCAGCGCCTGCTTCTGGATCTGCAGACGGGCCAGGTCCTCCTGCAGACTCTCGGTGGTCACCTCGATGTCATGCGCCGCATGGGTAGCTGCATGGGTTACAGAGACCATGTGTTCCTCTCATCCTCAGCCCCTCGTGCCGCGCCCCGGCTCACGTGCGGTGCCGCTCGGTCTGAACGCGGGATTGTGTCCACCTGACATCATATGCAGTGACTCACTCTGATACGGGTGACGGTTTGGTATGGAGGAACGTCACCGCATCGATTGTTGCCACTGTTCGAGGTCGGCGCAATGGGGATAAAAGAGGGTGAGTGTGATCAAATCCGACGGTCTTCGGCCCTCGGGTTGCCGGAGGAAGGGCACTGCAGCACGCGCAGCGCCTCGGAGGCTGCCCTGATCCGCGCGTCGACGGTGTCGATCGCCTCTCTGAGCAGACGGATGCGGGCCTCGAGCAGGGCGGCCTCCGTTGCCAGAGCCACGCAGTCGGCGGCAGGGTCGAAGGGCTGGTCGGGGTCTGATGGCATGGCGCGTCTCTCTGCGGCTCGAACCGGCGGTCGTCCGACACCGGAAGGTCTGCGGACGGGCGGCAGCGCATCGACGGACTCGCCCCGCTGCTCACCGCATTGACCGAACAGCCCGGGAAGGTGTGACAGCCGCGCGGGGGAAGCTACTTGGGCCGGACTTCGACCGGGCCTGCGCGTCGCTTTAGGTCACGACCCTGACAAAATTGAACGTTCGCCGGTCAACGCGGAACACCGTTGGATAGTGTCAGTCGCGCAGGCAGGCGACGGGCCCCGCGCAAGCAGCCGCACCCGCGGACGGACGCTCTGTCGCCCTGCTCTTCTGCCGTTCCTCCCCCTCCCCGAAGGCGCAGCGCCACCCCCACTCCGTACCGGCACCGGCGCCGCCTCGGGAGCCTCTTCCACCGCGAGGGAAAGGTGTTTCCCATGGCCGAGCTGTTCCATGACGCCGACGCGTGTGCGTCCAGCCCGTTCGGCCCCCCTGCGGCCGCCGGCGGCGCCGCCTTCGCCGAGCTGCTGCTGAACAGCCACCTCGCCCTGACCGGCCGTCCGCTCTGTCCCGCGCGCTGGACCTCACCGCAGGCGGCGGCCCACTGGCTCTACGCCGACGCGCCCTTCGGACTGCTCGCCCACGGCCCGGGGCCCGACCCCACCTTCTGCTACGCCAACCGCACGGCCCAGAAGTGCTTCGGCTACTCCTGGGAGGAGTTCACCGGCCTGCCGTCCCGGCTGTCGGCCTCCTCGCACCACCAGGAGGACCGGGACGACTTCGTCCGCGCCGCACACGAACACGGCTTCGCCGACGGTTACACCGGGCTGCGCCGGACCCGCACCGGCGAAGAGTTCTGGATCAAGGACGTCACGATGTGGGACCTCCTCGACCCCGAGGGAGTCGACCGAGGGCAGGCCGCGGTCTTCCGTGACTGGTCCCCGCCGGTGCGGCCGATGCCGACCGACGCGGGCTGACCGCCCGGCCGCGGCGCCGGTTGTGGCGCCGGCCGTGGTTCCGGCGTCGGCACCGGTCGTGGCACCGTGCTTCCGATGGGGTGGTGTCACAACCTCCGCCGGTCGCCGGTCAAGCTGACGAGCCGACAGAAAACGAGAGCCCGGGGCACGAGAGGGGGGTTGCCGGATGGACCATGCTGACGTGATGCCGATCGGGGAGTTACTCGACGAGCGTCGGTTTCTGCTGGACCTCGCGTACTGGATGCTGGGCAGCGCGGATGAGGCGGAGAGCGTCGTCGAGGAGGCGTACAGCCGGTGGTACGGGCTGTCGGACGCGGAGCGCGCCGAGATCACCGAGCCCCGGTCGTGGCTGGCGAAGACGGCCGGCGGGATCTGTCTGAGCCGCCTGCCGCTGCCCGACCTCACGCCCGACCCGCCGGGCGAGTGGGCTGACGAGTGGGCGGACGACTGCGCCGAGCGGGACCTGGAAGGGGAGGAGGTGAGTCGGGTGCTGCTGGCCGCGTTGGACTCCCTGACCCCGGCCGAACGCGCGGCATTCGTCCTCAACGACGTCTTCGGCATGACCC